>CACXXY010000094.1 GCA_902771655.1 uncultured Bacteroidota bacterium | reverse complement strand
AATCAGCAAGCCCAAAATAAAAAGGAAACACACAATGGCTCCGACATACACTGGTCCTGAAGTTCCCTCATTACCTCCCCAATAAGTAGGCATAGCTTTACAATATTCTTCGGCCTGCCTTCTTGGCATACCGTTTTTTACCATTGCCTCATACACCTTGGAATTGGTACCCACATTATAAGCAGATGCATAGCCTCTTGCCCCAGGAATCAGCAAAGTGGAGGTTTCACCTATGCCATAACTATACTGAGTGATATACGACAAACTTAAACCACTGGTCTTATTCACTGCATCATCTTCCTTCACCAATTCTGAATGACCTCCACGCATGGTTTCCTGGGAATATTCTCGATTAACCATATAAAAAGCGGACTGCACTCCAACTCCTACAGCAAAAGCCAATGCAAATGCTGCGATGCCGATAAGTAAATCCTTCCAACGTTTTTCACGGATATGAATATATAATTCTGCGATGGATAGGAGTCCAATCAACATGAAAATATAATAAGTCATCTGAGGATGAAGCATAATGGTAAAGGAGGTGTAAACCATCGTAAGAATGATACCCCAACCATAATTCTTCTGAAATATTAAATGAAATCCGCCAATGATGACAGGTAGGAAAGCTAACGCCTGAGCTTTGGTATTGTGTCCAGCAGGAATAATGAAAATAAAATAAGATGATAATGCTATAGCGATAGCCCCCACAATAGAAAGCCATTCATTGACCTTGAAAGCACGCAACAATATAAAATAGCCCAGAAAATACGCAAGAATCAAAGCCAATGTGGAAGGAAACCACAGCTGTGCCATACTTCTAAAATTAATATACACCATGGGAGTGCCAAACGTGCCTCCTCCCGTCTGATAAGAAGGCATACCACCAAACATGGAGCCCGTCCACCAACTGTAATTACCACTGTCATTGTATGCCTTGCATTCCTGATACATTCCCTCCCAACTCTTGGTATCCCCAGCATTAATCACCTTGCCATCCAGAACTGGAGAGGCATATATTAGTGTTAAAACAATAAAAACAACCACCGCCACCACATAGGGCAACAACTTCTTAAACACTTCTTTCATATTCATAATTTTCTAATTGTCAATATATTATATACTAAAATAATGAACTTATTTCAAACTGCAAAGTTACCCAAAAAATTTCATCCCACAAGTATTGATTTTCATTTTTTTGGCATATCTCACATCTAACTGTAAATCAGCATTATACATATATTACATACACAATGTGATTCTTCGAACAAAATAATTCATCATTTCAACAATAATTCGTATCTTTCCTCGATAATATTTTTCGGATGCAATGCATTGCTTCCCTACAAAAAATTTTATGTCTGTGTGTAATTCGGGAAATTTATGTAAATTTGCAGAATTAATTCTTAAATAGACATAATTCATGTTCAACCTTTTGGAAAACAAACTAAAAGCACATATTAATACCCTGACAGAACGGTATCCAGCGCTCAAATGCTGTGAGGACTCCATCGCCAAAGCATACTTCTTGATGGAGAAATCGTATCTGTCGCAACACAAGCTGTTGGTTGCCGGCAATGGCGGTTCCGCGGCGGATTCCGAACACATTGTTGGAGAACTGATGAAAGGGTTCAAGCTCCCCCGCCCTATTGACCACGACCTGGCCCAATGCTGCATAGACATTGACCCTGACATGGGAACCACCATAGCGGAACACCTACAAGGAGCACTGCCCGCCATAGCCCTGACCGGTCACCCGGGACTATCCACCGCCTACATGAACGACTGCGTTCCCGAACTGGTCTTTGCCCAACAAATGCTCGGTTTTGGACAGTCTGGTGACAGCTTTTTGGCCATTTCCACCTCAGGCAACAGCAAAAACATCATTTATGCGGCCATTGTAGCCAAGGCCAAAGGGGTGAAAATCATCGGACTGACGGGCAGCAAGGAAAGCAAATTGTCAGCTTTGTCGGACATTTGCATCCAAGTTCCTGAAACCGAAACATATAAAATCCAAGAACTGCATCTACCTGTGTATCATTGTCTTTGCCTAATGTTAGAAGACAGATTCTTCGGACAAAACATGCAATAAAATAATCTGTAGTATAATGAAGCTCTCGGATATTGACATCAGCGGATTTGACACTCTGTTGCTGGACCGCGACGGCGTCATCAACCGTTTGCGTCCCAACGACTATGTGAAGCAATGGTCTGAGTTCGAGTTCCTTCCCGATGTGAAAGAGACACTTGCACAATGGGCGCAAGCTGTCAAATACATTTTTGTGGTTACCAACCAGCGGGGGGTCAGCAAAGGTCTGATGACCGAACAAGACCTGATCGACATCCACCGGCGGATGTGCCAGGAAATTGAACAGGCTGGGGGACGAATCGACCAGATTTACTATTGCACCGCCCTTACCGAAGAAGATCCGCGACGGAAACCCGGTATTGGCATGTTTCTGGACATTCTGCATGACTATCCAGACATTGATTCCGACACCACTCTGATGATTGGCGACAGCGATTCCGACATGCTTTTCGCCCAAAATTGCGGTATTCGAGGCATTAAGCTTGAATAATCGGTTTTTTTTTGTAATTTTGTCTTTTCAATTCAGCATAAAATGAAAATTGTCATTTTAGGAACAGCATATCCCTATCGTGGAGGCTTGGCGGCATTCAACGAACGTCTTGCATACGAATACCTCCAACAAGGTAACGAAGTGGAGATTTATACCTTCACACATCAGTATCCGAATTTCCTATTTCCCGGGAAAACCCAGTATAGCACAGAATCGGCACCGAAAGACCTGCATATTATCAGGAAAGTACATTCATACAATCCATTCAACTGGATTAAAGTCGGAAGAGAAATCGCCCGCAAGAAGCCCGACCTGATGATTACCAAATTCTGGCTCCCCTTTATGGCACCCTGTTTTGGCACCATCGCCCGCATGGTACGGAGGAACAAGCACACCCGCATCATTTCCATCCTTGACAACGTCATTCCGCATGAGCACCGTATCGGAGACAAACTTTTTGTGAAATATTTCATCAAACCGACCCAAGGCTTCGTTGCCATGTCGAAATCGGTATTGCAAGACCTGCGCCTGTTCACCCAGGACAAACCAGCGGTTTTCAGTCCACACCCGCTATACGACCATTATGGAGAGCGACTTCCCAAAGAAAAGGCTTTGCAACTGCTTAATCTAAGTCCGGAATTCCGCTATGTGCTGTTTTTCGGATTTATCAGGACTTACAAAGGGTTAGATTTGCTCTTTTCAGCCTTCGCAGACCAACGGCTCAAAGAATCCAATATCAAATTGCTGGTCGCCGGAGAGTTCTATGGTGATTCAGCTCCTTATCTAAAGCAAATCAAGGACTTGCATATTGAAGACAAGGTGGAATTACATACAGATTTTATCCCTGACAGTGAAGTCAACCGTTTTTTCAGTGCGGCAGACATTGTGGCGCAACCCTATAAAACCGCCACCCAAAGCGGCGTGACACAAATCGCCTTCCACTTCGAGAAACCTATGTTAGTGACTAATGTGGGTGGCTTGGCAGAGATTGTTCCCCATGGTAAAATCGGCTATGTAGTGGAACCCGACAGCCAACAAATTGCCGATGCCTTGTGCGACTTCTTCGAGCACCACCGGGAGACTGGCTATGAAGCCAACATTGCGGAAGAGAAGAAAAAGTATTCATGGCAGAGATTTGTTGAAGCCATCCATCAATTATAATTTCTATTGAAACAGCTAAGAACATGAGAATCAGAAGCAAAGCACCCTTAAGATTAGGCTTGGCCGGAGGAGGCACCGATGTCTCTCCCTTTTCAGACATTTATGGTGGAGCCATCTTAAATGCCACCATCAACATGTATGCCTATACCACTTTAGAACCCACCAATGATGGCAAGATAGTATTCGACAACCCTGCCCGCACCGAACTACGGGAGGAATTTGACACTTGTGAGGAGATAAATCCTGATGGTTTCTTCATTCTTCACAAAGGCGTATATAACCGCATTGTCAAACAATTCACCCATAAACCTTTATCTTTTAAGATATCCAGTTTTGTAGATTCTCCCCCAGGCTCTGGATTAGGAACCTCATCCACCTTGGTAGTCTCTATTTTAGGAGCCTTTGTAGAATGGCTTAAACTTCCACTTGGTGAATATGATATTGCGCACTTGGCATACGAAATCGAACGCGAGGATTTAGCCATGACTGGGGGAAAACAAGACCAATATGCGGCCACATTCGGAGGTTTTAACTATATGGAATTTATCGGTAACAATGTGATTGTAAATCCTTTGCGTATCCGTCAACGTTATATGGATGAATTAGCCCACAACCTGGTACTGTATTATACCGCCACCAGCCATGTGTCTGCCAAAATCATAGAGGACCAGCAGAAAAACGTCAAGGCCAAAAAGCAAAAATCCATTGATGCCATGCTGAAATTGAAAGAACAGGCCATTCAGATGAAGGAAGCCTTATTGAAAGGCGATATTGATTCTATAGGTGAAATTCTGAACTTTGGTTGGCAGTATAAAAAACAAATGGCCGATAGCATCAGCAACGAACTGATTGACAGTGTATATGACGCAGCTATCAAAGCAGGTGCCTCAGGAGGAAAGATTTCTGGTGCCGGAGGTGGTGGATTTATGTTCTTCTATTGTCCTTCCACCACCCGCTATGCAGTAATCGACGCTCTACACACGTTTGGAGGACAAGCCAAACGTTATGAGTTTGTCAATGAGGGATTGAAAACATGGACCATGTAATGGAATATTTTTCATTGAGCAGCCTCGAAGAGGCAAGAATTTCAATAACCCCACACTGCACTGCGTTTATGTGGGGTTGAAGAAAAATAACTAACGATGAATAGAAAAGATAAAGAAGCTGTTATTTTAGCCGGTGGTTTCGGCACACGTCTGCAAAGTGTGGTGAAAGAACTTCCCAAACCGATGGCACCCGTCAACGGAAGGCCATTTTTAACTTATATTCTTGATTATCTGATAGATTACAACTACACCAAAGTAGTGTTATCAGTAGGATATTTGCATGAAAAGATAGAGGACTATTTCGGCGCACAATACAAAACCCTGAATATACAATATGCCGTAGAAACAGAACCATTGGGTACAGGTGGAGGTATTGCATACGCCCTGTCATTCTGCAAAAATGAAAACATATTAGTATTGAACGGTGACACACTCTTTAAGGCAGACTTTTCCGCTTTGGAAGAATTTCATACACGTTGTGGAAGCCAGCTGAGTATCGTTTTGCGCCATGTGGCCGATACCAGCAGATATGGCCGTGTGAATACCGACAGCAACGGACGTATTCTCAGCTTTACTGAAAAAAAAGCCGCTTCAGGAGAAGGCCTGATTAATGGTGGTATCTATTTGATAAACAAAAACTTGATCCAATCATTAAATCTTCCACAGAAATTTTCATTTGAGAAAGATGTGATGGAGAAACATGTGGCAACCAAGCCACTTTTTGGAATAGAGTCTGATGGCTATTTCATTGACATAGGCATCCCCGAAGACTATGCACGAGCACAAAGAGAACTATAACTCAATTAATAATTAATAATGAATAATGGATAATTATCCACCCGTAACTATTAACTATAAACTATTAATTATTAATTGTTAATTCCAATACCATTCTCCTTAAAATACGCTATCGTTTTGGCCAATCCCTCACGGAGTTCTATGGTGGGTTGCCAGTTCAGAATCTCCTTGGCCTTGTCGATGATGGGCTGGCGTTGCTGCGGGTCGTCCTGCACCGCCGGATGGTAAATGATTTTGGATATTGAACCCGTCAACTCTACTACAAGTTCAGCCAACTGCTTGATAGTAAATTCTTTGGGATTACCCAAATTAACCGGACCTGTCACCCCGTAATCTGTGTTCATCATTCGGATAATGCCGTCAATCATATCATCACAGTAACAAAAGCTACGGGTTTGCTCGCCAGTGCCATAAATGGTAATATCCTCGTTTTTCAATGCTTGCACAATAAAATTGGACACTACCCTGCCATCGTCGGGTAACATGCGGGGACCGTAGGTGTTGAAAATACGCACTACCTTGATCTTCACCTTGTTCTGTCGGTGATAGTCGAAGAAAAGGGTTTCGGCACAACGCTTGCCCTCGTCATAACATGAGCGAATGCCTATGGGATTAACATTACCCCAGTATTCCTCCGGCTGCGGGTGCACAAATGGGTCACCATATACCTCGCTCGTGGAGGCTTGCAATATCTTGGCTCCAGTGCGGTTGGCCAATTCCAGCATGTTCACCGCCCCCACCACCGAGGTGTTGATGGTCTTGATGGGGTCAAACTGGTAATGTACCGGAGAGGCAGGACAAGCCATATTATAAATCTGATCCACCTCTATATCAATGGGTTCGGTAATGTCGTGACGAATCACTTCAAAATACGGATTCCCCATCAAATGTACAATATTCCGCTTACGGCCCGTGAAATAATTGTCGAGGCAGATCACATCATTGCCTTCTTTGAGCAGCCTTTCGCACAAATGTGAGCCCAAAAAACCGGCACCCCCGGTCACTAAAATTTTTTTCATCTTGTTTTTCTATACTTTATAATCTGCAAAAATACAAAAAACACTTTTCAAGTTGCTTCTTTTTTTTGACAAAAACAATAAAAACACTTTTGCGGCTTCTTCCTCAATTTTTGACAAAAACATAAAAAACACTTTCGCTGCTGTTGCTTTAACAAGCATCGCTGATTTGACGGGACAAAAACACAAGCAAGCTTGCTTTTGTCCCTCTCAAATCAGCATTCTCTCAGCCGCAAAAGAAAAAACAAGAAAAACAATATGCCTTTTTTCCATATTAACCCTCAAATCTTTGCTGTAAAAGAAAAACAATATACCATTTTCTCTATCTTCCTTCAAATTTCAATTGAAAAAACATTCAAAAAAATCATGGTATTATCTATATGATTATTTTATCCTACTTTTTGAACATAATTATTAGAAAGCATACATGGTTTTTGTTTTAGCATCCAAGTAATACCGCTCGCCTTCATCTATGATGGGGGCAAAATTATATAGTATCCCTATTGACATGTTAGTGAGTCGCATATAATTCCATAATTGTTGTCTCTGGGCTGGGCCATTATGTTCAATCGCCTTGCATTCAACAAAAACCTTTTCCTTACAAAAGAAGTCAACAATATGTCTGTGGGGAATCTTTTGATTATGGAATTCAACATAGAAACCATACTCTCTGATATGTGGTATTTCTTTTTCTATCAATAAAATCTCCAAAGCATCCTGATACATGTATTCATTCAGAAAAGGACCCAGTTCTCGATGCACTTGCTGACAGCATCCCAACAAATCAAATGTATAAGTTCTCAACCTTCTTGTTAATTCCGAATCCGTAGTAATTAATTTCTTTATACTATACATTCTAAATCATTTTATTACCAAATATTATGATTAATATAATTACTTATTACATATTAATTATGGAATATAAACGCATTAAAAATGTTTTTATTGTTTTAAGCGAAGAGATTTTTTAAGAGAAGAACAAAAAAGGAATAATGTTTTTTTTGTTATTTCTTTTCAAGTAAATGTTTTTTCGATAGAAAAGGAAGAAATGAATGATTGGTTTTAGCAGCTTGCTGCGTAAAACCAATCACTCAATTCTTCCAACTTGAAAAGTGTTTTTGATGTTTTTGTCAAATCAGAAAAACATTTACTTGAAAAGTGTTTCTGTAGCAAGCATTTTTTGTGTAACTTTGCATTTTTATTAGCATCAGCGAATGACCAAGCAGGAACAGATACATAAAATACTGAAAGACCACTGGGGTTACGACAGTTTCAGGCCGCTGCAGGAGGACATTATCCTGTCGGTGATGGACGGTCGCGACACCCTGGCCCTGTTGCCCACCGGCGGCGGCAAGTCCATCTGTTTCCAAGTACCCGGCCTCGCCCTCGACGGACTGTGCATCGTCATTTCGCCACTCATCGCCCTGATGAAGGACCAAGTGGCCAACCTGCGCAAACGCCATATCAAAGCCGCAGCCCTATATTCCGGCATGAGCAAGCACGAGATCGAACTGGTGCTCAACAACTGTGCTTTCGACCCGGAATTCAAGTTTCTGTACGTGTCGCCCGAACGCCTCAAAACCGACAATTTCCGGGCTACGCTGTCACATCTGCGCGTCGGACTGATCGCCGTCGATGAGTCGCACTGCATCTCGCAATGGGGTTACGACTTCCGTCCTCCCTACCTCGAAATCGCCGAGATACGCCAGTTTTTTCCGAAAGTGCCCATACTTGCGCTGACCGCCACCGCCACTCCCGAAGTGGTGAAGGACATCCAGGATAGACTCCAATCTGACCTATTATGTTGTAAAAGAAGAAGATAAAAACAACCGTATGCTGCGCATCATGCAGCGCTTCCCCGGCACAGGCATCGTATATGTGCGCAATCGCCGCAAAACACAGGAGACCGCCGAATTTCTGCAACGCAACGGCATCGCCGCCGACTTCTACCATGCCGGTCTCGACAGTGCCACCCGCGACCGCAAACAAAACGAGTGGATGCAAGACCAGACCCGCGTCATCGTGTCCACCAACGCTTTCGGCATGGGCATTGACAAACCCGACGTGCGTTTTGTCATCCACATCGACATTCCCGACACCTTGGAAGGCTATTTCCAGGAGGCAGGACGCGGAGGCCGCGACGAGAAAGAGTCCGTGGCCATCATGCTTTACGACGATGCCGACATCCGAGAACTGAAACGAAATTTCGAGCTGACTTTCCCACCCATTGAGGACATCCGCAAAGTATATAATATATTGTGCAACCATTACAATATTGCCCTCGGTGACGGGGCTGGCCGCACTTTCCCTTTCCGCATAGGCGAACTGCTGAAACCCGCCGCCATGAATATGGTGGCCATCTACAATTCTATCAAGTTTTTGGAAAAGATGGGCATGGTTTTTCTCAGTGAGGACGGAAAAAGCACCTCACAGCTCAGCATGAGCATCGGTGGGGAACGACTGACAATTTTTGAAGAGAAAAATCCTGAATACGATGAATTTATCAAGCTGATTCTGCGCTCTTACAGCGGTCTTTTCACACGCTATGTCAAGATTGACGAGGCCGAAATCGCCCAGCGAGCCGGCATCAGCGAGGAAGAAGCCGTCAGCCTGCTTCACAAGCTGGCCCGCATGGGACTGTGGAGCTATTCGCCCAAAACCGAACAAGCACTCATCACCTTCCTTACCCCGAGAGTGGACGAAGATTACCTGTACTTCAGCCCCGACATCTACAAACGCCGCAAAGAGGTGGCGCAAAAGCGATTAGACGAAGTTTTGCACTTTGTTCAATGCGAAGACACCTGCCGCAGTCAGCTGCTTTTGGCCTATTTTGGCGAGCATAAAAGTCCCGCCTGCGGTAAATGCGATGTGTGCCTGAAAGTGCACAAAGAAGAGGTAAATAATAAAGACTTTAAAGACATTAGTACAGAAGTAAAAAAAGTTGCCGTATCAGGCATAAAAGACATTAAAGACCTTATTATCAAGGTTTCCCAAAAATTCACCCAAGAAAAAGTGGTGAAAGTGGTGAGATGGATGATAGACAACGGAGAGTTGAACGTGGAAACGTGAAGACGTGGAGACATGCACTGCGTGCATTCGGGAAGACGAAAAGACGGAAAGATGATCATCGTCTTACCGAGCGAATGTAATGAGCGACTCCCCGAGCGAGCATAGCGAGTGTCTCCCCGAACGAACGAAGTGAGTGTCTCTCCGAGTGAACGAAGTGAACGACTTAACATAAACAAATCAACATAAAAATGAAACGCATCCTGACATTAACCCTAATGGTGATCCTGTTTGGAACAGTGGCTTCCGCACAGGAAAATTTAGTTCAATACGTCAATCCCTTGGTGGGCACGGATTTCCACGGACACACCTACCCCGGTGCCATCGTGCCGTTTGGAGCGGTACAGCTCAGTCCCGACACCCGCTTGGACGGCTGGGACGGTTGCTCGGCCTACCACTATTCGGACAATGTGGTGTACGGCTTCAGCCATACCCACCTCAGCGGTACCGGCTGCTCCGACTATGGCGACATCCTGCTGATGCCTTTCACCGGCAAAGCCTCAGTCATCAACAGCGAGTACTGCTCCAAGTTTTCTCATAGCAAAGAAATTGCTGAGCCAGGTTATTACTCCGTGTGGCTCGACAAGTATAAGGTAAAAGCTGAACTGACCTGCACCCCACGAGTGGGTGTGCATCGTTACACCTACCCCGACAACGATATGCCCAAAGGCATCATTCTCGACCTGAAACATCGTGACATGGTGTTGAACAGCGTCATCAGCTATGACGCCAAGGCCAACAAAATCGTGGGGTTACGTGATTCCAAAGCATGGAACGAACACCAGAAGCTGAATTTCTCCATGCTTTTCTCCCAACGCATCGCCAAAGTGGAGTTCTACGTGAACGACCAGCGTGTGGATTCGGTCAACGCCATCACCGGCACCAACTGCAAAGCTATCATCTATTTCGCTGAAAACACCAAGCAAGTAGTGGTGAAAGTGGCCCTTTCCGCCGCCGCCCTCAACCTGAATGATGCCGACAAGAACCTGAAAGAGGTTCCCGATTTCGACTTCCACAAAGTC
>CACXXY010000093.1 GCA_902771655.1 uncultured Bacteroidota bacterium | reverse complement strand
AATTAATGTTACAGCAGCACTTTAGATTGTAATCATGATTTATAAACATTTTAAACTTCTGATTATTTTACAATGTAATTTATTTATTATCAGTATTTTCATTTTGTATTTTAATCAATTACTTCAGATATTTATCAACAAAATTACGTAAGTGAATGTATGTCGGAATTTATGCGTATATTTGCAGCGTGTTTGTAAACAGGTGTCACGTTGACTTTGCTTTGCAATAGGATTTGACAAATGATTGCCACTGTGTTTACAAAACTAAAACGCTGTTTTACAAACGTAATAAAACGGATGTAAACACGTGTTTATAAATGTAAAATTGTTTATAAATGTAAAATTAAATAATTTAGACTTGTAAACATTGTAATTCACAAAAGTAAACTTAATATTACAAAAATAAAAAACGATGGTTGACAGAATTAAACACGTAATGGAATATTACGAAGAGACACCTGCTGGCTTTGCGGAAAAAGTCGGTGTAAACAGGTCAAACCTTACTCACCTTTTCACAGGTAGGAATCAGCCGAGTTTAGACTTTGCGAAAAAGGTTCTAACCGCTTTCCCCGAGGTGAGTACAGAATGGTTGATAATGGGTGTGGGCAAGATGATTAAAGATCCTGAGGAGATGGTTCCAGTCAAGAAGACATTTGTACAGACAGACTTATTTGGTGCTGTTGACGAAGGTGAAAATCTTGCTTCAACTCCCGAAGAAGTGACAAATGTTGTGTCTGAACCTGTGTTACAACAGTCATCTATTGATAATCCGTTGGAAAATGTAAAACCGGAGGAGGAAAAAGGAATCTCTCAAAATGTGATTCAAAATGTTGATACAAAGGAAAATAAACCAGCTAAAGAACCTGTGTTGACTGCTCCAGAATCAAATATTCACACTCAAGCCTTACCGCAGTCCGGAAAAACCGATTCTCGGCGAGTTGAGCAAGCGGATGCTGAAGACGTTAAAGCAGAGGCTCAAGCTCAAACTCAAGTTCAAGCCAAGCCTCGGCAAAATTCCGAGGAAAATGTTCCAGTGTCGGAAATGGCTGACAATGTGTCAACAACTCCAATTTCGCAGACGGCAAATGAATCCTGTCATATCAAGGAAAAGAAAATTGAGAAAATAATTTTCTTTTACGATGATCACAGTTTCATGGTGTATCATCCGTAACAGAAGTGTCAATCAATATTGGATGGCCATGGATTGGATGCAAATAATTTTGTATCTTTGCATTCTTAACTGCTAAATCAACAACTATGGAAGAAAAAGACTTTTGCGTGGGTACGCGCATCCAACATGACAAATATGGTGAAGGTATTATCAGTGAGAATAAAGAGCTGACATACAAGGTTATATTTGTGCGTGGGGGAGAACTGGAGTTCTCCAAGATGAATGCTTCTTTCTCTGTGGTCACACCAAATGATACCAATGAGGATGACCGTCGGCCAAGACTGGACGCCAAAGAATTTGAGCGTGCGTTAACTTTTATCCTAAGCAAATATAACGCCATTGAGAACCGTGTGGCCCTCGGCAAGAAATGGGAAGGCGGAACCATGATACTGCAGCCTGCCAATCCCGACTTGAAACCCAAGGAAATTCCCGTGGAAACCTTTTTCCACAAGATTGTGATGATGCGTGACCGCCTTCGCGTGCTGGAACAGAATATCAACAGCAGCGCCTCTCTTACTGATGAGGAAAAGGTTAACTTACAGCAATATATCACACGTATTTATGGCACTATGACCTCCTTCAATATTCTTTTTGATGACAAAAGTGACTATTTTGTTGGAAGCAAACAATAATTCATGACATCATGCTGAGAGAAGATACTGTATTCGGACCTATACATTCCCGCCGTTTGGGTAATTCATTGGGTATGAATTTGTTGCCAACGGAAGGCAAGTTCTGTAATTTTGACTGCATTTACTGCGAATGCGGCTGGAACAAAGATGGCCGCAACGACCAGCGGCTGCCCAAGGCCGCCGAAGTGTGTGAAGCTCTGGAAAATAAGCTGATAGATTGTCAACGGAATGGAACACCCATTGATTCCATCACTTTCAGTGGTGATGGTGAGTCCACCTTGAATCCGGATTTCCCGCAGATAGTGGAAGATACGTTGGCACTGCGTGATAAATATTGTCCCCAAGCCAAAGTCTCTGTGTTGTCCAATGCCACACGCGTGCATATTCCGGCTGTTTTCGAGGCGTTGACCAAGGTGGATAATCCCATCATGAAGATTGATGCGCCCACTAACGAGCTGATTGCCAAAATAAACCAGCCTGCACCAGGTTATGATGTGCAGCGTGTCATCAATGCTCTTAAACAATTCAAAGGCAACTTCATTCTGCAAACCATGATGTTGCGCAGTCGTGATTTCGACTCCGCTTCACCAGAGGTGGTCAACGGATGGATTGATATTGTGCGGGAATTGCGTCCCCGGGAAATCATGGTTTATACCATCGACCGCCCCACGCCAGAAGAAGGATTGAAAAAATTCTCCGAAGAGGAAATGCGACGCCTTGTACAACCCCTGATAGATGAAGGTTTCAAGGTGCAGATAAGAGGGTAGGAGTTGAAAACTGAAAACTGAAAACTGAAACTATTAACCACTGATCACTGACCCCTGACCCCTGAAACCTAAAACCTAAAAGAAACCTATTAATTATCAATTATTAATTGTTAATTATTAATTGTTACGCCGTCACAACTTTCACCTCGCTGCTGGAGTTGTTGCCTTCCTGTATCACTTGGATTTGCACAGGAATCCGTTCCCGGAGCTCCTCCACATGGCTGATGATGCCCACATGACGGCCCGACTTGGTATGCAGCGAGCGCAACGTGTTGATGGCATTCTGCAAGGGTTCGCCACTGAGGGTGCCAAAGCCTTCGTCGATGAAGAGCGTATCTACCGCCAGATTCTGTCCTATGTCGCTGAGTGCCAGTGCCAACGATAAGGAAACGAGGAAGCTCTCTCCACCAGAAATGGTACTTGCCGAACGGCTCACATAACCCTGATAGGCATCTTCTATCATAATGATAAAGGTGCCGGGAGTCACCTTCAAAGTATAGCGGTCGGTCAGTGTCTTCATATAGCTGTTGGCGGAATGAATCAGACTGTTCAGCACATAACTTTGGGCGATTTTTCTGAAGGTGTTGCCTTTTGCGTCACCGATAAGTTTGTTCAGCCTGTCCCATTTCAGATAGTCGGCTTTTTTGTTTTCGGCATCTTTCCTAAGTTTCCCTAACTGACTCTCGGCTTTTTCGTTGGCATCCAGCTCCTGTTGGATGGCTCCTTTCTTCTCGGAAAATTCACGCGACATGTTTTCATAATCTTTCAGGACTGCATTTAACCTTTCTTCGGTATCTTCTTCCGTCATTGCAGGCTTCGTCTTTTGGTGCTCAGCTTGTTCTGCCACGGCCTTTTCCATTAATGTTTTCTGGCTTAATACCTTGTTTTTGCTCTCTGAAAGAGATGAATTAATGTCGGTGATTTTCTGTTGGGAATAAACATCAAGCTCTGTCAGTCTTTCCATACTGAGATCCTCATTATCGGATAGGAAAGCATCCAGTTTCCGATGGTTTTCATTGGCGGTGTCTTCAGCCAGTCTCAGTTGTACGAGTGCGGTATCCGCATTGCTTTTCAACTCGTTGGTTTTTTTCAGCAGGTCTGGCAGTTTGACGATTCCTGTTGCGGTCAGTTCTTCCCAGTCAGGCATTAGCAGTTTTATATCTGCTATGACATCTCTGACTAATTGATTGTTTTTGGTGAAATCATTTAGCTGATTGTCAAGCTTTTGTTTGTTTCTGGTATTTTCCTGATAGGCTTTGCTTAGCCTATCCAATTCGGAAGCGAACTCTGCAGGTGATGTTTTCCAGTCTATGGTCCATTGCCCCGTGATGTATGATGCGACCTTGCTTTCCGCATTTGCCACCTCTTCTTTTTTTGTTTTGACAAGTTCCTCGGCTGTTTTGATTCTGTTATTGCAGTCATTGCAATCCTGCTGGGCTTTTTGCATGGTTTCTCTCAGCTGTTCCAATTTCTTTCGTATGCTTTCGAGAACCGTACGCTGTCCATTGATAATCTTTTCTTTCGCTTCGCCGTCTGATATTTTCTTTCCTAATTCTTCCGCATTTTTTTGGGTTTTCTCACTGAGAGATCGAAGGGTATCGGCTGTTGACTCGTCCACAGTTTCGATGCCGCAATCCTTACATGCTTGGACAACTTTCTGCATAGCTGTCTCTACCGATTTGTCTTTTTCTAATGCATCTTTTTCGATATTATAAGATTTTTCAAGGGCTTTTATTTCAGCCTCCAAGTGACTTTTTTTGTCAAACAGCTCATTGTATTCCGCATTGGCCTTGTCGAACGCTTCTTGCAGCTGTTTGACAAGTTTGGCCAACTCCTCCTCGTGGGGCAATTGGCTTTTGATTTCTTGCTGACAAATAGGGCAGCGGTCGCCCACATGCAGTTTCTGACGCAGGGTTTTGGCAAATTTGTCGATGGTATCGCTCTGTTTATCAAGCATTTCCTTGCATGTGTTCTTCTTTACTTCGGCATCATGAAGTAGAGGATCCAGTTCGACGGATTCTTTCTTTTTCTTTTCTATATCGCTGAATTTATCTTTCAGAGCATTGGCTGTGTCCGTCTTGCGTTTTATTTCCGTATTCAGCGTTTCCAAACGGTCGAGAGCTGTTGTGATGTTTTGCTGCAGTTTTTGGGCATTGCCGGATTCTTTGCGCAACTCATTCAGTTGTAGTGCTTCCAGCTTCTTTTCTTCTGCTTTTATTGCATTATCCTTTTGATTGAAGTCATTTTGTGCCGTTGCCATATTTTGCTTCGCTTTATCGAATGCAGGCTGCAGGACCTCGGTAAGCGACTTGTTCTCTTTTTCAATATTGACAAGGTTTAAGGCTATCTTATTGCGGCCATCGGCAATGGTGTTCAAATAAGCGGCAATGGTCTGGGCATTGTCATATACTGTCGTCTTGTCTTTCTCATTTTCAAGAAGTTCTGATAATTTCCCAATAGCGTTTTCTGTCTTGTCTTTTTCTTGCTCTTCAAAAGCGAAACCTGCAAGAATATTTGCATAACCGTTTTTTAAAGCTGATAAAGATTTCTGCTGAAGAGCTTTGCTGTTTTCGGCTTTTTTTATTGCGCTCAACCAGTTGCGGGCCTCAATTGTAGCGTTCCATTGCTTTACCAAAGTCTCTTTCTCCTTGAATTCATCACTTTCTACTTCTTTCAGAGCTTGTTTGTGATTCTCAGTATAAGTCTCAACTTCATTTCCCAACAGGGCATCTTTTTTTATCCATTGCAGTTTGGCGCTTTCCTTATCAGAGTCTTTCTTAATATTTTCAAGCTGGAGAACAGCATCGGCAATATCCTTCTTTTTGGCGAGAATCTCATCAGCTGTCAAAGTGTGTGTGTTTTCCACCAGCCGTTGTGCATCCTTCCAAGTACGTTCTTTTTCGCTAGTCACCTCATAGACCTTCATTCCTATCTTCGAATAGATGTCCATTCCTGTTATTTTCTCCAGAATGGCGGCCTTATCTTCGTCCTTGCTGTTCAGGAATTTTGTGAATTCGCCTTGAGCGAGTAGGGTAGTACGGCAAAACTGCTTAAAGTCCAGCCCAATGGCTTTGAATATTTCATTTTTAATCTCTTTGTCGGAAGTATAGGTATAATCCGTGTCGAGATTCTTCAATTTCCAGCTTTTGGATTGGAGTTTTCCCGTTACTTTTTTATAGGCTCTGACCACTGACCAGCAGGCCTCGTAGTGGATTCCATCGCTGCCAATAAAATTCAGTATTACGAATGCCTCGCCGGTATTTTTCCGCATGAGTTGTCGCGGATCTTTCAAGGTGACTCCCTTATTTGCCTCTTTCGGGTTGTCATCTTTCTTTTTTTCCTCTTTCGCCTTATCCTCATCGTTCTCTTTGATGTTACCCTCCATCTGGGTTCCATCCAATCTTGGTGTGTCGCCATAAAGGGCCAGGCAGATGGCGTCCAGAATGGTCGATTTCCCCGAGCCGGTTTTACCCGTTATCAGGAATACTTCGCTGTCAGCCAATGGGTTCGATTCGAAGTTTATCTCCGCATCCTCTATGGAAGCGATATTATGTATGGTCAGTTTCTGTAACTTCATGATTATTGTCCTCCTTTATTCGACTTTTCGTGAGTCATCGGCCACTTTGCCCATGATTTCCTTGAACATTTCCTCCATTTCCACATCGAAAACCTTACCTGTGAATTCCGCGTAATTTCTAGCGATTTCAAGGGGATTCTCTTCCTGGAATTCCTGTACGGTCAATATTTTAGCTTCACTCTTGCTGGTATTTTTCCTCTTGGCGTTGATAAGGCAGAAGCGGCATTTTTTGTCTTTCGTCAGCTGTGATGCCTCCGCATTGGCTTCCGTCGGCAGAAAATCGTCAATCTCCACGTTCAGACGGATATAGGCAGGAATGTCATCAGGGAAAGCTTTTAACAGTTCTTTGGCATCTTCCCATGTTGCCAGCTCCTTGGCGGGAAGAGTCACCAACGGGTGCGGATTGATGATTTCGATTTTTTCCACTATTGGAATGTCGCCATGCTTATTTATTTCCACCATGCTGATGGAATGTGGGAAACTCTCGTCGAAACTCACCGGCAGGGGAGTGCCACAATATCTGACACTATGGTGTCTGGTGCTATGCACGAACTGCTCATGATGGATATGCCCCAAAGCCAGGTAGTCGTAACCCTCGCCAATCTGTTCCAGGTCCAGTGAGTCGATCCCTCCTACTGTATATTCTGTCGCATGGTCATGGCCTGTGAAATCACAGCCTTTCACAGTGGTGTGGGCGGTCAGCACAACGGGTAGTCCATCTGTATTTCTTTCCGCTGTTCTGTCGAGCAGTTGTTGGAAGAAGCCCTCCGGGATGTTTCTTTCGTTCGCGTACGGCACGGCAATGACGAATCCTTTTCCAGGTACTTCAATGATATGCTCATCGATGTTGTCTCTCTCCAGTTGGCCGATGGCATACACTTTCAGGGCACGCCAGGGGGTGCGGAAAATCTCATGTTTTGAGCCGCTGTCGTGATTGCCGGCGGTCATTACTATCGTCATTTGGGGACAGGCCTCATGTATTCGCACCATTGCGTCTGTCAGCATGGTTTGTACGGCGGCCGAGGGTTGAGGGGTGTGGTACACATCGCCGCAGAGGAGAAACACATCGGGTTGGTGTGTCTGCACGATGCCGACCATCTGTTCCAGCATGGCCTGCTGTTCTTCCGTTCTGTCATAGTTGTACAAGGTATGGCCAAGGTGCCAATCGCTGGTATGTAAGATTTTCACTTCTGTAAATATTTGGTTTTCAATGTTCTAATTATATTTTAGCCGATTTCAGGACTGTAGGACTTGATTGGGGAAGCGAGAGAGGTTGATAGTTGATAGTTGATAGTTAATAGTTAATAGTTAATAGTTGATAGGTTTTAGGTTTCAGTGGTCAGTGGTCAGTGGTCAGTGGTTAATAGTTAATAGTTTCAGTTTTCAGTTTTCAGTTTTCAGTTTAATTAGCACATTAACTAATTTGCTAATTCAATTGACAGATTAGCACATTAAACAACTTTCAGTTTAATTAGCACATTAACTAATTTGCTAATTTGCTAATTAACCAATTATCTCATTTCCAATTTTGGTTCTTCCAAGCGTATCCGCAGCCATTGCAGCAGCTTCTGCTTCTGCTCATCGCTTAAATTATGCTTGCTTTCTATAAAGAGGGTGGGGATGGTGTCGGTTTTCAAGCTCTTGGTGTCGGTATATACCATTTTCACAACGGAAAAAGAAGTAATGGAAGGATATTGCACGGCTAACTCCTGAGCAACCTGTTTGTTGGTCTTTTCACTGGTATTGAGTAAGTCCAACTTGTTTTCCAGCTCTTCAATGCGCTGTTGATACTCGGATATCTGAGCATCCTTGCGTTCCAGGATATTCTCAATCAATTCGTTCTCAGTTTGCGAGTTATATAAATGATCGGTCTGTTTGATTATCAGATTTGTTTTTTTCAGTCCATATTGGTTGCGCATCAACGCCTGAATGTGGGCAATTTCTTCAGGCGTGATTTCCTTGCCTACTACCGACATCATAATGCTCTGCTCCTTGTAATTAAACTCTTTCTTATAGCTAATAAGCTGTGAATGTTCAAAATACGGGGATTCTTGTATCTCATTGATGAACTTGTTGGCTGCTGCGTGGAAAGAGGTCTCACGGATGACATGCAAAGCAATGATGACACTAGGAATGATTACTATTATAGAGAAAATGGTGATGGTTCGCTTGACCAGTTTTTCGCGGGCTTCATTCAGATATTTCTTCTGAGGAAAATGTAAATATTTGACAATTAGGAATGTTGCCAATGCAATAAAAAAGGAATTGATGAAGAACAGGTAGAAGGCGCCAAAGAAATACCTGAACTGGGCGGTGGCCAAACCGTAGCCGGCGGTACATAGTGGCGGCATCAAGGCGGTGGCGATGGCCACACCTGAAATGACCGTGAAAGGCTGCGACTTGCGGGAGGTGGCCACTATGCCGGCAGCTCCGCCAAAGAAGGCTATCAGCACATCGAAAATGGTGGGTCTGGTACGGGCCAGTAATTCCGACTGGGCATCTCCCAGGGGTGAAAGAATGAAGTAAAAGGTTGATGCCAAAAGGCTTATGCCAACCATGACTAAAAGATTCCGCAAAGACACTCTCAACATGTCGCTGTCGGTGGTGCCGATGGCCATGCCTATGCCCATGATGGGCCCCATGAGTGGCGAAATCAGCATGGCACCGATAATGACCGCCGTGGAATTCACGTTCAGGCCTACTGAGGCCACAATGATGGCGAAGAA
>CACXXY010000092.1 GCA_902771655.1 uncultured Bacteroidota bacterium | reverse complement strand
ATCAGTGAGAAAAAATTTATATTTTCAAGATTTTTCGGTTAATAACTTCCATTTTTTGTCGATTTTTTGGCATAATAGGGGTATTGGTTTGGAACAAATTTCGGAGTTTTCGGAGAAAATTTGATTTTTTGCCGCAAAATGAATGAGACGACAAGTATATTTTGGGGACAAAAAAACATGGGATAAGGCACATATTTTCTTACAAAAATTTGTACGTCTGTGCTAAATTCAAGAATTATACGTACTTTTGCACCCTCAAAAACGAAAAATTTGAAAAAAGCCCTTATATATATAATATTGTTATTTTTTACCATTCCGTTGTGGGCTACTCATCAACGGTCGGGGGAAATCACATACGAGCATCTGTACGGGCTAACCTATCGTTTCACCATCATAACCTATACCTATACGCCAAGTCCAGCCGATAGACCTGAGATTGAGGTGTTTTGGGGTGATGGGAGCACTTCCATCATTCCGCGTTACGCCAAAAACAACATGGAAAACGATATCAGCCGGAATGTTTATATAGGTGAACATACTTACGCGGGTAACGGCATATATACCATTTCTTTTGAAGACCCCAACCGTAATGCGGGTATTGTAAACATTCCAAATTCCGTCAATATTCCATTTTACATAGAATCAACACTTATTATCAATCCTTTTTTAGGCAGTAACAATTCCCCGGATTTGCTCAATCCCCCTATAGATAACGGATGTACAAACATACCTTATTACCATAATCCCGGTGCCTACGATTCGGACGGCGACAGTTTGTCATTCAGTCTGATCACTTGTCGCGGATACGAGGGGGAGGACATACCCGGCTATACGCTGCCTCACGCGTCCAGTCATATCAGCATCGACCCTGTTACAGGTGATTTCGTATGGGACAGTCCCACTATGGCTGGCGAATACAATATTGCCATCCTCATTCAGGAATGGCGGCAAGGAGTGCTGATTGGCAGTGTGGTGCGCGATATGCAAATCACCATTAGTGCATGCAACAACAGACCCCCCGTAATTGAAGCGTCCGACACTTGCGTTACAGCTGGAACTCTCATTCACATGCCAATAACTGCAACTGACCCTGATGGTGGTGAAGTGACCTTGACAGCTACCGGATCATGCTTCCAAATCCCATCGCCCGCCTATTTTCCAGGCAATAGCAGCATCTCGCCCGTAAGCTCTTTCTTCACCTGGCAGACCTCTTGCGGCCATATCAGTGCCAGTCCCTACTCTGTTTTTTTCAAAGCTGTAGATAGTGGTCCCCAAGTGGCATTGAGCAATTACAAAACCATCTATATCACCGTAGTCGCTCCCAAACCGGATAATCTGGAGGCCGTTGCAATTGGCAATTCCATTCATTTATCATGGGATTCCTATAACTGCACCAACGGCATAGGCTTCAAAATATATCGACGAAACGGAAGCAATCCATTTGAGCCCGCCGAATGTGAAACAGGCATGCCTGACGACCAAGGATATTATCTCATCGGAACAATCAATAGTATATATGATACCAGTTTTATTGATAATGGTTCTGTAAGGCCATTATACCATGGTAATGAATACTGTTACCGCATCACCGCTTTCTTTGCCGATGGGGCTGAGAGTTACGTGTCTGACGAAGTATGCACACGCCTACTCAACGATGCTCCCCTTATCACACACATTGACGTTGAGGACACCCATGAAAGCAATGGCAGCATTTATGTCTCGTGGCATAAGCCCACCGAGTTTGACAGTCTTCAATTCCCAGGTCCAGAATATCAGTATAAAATATTCAGAAAAACACGATACGGTTCAAGTGCATATTCACAAATTGGCACTACTCTCTCGATGAATGACACCAGTTATACTGACTTAGGATTAAATACGACAGAACAGGATTATTTGTACATGATTGAATTCTGGGGTATGGCCAATGATTCCATGCAATTCATTGAAAAATCCGATGTAAGTTCTTCCGTTTATCTGAACATAGAATCCATGGATAAAAAGCTGAAATTGTATTGGAATGAGCAGGTATCATGGGAAAACCAAAGCTACACTATTTTCAGGCTGAGTGAGGACCTGCACAGCTGGGATTCTATTGCCGAAACCTCTGAACGATTTTATATAGATGAAAATCTGGAGAACGAAAAAGATTACTGTTATTATATACGTTCGAAAGGTGGTTATTTTATTCCTGACAGTTTGTATCCCCTATACAACAAATCACAGAAAAACTGTGGCACACCTATTGACAACATTCCGCCTGAAATTCCCGATTTGGAGGTTACGACAGACTGTCAATCAGTTTTTTTGGAATGGAAATTCAGTACTGCGGAAGCAGCTGCCGAAGTGGAGACCTTCTACCTTTATTATAAACCGACTTTAGACGAGGATTTCCATTTGATTGATTCTTTGGACTATTCCTATTGCAACCAGACACAATGCAGTTATGCCATCACCTATCTGCCTTTTGTCACCGGTTGTTTTGCCTTGGCATCAGCTGATTTCAACCATAATATTTCAAACAGGACAGATTCGGTTTGTTTTGACGTGGAAGACTGCATGGATTACCGATTGCCCAATGTGTTCACACCCAATGGTGATGGAGTAAACGACCTGTTCCAGCCCTATCAGCCATACAGCAATGTGGAGAAAATCGACATGACCATATACAACAGATGGGGACGCAAAGTGTTCCATACTGAAGAACCCGATATCAACTGGGACGGCAAGGATTATCTGTCTAAAGAAACATGCTCCGACGGAACCTATTTCTACAGCTGTGATGTTTATCTGCATTCATTGACAGGCATTGTCGTAAAGCCATTGCACGGAAGCATTACCCTGATTACCAGCAGATAGTCAGCAGGTGGTCAGCAGCAATTACTAATATCGGAGACGTAGCACATTATTAATGTAGAGACGTAGCGTGCTACGTCTCTACATTACATTTTTAATGGGTGCAGGCTAATGTGGCAACGCTCACACGTACTCCTTCAATTTTTTCAAGTTGTGTAATTGCTGCCTCCATGGTAGCGCCTGTTGTCAGCACATCGTCGCAAATCAACACATGTTTTCCTGTTATTTTTTCAGTATCGGCGGTGACAAACACACTTTTCACATTTTCCCATCGGCTGAAACGATTTTTTTTGGTTTGCGTTTCCGTAAATTCACTTCTGAGTAGCACGTCCGTAAAGTATGGAATATTCAAACTTCTGGCCAGTCCCATGGCTATCCACTCACTCTGATTGTAGCCACGCATCCGCAACTTCTTAGGATGCAGGGGAATCGGCACGATGCAATCCACAGACTGATAATATGGACTTCTCAGCAGTTGCCGACCATACATCTCACCCAAGAAACGTCCCACTTCCTTGTCTCCCCTGTATTTCAACGCATGGAGAATATGCTGCACTTTATTACCTTTTTTGTAAAAAAGCATGGAAGCCACTTTTTCAACTGGCACTCGGCCCATGAAAATGTAATCCAGGGGAGAATTATCCATTATATGATAATTGGTTTCTGGCAGATGCATCAGACAAGACAAGCAGAAGTGTGATTCATTCTGCATCAAAGCATTACCGCAGGCCACACAGGAACGAGGATAAAATATCGAAACAAAATTATTCAGAAGTTGTTTTATTTTGTTCATAGAGCACAATAAATTAGTATTTTTGCGTTTTAAAATTATCGGATTCAAAAATACATAAAAATGGAAAATAATAATCAAGAAAAAGAAAAAAATCCCTTAAAAAAATGGGTAATTATTTTAGGAGCCTTGTGCGCGGTACTCTTATTCACCACACTATACTTCGGTTTCTTCGCCAAACCAGTTTTTAACACTGAATACACACAGGTTACAAAAGAGAAGGATAATCTTCAAGCCGAATTGGACGCCTTGTTGGCCGAACATGAGCAAATCAAGAGCGAATATGGTGAACTTTCAGAATTACTGAGCGAGAAAGACAGCACAATCATGGCCAATGCCGCCGAAATTCAGAAATTGATCGCCTCACAAGCCGATTACAACAAAATCAAGAGACAGCTGCAACGACTCCAAAACATTGCGCAAGAGTATGTTACTGAAATTGACCAGTTATATACTGAAAACAAAGCTTTGAAGGAAGAAAACACGCAGGTGAAAGAGACGTTGGCACAAACACAAGTTGAAAAAGCCCAACTTGAACGACACAAAGACAGCTTAAACACCAAATTGACAGGTGCTGCGGTATTCAAA
Source organism: uncultured Bacteroidota bacterium (assembly GCA_902771655.1). Taxonomy (GTDB): domain Bacteria; phylum Bacteroidota; class Bacteroidia; order Bacteroidales; family WCHB1-69; genus RUG11690. The sequence goes on along the minus strand of CACXXY010000092.1, from coordinate 4,347 downwards.
GCATATAATATCAAGAGTAATGCAGTATATTACAAAGCCAAGGGTGATGAAGTGGAGACAGAGAAAGCCTCACGTGCCGAAGCCCTGAAAACCACATTGACATTGGCTGAAAACTCACTGTTACCAAGCGGTCCAGTGAATCTGTACTGTCGTATCGCCATTCCTGAAACGGGAAGAGTCCTTACTCCTGGCGCAGGAGATGCCTACACTTTTGTCAATGATGGCCAGCGACTGCAATACACTGCCAAAACCACAGTGGATTACAACAACAAGGCACAGAATGTGACTTTGAAATGGGACATTCGCGACAACGACAAAGCCGTCAAGGGCAGATACATTGTCCAGTTGTTCACCGACAACGCCTATTTGGGAGAAAGCTATATAACGCTAAAATAAAACCTTAAGACTAAGAGGTTTTACTTCCACCAGCAAATCCTTATCCATCATAACAGGTTCGCCGTCGATATTCACGACGGCGTTTTTTTTGCGTTGCACAAAAATCTTTTTAGCCTGCAGAGACTGAAAATACGGGGAGAAATGGATATGTCCCGCCAGCAATTGGGTAGCCACAAAAGGAGCGGCAGGAAGAATAGGTTTCTTCAGAATGCAAACATCCAGCAAACCATCGTCCAACACCGCCTTAGGCGCGATTTTCGCCTCGTAACCGAATTGGTTTGAATTAGCGAAAGTGACCATCAGCGGCCTACTGTCGAATGTGACATTATCATTCAAAGTGATGGTGCAACTGTCAATCTGTGCATGGAGATACTTTTCCACAGCTATTTTGGAATAGGTCAAAAAACCACGATGTCCATCTTTGGCAAAGGCATCGGCAGTTTCGGCATCCAGGCCAAAACCCGCAATGCTCACAAAAGGCACACCATTGACGAGGGCTGTATCGATACTTTTCGACCGGCATTTATTGATCACCTTTTTGATGGCATTTGGAGGTTGTAACGGAAGATGCATCATACGTGCCAAGCCGTTGCCGGAGCCAAACGGCACAATTGCCAAGGTGCAATCGCTTCCGATAAGAGTCTGCGCCACCTCATTCACCGTGCCATCGCCACCCACAGCGGCCACAATATCAATTCCTCTGCCGATAGCTTCTTCCGCCAGCTGCTTACCATGGCCTTTTGCCTGGGTGTATAGCAACTCGTAATCATAAAGCGATTTATCCAACAACGCTTCCACCCATGAAGGGAACATCTCTTTTTTCCCTTTTCCGGCAATAGGATTAACGATAAACAGAATCTTTTTCTTTTCCATAATGCAAAGGTACACAAAATTCCCGAATTACACACAAACAGATGAAATTTATCGTTGGAACACGATTCATTGCGCCTGAAGGGAAAAATAGGAAAAAGGAAGAAAAAAAACACAACATGGCATCGGCAGAAGAAAATTTCCCGCGGCTACCGCTTGATTTTTTACATTTTGTATTTCAAGATTTTTATGTAACTTTGCAAGAATATAATGTTCAACTTCCAAAATCAAGAAAAAATATGAGGAAATTTTTTCAGAATGATTTTATTGTACTGATTTTCAGATTATTAATACTATACCTTATCTTGCTTATCACGCAAGTGGTTTTTTATTTCTACAACCAAAGTATTGTAGGAAATATCCAACTGTCGGCTTTACCCATGATGTTTAAAGGGGCCTTGAAATTCAACACCATTTCCATACTGTACCTCAACACTGTTTTTCTTGTCCTTTCATTGATTCCGTTCAAATTCAGGGAGAAAAAATGGTATCAGCAAATGCTTTTTTGGATATATACCATTTCGAACTCCCTTGGAATCGTGGTCATGAATTTAGTTGATGCCGTATATTATCGTTACACATTCAAACGTATCACCTCGGAAGAGCTGCATTTTTTCAAGGAAAACGACAATACGGGAGACATCATTTGGAAATCCATGGGTGAGAATTGGTATCTCGTGCTCATTGGCATTGCCTTGATAGCCCTGATGGTATTTTTATACAAAAAGATAAAATACTCCGGGTCAGTTATTTCCAAGAAAGCCATTTATTATCCCCTTCACATCCTATTGTTGGCTGTGGGCGTATTCTTTTACATTTTTGGTATCAGAAGTTCCTTCGACCTCAAAGCAAGACCCGTAACGCTCAGCTATGCGGCATTTTACACCCAATCGGCTCCACAGACCTCTGTTATTTTAAGCAATCCGTTCTGCACTTTACGGACCTTGCGCATGAAGGATTTTCAGGTATTGGAATACTTTGACGAGCAAGAAGCCGAAGCTATTTTCACGCCATACCACTACCCTGCCGGTGATTTCAAATATCAGATAGGCAAGAAAAACATTGTGCTTTTTGTATTGGAGAGTTTCAACAGGGAGCACTCCAAATTCATGATGCCGCACCTCAACGAAGGCGATGGCTACACCCCGTTTTTGGATTCCCTGATGCAAGAAGGTTTCGCTTTCACCAACACCTTCAGCAATGGCCGGAAATCCATTGAATCGCTGCCTTCCATATTGGTTTCCATACCATCCTATAAAAAGCCTTTCCCCCTGCTGCCCGAATCGGTAGGTGAAATGCACGCCTTGCCAGCCATTTTGGAGAAAGATTACGGCTATAGCACTCACTTTTTCTGCGGCACCACCGAGAACCAGATGGGTTTCGAGGCTATCGGAAAAATGGCAGGCATCCGTAACTTCTACAACCGTACCCATTTCGAGAAGTTGCATCCCGGAGAAAACCGTTCCAACGTATGGGGAATTTGGGACATGGATTTCCTACTTTATTTCGAACAGGAATTAAATAAGATTGACGCCCCGTTTTTTGCCACTTTTTACACGCTGACCTCGCACCATCCTTTTGTGCTTCCCGAGGAATATCAAGGAAAGATGCCTACTGGCGTGAACCCTTTGCAACCGTGTGTTGCCTACACAGATTTATCCATCCGCAAGTTCTTCGAGAAAGCCTCCAAGGAGCCTTGGTTTGAGAACACCCTGTTTATTTTCGTGGCCGACCATGCCAGCGGATACAATGCATACGAGGAATCGCAGACCGCCAAGGGAAGTACCGCTATCATCTACTTCATGTACACTCCGGACCATTCGCTTCAAGGCATCAGCAACGAGGTGGTACAGCAGTTGGACATTATGCCCACCGTTCTGGGACTCATGGGCTATGAAAAGCCCTATTTCGCCTTCGGCAGAGACCTGTTCAACGAACCCGAACGCAAAGCGATTGCCACCAATTGTGTGAATCAGATTTACCAATGTATCACAGACTCTCTTAGCCTTTATATGGACGATGAAAACACGCTTTATGCATACACTGCCACGGACACACTACAACAACACGACATTCTTGATTTGACCAATCCCGGACAAAAAACGATAGACGACTATTTCAAAGCCATTCTTCAGTCATACACTACGCATATCCGTAAAAAATCATACGTTGTTCCCCAACAAAAATAACAAACGACATTCATTATTTCAATCTAAAAATAAATTGATGAAACAAGTAGATCCGAAAAACATACAAATAGCGAAAAACATATTGTCGCCCAAGGTTGACAGCAAGTTGGTCACCCATCTGAATTCCTGCGTACACTGCGGACTATGCGGTACCAGTTGCCTCTTTTACAAGAGCTACGACGACCCGAAATTCATTCCCGGCAAGAAAGTCGATTTGGTGGCTTCCATCTACCGCAGATACTGCACTTTTATCGGGAAAGTGGCTCCCGCATTGGTTCATGCCAGAGACTTGGACGATGACACCATCGCCGAAATGGTGGACTCGCTATACGGAGCCTGCACCATGTGCGGACGCTGCGTGAAGCACTGCTCAATCGGCGTTGACATACCCTTCGTGGTGCGCACCGGACGCCGCATGTTAGCCGCTATGGGCTATGTACCCAAATCGCTGCAGGCGACCGTGGATGCCGCTATCAACACAGGCAACAACATGGGCATTCCCGAAGAGGAGTACGTTGACACCATCCAATGGATGGAAGAGGATTTGCAAGACGAGTTGGAAGACGAGAACGCACGGATTCCGCTGAATGAGACAGGCAAGGAAATGCTCTATACGCTCAACCCCCGTGAACCCAAGTTTTTCCCGCTGTCCATTGCCGCCGCAGCCAAGATTTTCTATGCTGCCAAAGCCGACTGGACCCTGTCGTCGAAGATGTACGACGTGACCAACTACGGCTATTTCTCGGGCAATGACCAAGAAGCCACCCAAATTGCCAAGAACATGTTTGACGAAATGGAGAAATTAGGCTGCAAAACCTTGGTATTAGGCGAATGCGGCCATGGTTCCAGAGCCTTGCGTTGGGAAGCTCCGAACTATCTGAAAAACAAACCG
>CACXXY010000091.1 GCA_902771655.1 uncultured Bacteroidota bacterium | reverse complement strand
CTGAAACTGCCCATCGATGCCGGTTTCAGCTGTCCCAACCGTGACGGCACGGTGGGAACGGGCGGCTGCACCTACTGCCTCAACAACGCCTTCGTGCCACGCTATTGTTCTTCCGAAAAAGACATACTCCAACAAATTAATGACGGCATCGAATTCCATCGGCAACGAGGCCGTGAAAGCCAAGGGTATTTAGCATATTTCCAGGCATTTTCAAACACCCATGCACCTTTGGCACAACTACAGAAATTATATGAAACAGCCCTGTCACACCCAAAAATAAAAGGACTCATCATCGGCACCCGCCCCGATTGCGTGGACAATGAGAAACTGGATTACATAGCCAGTCTGAAACAGCAGACTTTCATCAGCATAGAATATGGCATTGAAAGTTGCTACAACAGGACACTGCAGCGCATCAACCGAGGACATGATTTCGCCACAACACAACAGGCAGTAGAACAAACTGCCTCAAGGGGCATACACATTGGCTCACATTTTATCATCGGACTGCCCGGTGAAACTCCCGACGACTGGCTAAACGGCATTCCAATCATCAACCAAATGCCCATCAACAGCATCAAATTCCATCAATTGCAAATCATCAAAGGAACGGCTATGGAGCAAGAGTTTCAGGAGCATCCTGAAGATTTCCATCGCTATAGCATGGACGAATATATCGACCTGATGGTGGAAACGGTCAAGCGTTTACGCTCCGACATCGTAATAGAACGCTTCGCCTCCGAAGTCCCACCCAAGTACTTAAGCACCAGCCCCTGGAAGCTACAGCGATACGATGTAGTACTGCAGAAGATAAGGGAGAAGTTAACAATTAACAATTAATAATTAATAATTAATAATTAACAGTTAATAGCTATTGATTATGGTTGTTGGTTTGTGACTAATAGTTAGTATCTCTTCATTATTCAATATTCATTATCAACCATCAATTGCTCGCTATGACTCTCGGGAGTTTCAGCCAGTGGAGGTAGTCGTTGCCGAGATTCCGCACTGCGGTCTCCCAAATCTTGTTGCAGGGCGTATCGAAGACCAATTCCGGTGTAGCTGCCCCGATGACCCACATGTTCTTGCTCAGCTCACCTTCCAACTGTCCCGGCGACCAACCTGAATACCCCACAAAAAAACGATACTTCATGGTCGGAATGGCTTTATGCTCTATCAACGAAATGGTAACCTCATCAGAACCGACATAGATTCCCGGCAACAGCTTGGCGGCCGCCTTCGAGTTCTCAAAATTGTGGATACAGAATATGCCATCAGGCATCACCGGGCCACCAATATACAACTTGTCATCCACCTTAATCTCACTAATCACCTTCCGCACCGACAATTTTGACGACTTGTTCAACACCAGTCCCGCACACGATTTTTTATCGTAATCTGTCAACAGCACAACAGTACGGTTGAAAAAAGGATCATTATAAAACGGCACAGATATTAGAATTCTGCCCGCTGTCAGCGAGAACTCAGTAGGTTTCACATCAAAAAAATCATCAGCAGTGGTCATCGTGAAAAAAACAGTGTTGCAATAGCGTACAATTAAATTGCAAATTTACATGATTTTCTTGAATTACACAAAAAAGGAAAAATTTTTGCTGTGAACAATTCTAAAAATGCATGTTCCTTACCTCTATATTTTTTTCAGACGCATAGCGTGCGTACTTACAAAAAATTTATTCGTCTGTGAATAATTCGAGGATTTTGCGTAAATTTGCAAGATGAATTAACGTTTTATGGCCAACATACACTACGAGCAGCTTAGACAGGACTTTCCGGTCTTCGAATACCAAGGCTTTGATTATTCCATCTCCAAAGCCACTATTGACATACAATTTCATTTTGCCACAGGAATATACGAGTTTCATCCCAAAATGAAAATGGACTTCGGGAAGTATGCCATCGGCAAGCTGCAGGAAAGAGAGATAAGAGGTATCGTGTTTCAAATTGGCATGATAGAGCTCATCAGTTACTGGAAATGCACCTGCTCCCCCACTCTGCTGATCCGTCCATACCGATTGGGCGAAGAAATGCAAAACTGGTGGAAAAAACTGTATTTCAATGGATTAGGAGAATTTTTCTACCAGAATAATATTCAAGCCACACAAGACGACTTCATGTGTTTCAGTTTTGCGGAAGGTAGTCAAGATGCATCATGTCTAATTTACCCTCATATAAATGAAAACAGGCGGGTTATCGTACCCATTGGAGGAGGCAAAGACTCAGTGGTCACCTTGGAAGCTTTACGGAAAGAACGTCAGGTCATTCCCTTTATCATCAATCCGAGGGGTGCCACTCTCGACTGTGCCCGCATCGCCGGTTTCCCTGAAAGAGAAGACATTGTTGTGCTCCATCGTGAGATTTCGCCACAGCTATTAGAACTTAACAAACAAGGCTTTCTAAACGGCCACACCCCTTTTTCGGCCATGCTAAGCTTTTACACCTTGCTGGTAAGCTATGGCACCGACACCCGTGACGTAGCCCTCTCGAACGAGTCGAGCGCCAATGAGCCTACCATTCCCGGCACAAAAATCAACCATCAGTATTCCAAAACTTTGGAATACGAGGAAGATTTCAGGTATTACGTCAAGACTTTCCTGAACGACAGCAATCACTACTATAGCCACTTGCGGCCTTACAGTGAATTGCAGATTGCCGAGATGTTCGCCAAGCACCCCCAATATTTCCCTGTATTCAAAAGTTGTAACGCGGGCAGCAAGGAAAACAAATGGTGCTGTAACTGTTCCAAATGCCTCTTCGCCTACATTATCCTGTCGCCCTTTATCGATGACAAAACCATGATCAGCATTTTTGGGGAAGACCTGTTAGACAAGCCCGAAATGCAGCAATACTTTGATGAATTGCGAGGAGTCGCCCCCAACAAACCCTTCGAGTGCGTGGGCACCATCGACGAGGTGAACAAAGCGCTGGAGATGATACGAGAGTCGAGGAAAAACAAGTTTTTAATTGACAAATTAGCAAATCAATGCACAATGCATAATGCACAATGCATAATGCACAATGAGAGATTGTGAATTGTGCATTGTGAACTGTGAATTTTTATATACATTTCTCTGTTGAAAAAAAGACCATCCGGCTGGCATAATATCAGAAATTATATTTAATTTTGTAGATTAAATATAAACATACGCGGTATCATGTATTCGAGCGGAAAAACTGAAAAACCCAAAAAAGAAAAAAAGGCCAAAGGCACTTATAGCAAGTGGATCAAGCCTTTCTGGATCATATATTTTTCAGGCATACTCATTCTGGCAATACTCTTCACATTCATTTCCATGGGATGGCTTGGTTTTATGCCATCATTGGCGGAATTGGAAAATCCGGAGACCAACCAGGCCACCGAAGTGTATTCCTGCGATGGTGTCATGCTGGGCAAATACTACTTCGAGAACCGTTCCAACTGCAAATTCGAGGAGATTTCCCCCTCCTTGGTAAATGCGCTGATTGCCACCGAAGACGCCCGTTTCTACAAGCATTCCGGCATCGACCTCAGGGCATTGTTCCGCGTGGGCTTCGGCGTATTGACACACAACAACAAGGGTGGCGGCAGTACCATCACCCAGCAGCTGGCCAAGAACCTTTTCCCACGTGATCCACACGCCAACAAAGCCAAATTAGTGCTCACCAAATTCAAAGAATGGGTAGTCGCCGTGAAACTGGAGCATGAGTTCTCCAAGAATGAAATCATGGCATTGTATTTCAACACCGTGGATTTCGGCAATAATTCCATGGGTATCAAATCTGCATCCAAGACCTATTTCAACAAAACTCCTATCGAACTGAACACCGAGGAAGCAGCCCTGCTAGTGGGTATGCTCAAGGCACCTACCAAATACAGTCCCACCCGTAATCCCAACGCCTCCACCGAACGACGCAACACGGTATTGGCACAGATGAACAAATACAAATATCTTACTGACACAGAATGCGATTCGCTACAGAAACTGCCAATAGACATGTCCCATTTCTCTGTTCAGGACCATACAGCAGGCAGTGCCACCTATTTCCGCGAATATCTTCGTCTGTACATGAATGAGTGGTGCAAGAACAATCCCAAACCCGATGGCTCACACTACGACATTTACAGCGATGGTCTGCGCATCTACACCACCATCGACTCACGCATGCAGAAACATGCGGAAGAAGCTGTATTTGAGCACGTTTGCCAATATCTGCAGCCCATGTTCTTCGAGCATTGGCGTGGCAAAGAAAACGCTCCCTTCGCCAATCTGAGCAAGGAAGAGACAGACCGCATTCTCAGGTCTGCCATGAAACGTTCTGAACGTTATCAGCGGATGAAAGATGCCGGAGCCTCTGAGGAGGAAATCCTCAAGGTCTTCAATACCAAAGTCAAAATGAAAGTGTTCTCATGGAATGGCATGAAAGACACCGTGATGACCCCCATGGATTCCCTCCGCTATATGAAATCCTTCCTGCACTGCGGTCTGATGGCCGTAGATGTCAACAGCGGCCATGTGAAGGCATACGTAGGCGGGACCAATTACAAATACTTCCAGTACGACCACGTGAAATTGTCACGCCGCCAGGTGGGATCAACGTTCAAACCTTACGTATATACTGTGGCCATGTCCACCGGTGATTACTCACCCTGTACTATGGTGCCCAACATACCTGTCACCATCCATTTGCCCGACGGGCGTACCTGGACCCCCCGAAATTCGGGCCATTACAAGGAAGGTCAGATGATGCCCTTGCGCGAAGCATTGGCACAGTCGTTAAACCAGGTCTCCGCATACATCATGAAGCAATATGGCCCTGACGCCATCATCGAGCTGGTACGCCGTATGGGTATGACTTCCGACATCCCCGCCGTACCCGCCATCTGTCTCGGTGCCTGCGAGTTGTCGCTCTACGAACAGGTGGGAGCCATCAACTGCTTCCCCAACCAGGGTGTTTATGTCGAGCCTACATTTATCACCAAGATTTGTGACAAAGAAGGAAATGTGATTTTCACTTACGTACCCAAAACCAATGAAGCCATTGACCAAGTGACCGCCTTCAAGACCGTGCGACTGATGCAGGGTGTTGTTGACTTCGGTACAGGTCGCCGCCTGCGCGGACAGTACCAGCTGTCCTTCCCCTTGGGTGGCAAAACCGGCACCACCGACAACCAGTCCGACGGCTGGTTTGTGGGATATACCCCCATGCTGACCTGCGGTATTTGGGTAGGCTGCGAGGACCGTGCCGCCCACTTCCGTTCCACAGCTCTGGGACAGGGTGCCCGCACCGCCTTGCCCGTTTTCGGACTCTTCATGCAGAAATGTTATAACGACCCCGAACTTCCATACAAGAAAATAGCCGAGACACAAGGGAAAGGCTACAGTTTCACTGTTCCTGAAGCTTTTAGAGGCGATCCTGCCACCGGTTGCGAAGACGCCGCTGCCCAAGAGAAACGCAAACAAATCAGTTTTGACTAAACAAACTACAACTTACCACTGTACGAACTGAGAACAAGTCCAACTGACAGTAATGAAATCGCTGACACTCTTTGGCATTCCCGCCCTCTACATTTTCATACCGATAGCCTTGATATTGCCCAGAGTGCCCGTGATTGGCAAGTTTTTCAATATTATCAACACCGCCATACACGAATTCGGTCATGCACTCATGGCTCTTATCATGCAAGGAAAAGTGCATAAGATTGAGCTGATGCGCGACACATCCGGCACGACAGTAACCCAATGCCCTACTCTTGCCGGCAACATACTGGTATCCATAGCCGGCTATCCCTTCGCTGCCTTTGCCGGCTGGTTTCTATGCTATCTCAACGATGTGGGTTACCAAAAAGGACTGATTCTTGGCTTATCCATTCTGATGATTGTCATGCTGATTTTCTGGATTCGCAACTGGTATGGACTGATATGGATTGTCCTGTTTTGCACCCTCAACGGATGGTTGATATATACTGACAATCAGCAATATATAAATATTGCAGCCTTGTTTTATGCCATAGTGGTGATGATAGAAGCGGTATCCTCATCTTTTATCCTGCTCTTTCTGAGCATCAAAGACAGCGGAAGCGCTGGCGATGCCACCAACTTGGCCAAATTCACCCATATTCCCGCCTTTATATGGGCACTGCTATTTCTGGCGTTTTCGGTATGGATGGCATACCTTGGTGCTATGACAATTAACAATTAACAATTAACAATTAATAATTAATAGTTGATTTTTGCTATTAACTAGAGTTGGAGGTTGCGGGAATTATTGATTATCTTCCCAAAACGAAAACGGTTGGTTTTTTGTGCAGGTCGATTTGCTCCTTTCGCCAGCGGGCTACGGACTGTGATTTCAGGAACTGCTCGTCGGTAGCCATATTGCAGGCAATGCAAAGGCGTGTGTCGGGTTGGCAAACCCGCAAAATTGACTGAAACAAATGATTGTTACGATAGGGAGTTTCTATAAAAAGCTGCGTCTGATTATTCTTGATCACCAGTGTTTCCAAGGCTTTCAAGCGAGCCTCCCTCCTATCCTGCTCCACTGGCAGATATCCATTGAAAGCAAAGCTCTGTCCGTTGAAACCGGAGCCCATCAAGGCCAAAACGATGGAGTTTGGACCAATCAAAGGCACCACTTCAATACCCAATTGATGGGCTTTCGCCACCACCACATTGCCTGGATCAGCAATACATGGAGTGCCGGACCTGTACGTAAATCCTCAACGATATAAACATCTATGTCATTGATAATTTCAGCATTATATCGGGGAAAAAGAAAATCAAAATCCTTTTCACCCAAAGAGGATGGAATGAGAAAGAGACGGCCCTTGTTCATAGTTAATAGTTCATAGTTAATAGTTCATAGTTAATAGTTAATAGTTAATAGGTTTTAGGGTATAGGGTATAGGATGAAAGGGTTAGGAGGGTTAGAATTTACAATGCACAATTCACAATGCATAATGTACAATTAATAATGAATAATGAATAATGCGCAATAACTATTAATTATTAATTGTTAATTATTAATTTAGCCCCCATACATCTTACATCACACATCTCACATCACACATCTTACCTCTAGAACTTCAGATAGATATTGCTGCCAACCAGACGCTGGGAAGGTACGGTGTGAGAGATGGAGAACACTTTCAAGTCATTCAGTTTGCTTTTTCTGGCATAATCCTTATTCATCAGTTTTTTCAGTTGGTCATCCTGATTGAAACAGGTAAATGACCATACCGCGTCAGAAGGCGTATTGGCGGAGGCAAATCTGAACTGGTTTCCAGTCTCGATATAATTGGATTTCTTCACCACTTTCTTGTAATATTCCAAGGTGGTGCTGGTATCTGCCAACACATAACAGTCTTTCACCTGCATCATACACTTATAGTTGTCATCCGCATAAATGGCCGAAAAAAGATCGGAAAATGAATCCAATAGGACATCACAACTATATACTGCCTTGGGGGTATTTTTCTGAATGGAATCCACATTCCGCTCGTCTCTGAAAAAAGAGGCAAAAGAGGCCACTGTAGTATCTATTTTCATGGCACAGTAATGATAGTTGCATGTATCTGCCGGAAGCGAAAAGAACACCATATACACAGGAGAAATACGCTGATAATCATTTAGTTGATACTGATCCATCAAACCGTTCACATCAAAGTATTTCACCAATGACTTTGGATTGGCGTCATCAACAACTGTCAAAGCGTTGGCAGAAATGGGCACCACTCGTTGCGGGAATTCCCCTTCCGGGACAGCAGAACCAAACTGCTGTATTTCTTCCTTTTCAGTATCCATATAGCCGGAAAGAAACATTTCAATATCAGAAAAACGAATCTGATATGCACACCATGAGGACTTTCCCGACCATGCGTCTATCAAACCGACGTATTGTTCCTCCATCTTGGATTTCAAATATTCCGCATACTTTTCAGGGTTCAACAGTAACCAATTCTGTTTCACATTCTTTTCCACCATTTTATGCACCAACTTAAAAGACTTGTCGTTTGTGAGTCCTTTGGGATACTTCAGCTGAACAATAGATTTTTTCAGTAACTCCACATCTTCTGAGACCGAAAAGACATTATTGTGAAACACAAACTTAAAATCCTTGTAATGAGTACCATACGAATAAATCTCATAACCTTCGAACTTGATATTGTTTCTCGGGTCGATTTGCAACAGTTTCAACAGTTTCTTGAAATAATGCTCTTCCATTCGGGTGGAGAACAAAGGAACTATTTTCTCGTCGATTACAAAACCAGAGACCATAATCGGGCCATCCTTTTTCGGCATCTTTTCCAGGAAAGACTCGTAACCAGCCAGACCATCCAGAGCAAACAACTCCGTCAGATAAGGCATCAGCGAAGCAGAAGTCTTCACAAACTGCTCATTATCATTAATTTCAACAATAAAGGCAGCGTCAACCGGTACCGTTTCTATCAAAGGTCCATTGGTCTGTCTGAAAAAATTGTTATAGAAAAAGATAGCCGCAAAAATCAGCATTATGCCAACTATCGCAGAGGTGATGATCCATCCTTTGTTGTTGTTGCCACTCATGTTATTCAGGTTTCAGGTTACAGGTTACAGGTTTCAAGGGTACAGGTTACAGTAGGGACTCAAAGCTTGCGTCCGTATTTGTAGGGCTGTCATATTATGGCAGCCAGAGTATAAAATTCAATGTTCAAAATTCAAAATTCAGAGTTCAAGGATTAGGAGGGTTAACTTCATGTTTTCAGTTTTCAGTTTTCAACTTTTTTTAATTTTCAGTTTTCTCTTCTTCTTTATCGTCAATCAACTGTTTTTCAACTAATTGATTATACCAAAGAATGACCTTCTTCATGTTGGACACATATACTCTTTCGCGGTCATAATTGGGCAGAATCTCTGCGAAATAAGCTTTCAGCGCATTGTTATCACTCACATTCACAGCACTTTGAGCACCATTTTCTTTCTTATAGATAGAAAGAAGAACAGACTGCAATGACACATCGTCATCCTCAGTGAAAATAGATATATTGTCGAGTGTGGCCACTCCGTCGTTCGGGAATACCGGAAAACGTTTGCCATCGGTCAAAGATTCCACAATGAAACTGGTTTTGTTGTGAGATAAAAGTTTGAATAAACCACCTTTTCCTGTAACAGATAAAATTTTAGATAAATCCATTTTTAATTAGTTTGATGATTAATAATAGATATAAGTTCTTATTCTTTTGTATATCAATTTTTTGTCCTTATAGCGGACCTCGCTGGTCCAATTTTTTTTCGCATCATGATCTGCATATTCATACTGTTCCTTGCTATGGTGAAGACGATCCTCAAACAAAACCTTCTGCAACGATCCATCTTGTTTGTACTGTGTGTATGTATATTCAATCAGATCATTCTCTCCTTTGAAAGCGCGGCGGTTCACCTCATCTCCATAATTATCATACTCGATAGTGACATACTTGAACAGTTTGCCAGAAGGCTCAAATTCGTCAACACGGCTCAACAGGCCCTGGGCATTGTATTTTGACGTGTTTCTCACCGAATAACCGTCATAAAAACGCACCATTTCCACCACATTACCAGCTCCATCAGTTTTATAAGCGATATTTGATATCAGCGAGTCATTGGCATACACCTTTTCAGCCGACAAAAAATCATTCATATCGTACTCATACTTGCATACCAATGTATCAAAGCTGCCTGGATAGAACTCGGTCCAACAGTCGGGACGGGCATCGCTATGGTAGCTGAAAACTCGCAATGACAGCGTATCAAGTTGAGGCGACAATTTGCAATAATCCAACATATAGCCGTCCATGCTATAATGCTGAATGACAATAGCTACGGTGTCGAATCTGAGGGAATCGAGGCAAAGGGAGTCCGACCTCACATATTGTTCATCCGGAAGCAAGGTACAGGTCGTCAACTCCTTGACATTTCCATAGATATGATTCCTTTGCAGATGATTTTTTTGATTGTCTGGCACGATAACGATCTCCGCAGGTTTTTGGCTGCAAGCCGAAAGCAGCAGCAGGCCGGTCGTCAAAACCGACAAAAACAGTGGATAGAAACGACATCGGCCTTTCATAAGTGTTATTTCACTATTTCGTCAATCAACTTGTCGTCAGCAATATTAGCGATAGTCACTTTCAGATCGGGATTCAGACTCATGGCACGTTTGATGGCGAACATAGCTCCGTCGTTACGGGCCCATGCGCGACGTGCGATACCATTGTTGACATCCCAGTAGAGCATGTTTTTCAGTCGGCGTTCCGCATCCTCGCTACCATCGAGCAACATACCGAATCCGCCGTTGATAACCTCGCCCCAGCCAACGCCACCGCCGTTGTGGATAGACACCCAGGTGGCACCGCGGAAGGAGTCACCGATGACATTCTGCACGGCCATATCAGCGGTAAATGACGAACCGTCATAAATATTGGAAGTTTCACGGAATGGTGAATCAGTACCAGACACATCGTGGTGGTCGCGACCTAACACCACAGGAGCAGTCAATTTGCCCGACTTGATGGCATCGTTGAAGGCCTTGGCAATCTTGATACGGCCTTCGGCATCGGCATAGAGGATACGGGCCTGGGAACCAACCACCAATTTGTTGGCCTTGGCACCACGAATCCAAGTGATATTGTCGTGCATCTGCTGTTGGATTTCAACTGGCGAATTCTTCATGATCTCATCGAGTACCTCCATAGCCAAATGGTCGGTGACTTCAAGATCTTCGGGTTTGCCAGAAGTGCATACCCAGCGGAATGGGCCGAAACCGTAATCGAAGCACATGGGTCCCATGATGTCCTGAACGTAAGAAGGATAGCGGAAAGTGCCGTCTTCTTTCATGATGTCGGCACCGGCACGGCTGGATTCGAGGAGGAAAGCGTTACCGTAGTCGAAGAAATACATACCCTCGGCGGCCAGTTTATTGACAGCGGCCACATGGCGACGCAAGCTGGCCTGTACAGCCTCTTTGAATTTGTCGGGTTCATCGGCCATCATGCGTTTGGATTCCTCGAAAGAGTAACCCACAGGATAATAGCCGCCAGCCCACGGATTATGCAAGGAAGTCTGGTCGGAACCCAGATCAACCTTGATATGATGTTCGGCACAATACTCCCACAAATCCACGATATTGCCTTGATAAGCGAAGGATTTCGCGATTTTCTGCTGACGAGCCTCATTCACCTTGGCCATCAGCACATCGAGGTCGTCGCATACCTCATCCACCCATCCCTGCGCATAACGCTTCTGCGTAGCTGAGGGATTGATTTCAGCGGTAATGGACACCACACCGGCTATGTCACCAGCTTTGGGCTGGGCACCTGACATGCCACCGAGACCAGCGGTCACAAACAATTTTCCAGCGGCGCCACCACCGATTTTACGGCAGGCGTTAAGCACGGTAATGGTAGTGCCATGCACAATACCCTGAGGGCCAATGTACATGTAAGAGCCAGCGGTCATTTGGCCATATTGGCTGACACCCAATGCGTTGAATTTTTCCCAATGATCCGGTTTAGAATAATTCGGAATCACCATACCATTGGTCACCACCACTCTGGGAGCGTCTTTATGAGAGGGGAACAAACCCATCGGGTGACCAGAATACATCACCAAGGTCTGCTCATCAGTCATCTCCGACAAATACTTCATCACCAAGCGGTACTGGGCCCAGTTCTGGAAGACAGCGCCATTGCCACCGTAGGTAATCAGTTCGTGCGGGTGCTGGGCCACAGCGGGATCCAAGTTGTTCTGAATCATCAGCATGATAGCGGCACCCTGGCGGCACTTGGCAGGATAAGCCTCAATGGGACGGGCATACATGTCGTAATCCGGACGGAAACGGTACATATAAATACGGCCATAGTCATGCAACTCCTGCAAAAACTCTGGAGCCAAGGTGGCATGCAGAGAAGGGTCAAAATAGCGCAATGCGTTTTTCAGCGCCAATTTCTTTTCCTTTTTGGTGAGGATATCTTTACGTTTGGGGGCATGATTAACCGTTGTGTCGTATGGTTTCGGTGCGGGCAAAGTGGTTGGGATGCCCTGTCTCAAATCATTTTGAAATTCTTGTAAAGTCATATTATTAATGTTTTAAGTCAAATTAATCTTGCAAAAATAATAAAAAAAGGTGGAAAACAGGTTCCTATTTTCCATCTTCTTCCGTATCCTCCTCTTCATCAGGAGCTTCGATAATATGTTTATATTCCTCTTTGCGTTCTTTCCATTTGTTGCGGGCGTATTGCTGCATATCCTCCACACTGTCGGTCTCATCTACAATTTCCAGTCCGAAGATAGACTCGATAATATCCTCAAGAGTGACAATACCGGTGAAAGAGCCATACTCATCCACAATCAGGGCGATATGTTCTTTTTCTTTCAGCAAAGTTTCCCACAACTTGGTCAGTGTCTGTCCTTCTTCGGCAACCACAATCAAACGCTTGATATCAGACAAACGGGTGTTGAACTTGTCGTTGGCCACGCTTTCGAGCACCTTCTGTCGCAACACATAGCCTGTGATGTGGTCCTCGTCATCGTCGGCATAGACGGGGATACGCGCGAAGTGCAGGTATTCCTTGTTTTTGTAGAACTCCTGAACTGTCATTTCTTCGGGGGCGATAGAGACCACCGTCTGTGGGGTCATCACATCCTCCACTTTCACAGATTCGAGTTTGACAATATTCTGGATAATTTTATTTTCAGAGACTTCGATTTCACCTTCTTCTGCGGCCATTTCCACCATGGCGGACACCTCCTCACGGCTTACCGCCGACTCATGGTTTTTCTTGCCGACCACACGCATCAGCAATTTGGAGAGCAGCACAAAGGGGTACATGATGACGATGAGCACCCGCAGGAGTTTGGCCACCGGGATGCTGAGTTTGCGCCAATAGTTGGCACCAAGAGTTTTCGGGATAATTTCGGATAAAACCAGGATCAAAAGTGTCAGAATAGCGGAACCAAGGCCGAACCATTCGTTGCCGAAAACTCTCACCACCTGGGCACCCACGCCAGCGGCGCCGATGGTGTTGGCGATGGTGTTCAACGACAAGATAGCCGCCAAAGGTTTGTCAATATCATCCTTATATTTCCGCAACAGGTCAGCATTTTTGCGACCTTCAGCCTCCATCATATTGATATACGACAAAGGGGTGGAAAGCAGCACTGACTCCATCAGCGAGCAGAAAAAAGAGATTCCTAAAGCTAAAAACAAATAGAAAAATAACGTTCCCATTTCCTAAATCAAAATATCCTGCAAAGATACGGAAAATTTTAATGTGCCAAATAAATAATACACTTGTTATGCCAATTATATTTAATAATTCAATTTTATAATGCCGAGATAGAAAAACAAACAATTTTTTTCGTATCTTTGCAGGCTAATTATTAGGGATTAGGGGTTAGGTTGCAGGGGTTAGGTTGCAGGGGTTAGGTTGCAGGGGTTAGGTTGCAGGGGTTAGGTTATAGGGGTTAGCAAATTAGAAATAAAATAAATAAATCAACAAATAAATAATAAGATAAAAATGGCAAGCAGAAGAAAAGAAATGTTCCCGAGCGTCACCGACGAACAGTGGAACGATTGGAAATGGCAGGTGAAAAACCGCATTGAGACCTTAGACGAACTGAAGAAATACATTGACCTTACTCCCGAGGAAGAGGAAGGTGTAGCCCAATCGCTCAAGACCTTGAGAATGGCTATCACCCCCTACTACCTGAGTTTGATAGATCCGACCGACCGCCACTGTCCTGTGCGCCGTCAGGCTATCCCGACCATTGCCGAGACTCACCAGTCACCCGCCGACCTGCTCGACCCGTTGCACGAGGATGAGGACTCTCCCGTTCCGGGCCTCACCCACCGTTACCCCGACAGAGTGCTGTTCCTGATTACCGACATGTGCTCCATGTACTGCCGCCACTGCACCCGTCGTAGATTCGCCGGCCAGAACGACTGCGAATCTCCCTCCGAAAGAATCCAAAAAGCCATCGATTATATCGCCCGCACCCCGCAAGTGCGCGACGTGCTGCTCTCCGGCGGCGATGCCCTGATGGTGAGTGACCGCATGCTGGAATCCATCATCCAGCGTCTGCGCGCCATCCCTCATGTTGAAATTATCCGTTTGGGAACCCGTACCCCCGTGGTTTGCCCGCAACGTATCACCGACGATCTGGTAAA
This sequence comes from uncultured Bacteroidota bacterium, assembly GCA_902771655.1. Classification (GTDB taxonomy): domain Bacteria; phylum Bacteroidota; class Bacteroidia; order Bacteroidales; family WCHB1-69; genus RUG11690. Next base: position 1,425 of record CACXXY010000091.1, on the reverse strand, counting down.
TATGCTGAAGAAATACCATCCCATCTGGGTAAATACCCACTTCAACCACCCCAACGAGGTGACTGAAGAATCGGCTGCCGCTTGTGCCCGACTGGCTAACGCCGGTATTCCTTTGGGCAACCAGTCCGTGCTGCTCCGCGGCGTGAACGACTGCCCCTACGTGATGAAGAAATTGGTACAGGAGCTCGTGAAAATGCGTGTTCGTCCATACTACATTTACCAATGCGACCTCTCTATGGGTCTGGAACACTTCCGCACCCCTGTTTCCAAGGGTATCGAAATCATCGAATTCCTGCGTGGACATACTTCCGGCTATGCTGTTCCCACTTTCGTGGTGGATGCTCCCGGTGGTGGTGGCAAGACTCCGGTAATGCCGAACTATGTCATTTCACAAAGTCCGCATAAGGTTATCCTGCGTAACTTCGAAGGTGTAATCACCACTTATACTGAACCCAGAGAATACCATGAGGAATGCCAGTGCCCCGAATGCCAGGCCGAGAAACACAACACCGAAGGTGTCGCCTCCCTGCTGGCCGGCAACCAGATGGCCCTCGAACCGAATGAACTGGAGAGAAAGAAGAGACACAGAAAATAGTGATTAGGGGTCAGGGGTCAGGAATCAGGAATTAAGAATTAACGATAGTAGATAGCTATCGCAATAAAAAATCAAAATTCAACAACAACCCCTATTCACTAATTCTTAACCCATAATTAATTAGCACATTAGCACATTGTCAATTAGCACATTAAATTAATGGACCGACGCATCATCGAAACAGCTAAACAGGTGCTCCAGATGGAGTCAACGGCAGTACTGCAATTGCAGCAGTATGTCAACGATGATTTTGTGCGTTGCCTCGATGTGATTCTCCATTGCAAAGGCCGCGTGATTGTCACCGGCATCGGCAAAAGCGCTATCATCGCCCAGAAGATAGTGGCCACCTTCAATTCCACGGGCACACCGGCGGTGTATATGCACGCCGCCGACGCCATCCATGGCGATTTAGGCATCATCCAGCCCGACGATGTGGTCATCGCTATCTCGAAAAGTGGCAACACACCCGAGATTTCCGTGCTGATACCCTTCCTCAAACAGAGCAACACAACACTGATTGCGTTGGTGGGCAACACCGAATCATTCTTGGCCTCCGAAGCCGACTATGTGCTCAACTGCACCGTCGATAAGGAAGCCTGTCCCAACAACTTAGCGCCGACATGCAGTTCCACCGCCCAATTGGCCATGGGTGACGCCATCGCCAGTTGCCTGATTGAGCTCCGCGGTTTCAGCTCCAACGATTTCGCCAAGTTCCACCCGGGCGGTATCTTGGGCAAACGCCTGTACCTGAAAGTGGCGGACTTGTACAAGTACAATGATGTCCCCCTTGTCCAACCCGATGCGGCCATGCCACAGGTAATTCTGGAAAT
>CACXXY010000090.1 GCA_902771655.1 uncultured Bacteroidota bacterium | reverse complement strand
TTCAGTTGTCGCAAATTTTGCGACAACTGCTCAAGATGGCAAAACATACCAGGTAGAGCACTATAATCTTGATATGATACTCTCCATCGGCTATCGAGTAAAATCTAAACGAGGTGTTGAATTTCGAAAATGGGCGAACATCGTTCTAAAAAATTATCTGTTACGCGGATATGTTACCAACCAAAGGGTTGAACGGTTGGAGCAGCGGGTTGCTAAAACCGAAGAACAAATAGGTTTCTTTGTGCGCACTGCTTTGCCTCCCGTCGAGGGCGTCTTTTACGACGGACAAGTTTTCGATGCATACACTTTTGTGGCAGCGAGGTCTTATCATCAGGGCAAGTGACTCCCGTGCCGCGAGGATGAGAGAGGTTGCCGCATGACCCCATACTGCGCTCACTTCGTTCGCTTGTAAGGGGTTACTAAGATGTAGCCTCTGTGAGGCTCCGCTTACATGAATTACCAACCTGTAACACATTGATGACTTGTCTAATCTGGGCTGTACACCACCAAGGTTGTAGTGCGTGAGTCCTGCCGATTTTTTATTTCATACATTAAGCACAGTATTTCATACATTGCCAGCGGGAAAAAACAATTCATTATGGAAAAAAAAGAGAAAAAAACAGAAGAGTTCTTCGGAACGGATGAACAACAAGTGCAACAAATGGAAAGCCAAAGCACCAATGAGTTATTTGAAACCACAGATAAACAGCCTGAGAAAAAACATACTTTCAGAGGAATGCTGGTTTTTCTGCTTGTCGCTGTGGGCATCGGCGTGCCGGCCATGCTGATAAATATGTCTTGCCATCAAAAAAAAGAGAATCAGGAGAATTATGTCTATGCTTACGGGGAAGAACCGTCTGAAGGTCACGTGTCTTTCAAAAAAAACAAAAGCAACATTATCAACCCTTCTACCAAGGAAATTATCGTTGAGGATATAGACTGGTGTCACTATTCCAGCAATAGCGATGAAGATCCTATTGTGCTTTTTGCGAAGAAAGGGAAACGTGGATTTTGCAACATTGTGACCAATGAAGTCATTGTGGAACCTACCACTTACACCAAGGCATGGGTGTTCTCGGAAGGTTTGGCCGCAGTGGAAAGAAATGGCTATATCGGCTTTGTCAATACCAGTGGCAAGGTGGCCATTGATTTCAAGTTTTCCTATCGTGGTAACTCGCTCTACGAGTTTGTTTTCCACGACGGCTACTGCGTTGTGGCCGATTCATCGAACAAAATCGGAGTTGTCGATAAAAAAGGGCGTTGGGCTATCAAACCGCTCTATGACGATGTTGAGTTAACCAAGGATTATGCCATCGTATATAAGGAAGGAGAATTTAAGAAACAACTTGATTTCAAAGGACATGTGCTGCAAGATGGAATTATTGATGACATTTATGACATTCGTTATGATGTGCAATATACCGATTTGGAGACAGGAGAACCCAAAATGGGGTATGCCAGAAACAATAATTATTATGAATACCGTGTTGGAAGTTACTCTGGCTTGATTGACAGTAAGGGAAAAATCATTACTCCTCCCATTTATACCGATATTTCCGGCATCACATCAACACTTTTCAGAGCCAGACTGAAGGACCGGATTTCTATCGTGATTATTGACACTAAAGGAAATGTGGTGTCTAGCCTTATATAACTCTGATATAGACTGTTACTGCTTCCGGAACACGATGTAGTTAATGTATTTCGCGTTCCGTGCAGTGGAAGTGGAAATCGGGCATATATTCCCTTCAGCATCACGATACCAACCATCGGCTGTACCACCGACAAGCAGAATGGCATCGCTTACTCCAAGATGTGCCAAAGCTTGGCTGAAATCATTCATCAGCACGCGGTCGGTGCAGCCGATGATGCATAATCTTCCATTGAAATTGCATAACGCACGGCGGAAAGAGGCGTTCTCGGGTATGTTCTCCACCATCACACCATTGGCGACAGAGGGATACTGACGGAAGAAATAACCTCCCTGTTCTGTGGCTTGCTCAAATAAGGGGGAATTCTCAGCCATACCTATGGTGACTCGTCCATCGATAATAGCACAGTAACCTTTCTTGGAAAGTCCCCACGAAAGCGGCTCGCCTGCCAACACAAAGGCACCGACGATCTTGCCATTGTCGCGGCGCAGGTCGGCAGCCATAGTGGCGAGAATGATGTCAGGGTCTTTGGACGAGAGCGAACCGACATGCAGTTCGGGTGTGGCGTTGTAGGGAGTGTATATTTGAAGGTGAATGCTGTCGATGAGGGTGTCGCTTTTAATGGTGGCGCAAGGAAGTGAAGCATCAGTATTGTCGAGCCAGATGTCAGGGACCTCCGTCTCAATAGGGGTGTCGGCGTGAAGGACTGGTTTTTCGGATTGCGCAGGAAGCTCTTCGCGATGCGTTTTTTGGTATAATAACCAAACTGCAACACTTGCGGCCACAATGCCGGCTACTACCCAAACCCACCAGGGAATGCGTTTCTTGACGCTACCGCCGCCATCACCACCGATGACACGGATTTCGTTGTCGTTTATGTCATTCAGCTTTGTCATTTCAATCCTTTCTCGATTAGCTCCTTTAACTGTTTTAATGCCTCTTTCGATGCGGAGAGGTTATGGCTGCTAGCATGTCCATCAGAGAGTACCAGCTGCTGCTTGGGGAGGTTTATGTAACTGATATAGTTGCGATTGATGATAAGACTTTTACCGATACGGATAAAATCCGCCCCGCTATGTGTGAGTTGCTCGGCCAGCAGACGTTCAACCTGACCGAGTTGCACCGTTACTACTCGTGGATTTCCGTAGGTAAAGACAAACGAAGAGTAATTGCCGTCGGAAGACACATATACAATGTCATCCGAAGCTGCACGCATCAAATCAATGCTTGTCGATATGACCAAATACTCACTCATCAGACCATTATGTAACAATCAACCACCAACTACCAAACTGTTAATTATCAATTGTTAATTGTTAATCGCCGCCATGATTTCTTCCTCTGATTTTCCCAGCACTTGCAGGTAGGCACGGATATTCTCACATGCGCTGTCTTCCGGGTATTTGTGCAGAAATTCGCGGTATTCGTACTCCGCGTCTAAATATTTGTGCAGTATGTCGTCGTAGATGAAGGCACGGTTCAGATAGCAATTCTTGACTCCTTCGTATTCGGGATAGGTGGCTTGAACCTTCTCGAAAATTGCAATGCCTTTTCGGGCATATTCCTCAATATACTCTTCATTGGGATTCGGCTCCATGCTGGCGTTTTTTGCCAAAATCATACAGGCGACCCCGGCTTTGGACAGCATGTCGGGGCTAATGTCGTTTTCTGGATGTATATCGGCAAATCTGATGGCCTGAGTGATGAATTCCTCGAAAAGTTTCTGGTTTACAATTCCTTGCTGATATAAAGAATCAGCATGGTTGTAGGCCTGCATCAGTTCCAGCTGATCGTTGCTGTCCTCCTGAACCATGTTGACTCCTTGGTTCTTCGATTTGTTGCAGGAGAAAAAGAGGGTGGCTAAACAAATGATGTATAAAAGTCTCCTCATGCTATTTGTTTTTGGTCTTGTAATTGGGTTTGATTTTGCCGCTGGCAATGTCGCTGAATTTGCGTTTGAGCACCATTTTCTTGAGCTGCGACAGGTGGTCGGTGAAGACAACGCCCTGCAGGTGGTCGTATTCGTGCTGGATTACACGGGCCACATATCCCTTGAAATGCTCTTTGCGGCGTTTGCCAGTCTCGTCAGTGTATTCAATGTCAATTTCCGACTTGCGGGTCACGTCCTCGTGAATGTCGGGCAGACTTAAACAACCCTCATTGAAGGTGAAGTCGGCTCCCGACTCGTTGGTAATCACAGGATTGATGAATGCACCCTTGTATATTTCGACATCGTCGTAGGCTTCCTTAAAGGGTTCAGTGTCAATGACAAAAATGGCTAACGATTGGCCAATCTGTGGTCCGGCCAAGCCTACACCCTGCGAGTGGTACATGGTTTCAAACATGTCGGCAATCAGGGTAGAGTAGTCCAGTGTTTCGTCAGCCTCTGCTGCTTTCTTTCTTAATATCGGATGTCCGAAGACGTAAACGGGAAGAATCATAGTCAATTTATAATTAATAGTTAATAATTAGTGTTTGATTTTGTTCGAGGTCTATTTTCCATTATTAATTATTCATTCTTCATTATTCATTGTTAATTTCTGTCACCTAACCCCTGTCCACTGTAACCTCTTTCATAAAGAGGTAGCTCTGCAAGATAATCGTGGCACTGATTTTATCCACCAGCTCTTTGTTTTGGCGCGCTTTTTTCCCCAGTCCGGCATCAATCATCGTTTGGAACGCCATTTTGGAAGTGAAACGCTCATCCATCCGCACCACGGGAATATCGGGAAGTTCCTTCTTTATGCGGTTGACAAAGGGCTCGATGAAACGGGCTGAGTCCGATTGGCTGTTATCCATCTTGCGCGGGTCGCCCACCACAATCACATCCACTTTTTCCTTGCTTACGTAGGCTTTCAGAAAATCGAAGGCCTTCGACACGTGCACTGTATCCAAGCCGTTGGCAATGATTTGCAGCTCGTCGGTCACCGCAAAGCCCACCTTCTTCTGTCCGTAATCTATAGCAAGTATTCTTCCCAATATTCTATTTTTTTGCAAAAGTATGAAATTTAAGACGATAGTGAAAGAATCATATCAGCATAATTATTAAAAAAGGTTAATATCAACAATAATATTTAAAATTTTTCGCTTGATGTAGTTTTTTGAAACATTATTCCGTTATTAATATTGTGAAACTACAGGATCCTTTTGAAGCTATGTTCCACCGCTACCGCGGCTTGCTGTTCTCGCTGTGCCGACATTATTGCCGTCGTGGTCTGGAAGCTGATGATTTGTTGCAAGAAGCTACTGTGGCACTATGGCGGGACCGCGAGAGATTGCTGTCACTACCAACCGTCCAACAGGCGGCACTGACATGGAAAATAAGCCGCAATGCCATGATAGATTGTTTGCGAAAGCTGAAAGAGACTGAAACGTTGCCAGAAGGATATGAATCGGCTGATGAAGATCGTAGCATGTTGCGCGAATTGCATGAGAGGATTGCTTTGCTTGATGAACCCGACCGCTCAATAGTGAGGCTGCAACTGGAAGGCTATAATTACGAAGAAATTGGCGAGCGGGTAGGGATGACAGAGAAAAATGTTAGTGTAAGGCTGGTAAGAATAAAAGAAAAACTTAGAAAATCAATGACAATATGACAGAAAATGAATTTGACAAGTTGTGGCAACAGGCTGAAGTAGAAAGCTATAGCCAACGCTTGGCGGCCGAATATCCCGGCTGGCGGCGGAAACAGCAGCGCACCATCGGCATGGTGACGGCATCTTTGGCTGTTGTGGCCCTGCTTGTGCTTGTCGCGCAATTGCAACAACCACAGGACTTTGAGAAAGTTTATTGTAACCGTGTCGGTACCACCGATGCGCAATGGGCCTCTTTGGCTGCAGAAATACTGATGGAATAATGAAACGATTATTGGTTATATTGATGTTGCTGCTTCCAGTAGTGACAATAGCACAGAGTGAACTGTACAAACGATATGCTTCGCGGGAAGACCTCACTGTGGCACAGGTGAATGGTTTCAAACTTAATGAAAGCGTGCGTGTTAATGTGGTGCTCGTGGTGGCAGATAATGAGGCCGCATGGAATCGGCTCAAAGAAGAATTGGATATCCGTGGTGAAGAGGGGGTCAACAGCTGGCTGGGTGAGTTGAAGCAACCGGTCAAACGGGTGAAGTGGAACGGAAAAACACTTCTGCGCGTGATAGCTTCGCATGCACGGCGTACTATTGGCTTCTATCGTATTGATAATGAGGAACAATATGATGCTTTGCTGGATTATCAGCTTAATAAAATGAAAAAATAAAAATAGAAAGATATATGAAGAAAATCTGTAGATTTACTGTTATGTTGGTGCTGTCAGCCTTATGCCTGATGGCATGTTCGAAACAGGAGAACCTTGCCAATGAGGGCAATGAGGGTAATGAGGGAGTCAACAACAAAGAACGTGTCATCGTTTACACGGTGGGACAAAGTGAAAGCCAAAGGGCTTTGGCTACCGAGGCCGAGTGGGATGCCTTGTTGGACCAGCTTTGCGACCAAGCACAATTGGGTACAGAGGTGACATTCTATAACATGAGCCCGACAACTTGCCATATTGGAAAGAGTTCCAATGGTACCAAGAGCCCTATAAGCTTCAGCACTACAAGCCGTGACGAGATAAAGGCTTGGATGAAAGAAATGGAGGAACAGGGTCGCACGGTAAGGGTCTCGTACGATAGCGCTACAGGCACTTGGAGCGGTGTCGCCTATACTACAATGGCATTCACCGCCACAGGTGCAATTATTGGTAATTGGCATTTCAATAGTCTGATTGTAAGCCATATAGGCTCGAACGGCAACTTGCAAGACAGCGAACTCTATGTGCCTGAAGAAAATGGAGGATCAATGTATTACGAATTTTTTGACAATGGGAATATGGTGCTGGTTTTCAACGCTATGGATGGGACTACCGCTGTTGACAGCACTTCATGGACCCTTACGGACGAAGGCAAAATATTCAGCGAGTTGCTGCCGAATGGTGGTTATTGGGATGTCAACTGGATTACTCCCGGCACGATGATTTTCTCGTGTACCGGCCTCAATGACGAGAACGATAACCTGTATTACCAAATGCAGTTCGACAGGCAAAGAAAAAAAATATCACACCCGTAGTTTTTTGTCTGTAGCTTACGTTCTTATGATAGAAACAATCAATTTCATTAATAATCAAAACAATTTAAAAACTAAAACAGTATGAAAAAAGTATTTTTTTTAATCGCAGTAGCTGCTTTTGCATTTTGCATGTCCTCTTGCCAGAAAGATGAAATCGTTCCTAACGTGATCAATGGAACTAACGGGAATGGAAATACCACCCGCGTGATGACCACTGCCGATCTCGTTGGCACCAATTGGACCGCCACATTGTCTCTCGGTGACTTGGTGTACGCTATGACGGGTATGACTCTCAACGACTATGGCTGCCAATTGCCCGAAGGTTTCGACACCAACATGGTTTATCACATCAGTTTTGATTCCCAGTATGCCCATATCACATTCTCTGACAACATTAGCATTATCAATGTGGCCGAAGCATCTATTGGTGAATATACTATGGAAGAGATACAGCAGATGGATTTTGCCTATGTTTATGACCACGCTACCCATACCGGCACTTTGACAGCAGAAGGTGTTGATGAGGACGGCAATCCCATCAACTATCAGATTCCGTTTACATACGATGACAATGCTGACACTATCACTATCACTTTGCAGTTCGCTAATGCTGAAGACGAAAACACCACCATTACTTTCCCGTTGGTATTCCTGCGCGACGGTTCAATCGCCTAATTATTCTCGGCTTTTTATCTGAATAACCGAATTCAGAATATATCTCAGCACCCGCCTTTGTCGCGGGTGTTTTTTGTTTTTTTTTTTTTTTAAGGTCCGCAAAACTCTGGACTGCGAGACAAACATGGTATGGTTGTATATTTCTCCACCTTCACCACCGTTTTCTCACTTGTGCCGGCAGTGGTGAGGGCGCAGAGACGCAATGTAAGCAATTCAACAAATAAACAAATCAACAATTCAACAAAAAAACGTATCTTTGCACTTTCAAAATTAATAACAATGAAAAAAATCTCTTTACTCCTTCTTTTCTGCTGCCTCTTTGCTTGGTCTCGCGCCGACGAAGGTATGTGGCTGCCAGTTTTTTTGAATTATAATGAGGCTGAAATGCAGCAATTAGGCTTCAAACTGACTGCTGAAGATGTCTATAGTGTCAACCATCATAGTATGAAGGATGCTATCGTGCTTTTCGGTGGCGGTTGCACCGCTGAATTGATTTCTTCAAAAGGTCTATTGCTGACCAACCACCATTGCGGTTATTCATACGTGCAGCGTTATAGTACATTGGAACACAATTATTTACATAACGGTTTCTGGGCCAAGTCTTTCGAAGAGGAAATTCCTTGCGAGGGACTGAGTGTGACTTTCCTGGTAGAAATGCGTGATGTGTCCAAGGATGTGCTCGCTGGCGTGAATGAGAATATGGGTAATGCCGACCGCGAGAAAATCATCAATGCCAATATTGAGAAACTGAAAAAGGAATTGGTGAAAGATACACATTATACCGTGGATATCAAATCGTTTTATTATGGCAATCAGTATTTTGCCTTTATCAACGAGACTTTCAATGATATCCGTCTGGTGGGCACACCTCCCGAAAGTATCGGCAAGTTCGGTGGTGATACCGACAACTGGATGTGGCCCCGCCACACTGGCGATTTCTCCATGTATCGTATCTATGCGGACAAAAACAATCAGCCTGCCAAATATTCCAAAGACAATGTTCCTTTCACTCCGAAAAAATATTTTACCATTTCAACCAAGGGTGTGGAAGAAAATGATTTCACCCTCGTGTTTGGCTATCCAGGTACCACACAGCAGTTTATCATCTCGGATGCTGTGGATATGACCGTCAATGACATTAATCCTGTGGCTATCCATCAGCGTGGCACCCGCCTGGATATCATGAAGAAATACCAGAACCAATCTACAGAAATCCGCCTGATGTACTCCGCAAAATCCAACTCCATCTCCAATGGCTGGAAGAAATGGATAGGGGAGAACAAAGGACTGAAAGAATGCAAAGTCGTGGAAAGAAAACAAGCCGAGGAGGCCGAATTTGAGCAGTGGCTAAAGCAAAACCCTGAGATGAACAAACAATACGGCAATGTGCTGCCCGACTTGAAAAAATCATACAGCACTTACCGCAAATACAATACCAGCACCACTTATTTCTATGAGACTTTCTGGGCGGTGGAAATGATGCAGTTCATGTACCGCAATTGCTCTCAGCTGATAGAAAACGCTATGGACAAATCGTTCACCAATGAGCAGTTCGAAGATGCCAAGGCCAAATTGCTGCCTCGTATTGACGCTTTCTTCACTTCTTATTACAAACCTATTGATAAAGAGTGTTTTGTGGAGCTGATGTACTATTATTTCACCACTTTGGATCCGGAATTCATTCCTAATGAACTGAAAACTTATACGGGTTGTACAGGTCTTCCTGCTCCTGTGTTGAAAATGGTCTTACAGGATTATGCTGAGAAGATTTTTGAGCAGTCTGTATATAAAGATGCGGAAACTTTCAAGGCTTTTGTACAGAAGGCCAATAAGAAAAGCTTTGCCAAGTTGAAAAACGATCCTATATTCTTGCTTTTCAATCCCGCCATGGAGCAGTATGGCAATGATTATGCCGCTATGCGCGAGCTTTCTTCAAAAATCAATAATGACTATCGTTTATATGTGAAAGCATTGATGCTGAAAGAAAAAGACAAAACTTTCTATCCCGATGCA
>CACXXY010000089.1 GCA_902771655.1 uncultured Bacteroidota bacterium | reverse complement strand
AAAAAAAAAAAAAAGGAATTTTTGGAAGAAAATCGGAATTTTTTGCACATTTGCTTTGACTGCGGGTGGTAACATGGCATTGTCAGGTATGAAATAGTTGTTATAATGTAAAATGATTAACGTACATTGTGCCTGTTTTGTTTATTAGCAGCATAAAAGACAATGGCTATGAACTTGATGGATTTTGTAAAAAAATGGATTTAGGTATAGAATGCGATAATCAAATTTTTTAATCTACATTCACCAGTTGTTCTCAATGGTTTCCTTATTCCCGGGAATAGTACTGTGAGCTTTCCGTATCAGAATAAAACCGTCGAACTGTTTGTGGATGTCTGGGTACTCTATAGGGTCAATCATCTTGATGGCGATATCTTTTTTTTGTGCCATTAGTTCCTTGCGGATAAAGTTGGGGACATAGAGACAAAGATCTGTTGTTTCCTTGGAAGGAAGAATTACACTGTCGTTTAATATTACTTCAGCATTTACCAATTTGTTCTGGCTTATAAGTATCGAATATAGTTTCTTCCTGAATGGGGAGATCCTGTCGTTGTTGAGTTGCCATGCCAAGGACTTCGTTTCTGGACTATACTTGTAATACAGCAATTTCTCTTTGTTTGTATGTGTGGCACCATTAATAGCTATATGTTTGCACTCTTGTTGAAAGTGCCTGCATATATTCCTATACATTAAGGACTCCCTGATGTCAAAAGATTCTGTAAAATTCCCCATCAGGTGAGTAAGAAAAGCATAATCAGATGCAGATAAAGTTTTCCTATAGTCTTTCTTATGTTTATGAAAATGCTGTTTAAAAATCTTGAAATGCAAGGCAAATCCATCATTTTCAGATTTGTAGTCAGGCTTGTCAGTCTGTATCAAACTGTCTGTCTGGTATCTCATCTTTTGAATTGACTTTGGACAATTAGGATATAATTTCAAAAGGTCTCGAATGGTATATAGAACACTGTTTTCTTTACCATTCCTATCTATACAGAAAAACTGCAAAGAGGGTTCCTCTAACCGTATTTTGTACAAAGACATAATAAGATTATAGGCATAAGGTCTTGTTTTGACAGGAGAGAAAAGCTTAAAGTAAGTTTTCAATGAGAGACTGTCCCCATGATCAACCAATTTTTTAACATAAAAATTAAATTGATAGGGTAATTCAATAAAAATGACAAGGGACTCATCTTTTTCTGAAGCATACTTTTTAACAATTTCCATCTCCACATCCTGAACCTCTTGTACAAAGTGTTTCTCCCCTAACATTAAAATCTCCCCTTTATTAAGTTTGGGCAGGCTATCTAAGTAGCCTTGCCCATAACTTAATAAAGAGGAGAAAAAAATAGCGAAGCACAATCGTTTCATAGTTAAAACTTCCTCATGTCAAAATTTACATAATAGCCGCTGATTTTCAAACTGTCTCGCTCCATGGTTTTCACCAATGCCTCTGCTGTGCGCTTGTTGTTGGGTTTGTTGAAAACACCTTCGAATGTTGCCCAGTATATCAAGACAACAAAATCCGAATTTGCGGTTTCCGTATAAAACGCTATGCTGTCGAAATTGATAATACATTGTTCGTTAATGTATTTTGTTAAGTGCTCGAAAGTGTCGAGCTGGAACAACAGACTGTCTTTCAGAGAGGAAAACAAAGAGGTGCTGTAAGAGGTACAAACGTCTTTCTGAACAGGCTCGACCAGATAGCCTTGCTTGAAAACTAGCGGATAAAATTTGGAACTTGCCGAATCTGTTGTACGGGAGCGGTCTTTGGTGTAATACCTCATCATCCCTGTATCGGTGGTAAACAGGAGAGGGAATTCGTCAAAATGAAACTTGCGGGCTTTTCTAAGAACTTGTTTTTCCGTTTTTGGAGAGGGATAACGAACACCTAAAATCCAACTCGTTAATAAACATGAAGAAAAAAGTATGGATAAAACTATTAATATGAAAGAATGTATCAAATGTCGCATAATCTATTGTACCTCTATATCAACAATAACATAACCATAAGATGTCACATTTTTTTTATCAAAAAATATCTGTTGCTGTTCATTCACAAAATTATAGACACCTTCTTTTACTGTTATATCAATATCCGATAAATATGCCTCTTCAAGAGCTTTCTTTGGAATTACCAGAGGAATATCTATTCCGAATTCTTCTTCAAAATATTCCTTATCTTCAAGGATATACATAGCTGCTTGTTTTTCGTTTATTATTTGCATCAAAACGAGGCTTTGGTCATTATTACTCGGATTTTCAACAATTCTATGTACGGATTTTTTTATGTCAGGAAACCATTCAAAATCACAAAAACCAAAACACTCCAAACAACCGCAATTTTTGTGGTCTCTTGGACGATCAGTTGTAGCTCTATGTAATGTAACCTTGAAAATCACAAGATTTACAGTTCCCGGATTTTGTGGTTTTTTCTTAACGACGGAACCACCATCAATACTAAGAGAACTTGGGTTTTCATTGTATTTTTTTTCTTTTTCACATCCTGTTGAGAAGAATCCCAATAAAACGGCTATCAAAGCCAAATATATTATCTTTTTCATTTTCTTTATCATTTTGTTTGTTATCAATGTTGTTTTTTTTGTCACCCTATCGCAAAAATCACTATTTTTGCTGCTGGATTTTTTGTGCCATCGCGTGACAAACATCACGATATATACGACCTGAGGTGCTTGGTTAGCAGGGAACATCGTATATGCTTCGCAAAACTGCGATGCCCCTGCGGTGCACCTTTATATTTCTGACTCCGCTAACGGCCTAATGCACTCCTTAGCGGAGTTTTATTCAATGAAGTTGTTCTTTCCCAACCAAAAGAGGTCAGGCATGTTGTACGATTGGCTTTGGGGTTTCATAGAGGTTCTGTTGTTTATTTGTTGTTAAATGCATGCAGAATATGTGAAATCCGAATTCGTCGTGAGGAAGAATTTCTCACTCATCAATTATTGCAAAGATAATGTTTTTTTTCTTATATCTTAACAATAAAAAAGTGTTTTAAAATTCAAGCAATAAATATTTGTATTTTAACAAGTTGTATTTTTTGGGTACTTGTTTTTTTGTTTCAAAAAACAAATCAAAAATCGGATTTTAGGAATAAAAAAAACTTTGTGCTCATTTACGTTGACTGCGGATGAGGCCACCTACACCCAGCAGAAATGGTATGAGAAGATCTGCAAAAACGGTGATGTGTTCCCTCACAACGAGAGCATTATCAAACTATTGGCCAAGATGGGCTTCAAAGAAGAAGGCCGCCTGAAACAGCACTACTTCCATCAAGGAGAGTTTAAGGATGTGCTGATTTATAGCCTTACGAGAGATGAGTATAGGCAGTTAATAGTTAACAATTAACAATTAACAATTGATAATTGACAGTTTGATAGTATATAAAAAAAGAGTCGTCATTGCTGGCGACTCTTTTTAGTTATAAGTTAGAAATTAGCAATCAGAGTTTATTTGATAACGCCTAATTCCTTACCAACTTTCGTGAAGGCGGCGATGCACTTGTCGAGGTGCTCGGTTTCGTGAGCAGCGGAAATCTGGACACGGATACGGGCCTGGTCTTTCGGTACTACAGGATAGTAGAAACCTGTTACATAAATGCCTTCTTCCTGCAGTTTGGCGGCCATCACCTGTGACAATTTGGCGTCGTACAGCATCACAGCGCAGATAGCTGACTGGGTCGGTTTAATGTCGAAGCCGGCAGCCTGCATCTTGGTCACAAAATACTTGGTGTTAGCGTGCAGCTTATCCTGCAGCTCGTTGGTAGCTGACATCATCTCCACCATCTTCACGCCAGCGGCAGCCACCATTGGAGGAATAGAGTTGGAGAACAAATATGGACGTGAGCGTTGGCGCAGCATGTCGATGATTTCTTTCTTACCAGTAGTGAAGCCTCCGATAGCACCACCGAAAGCCTTACCAAGGGTACCGGTCAGGATTTCAATCTTGCCACGCAAGTTGTACTGTTCCGTTACGCCACGGCCAGTTTCGCCCACCACACCAGCAGAGTGTGATTCGTCAACCATCACCATAGCGTCATATTTGTTAGCCAATTCATAAATCTTGTCCAGCGGAGCCACGTTGCCGTCCATAGAGAAGACACCGTCGGTGACAATCAGACGGAAACGCTGAGCCTGAGCTGCTTGCAGCTGTTTCTCAAGGTCGGCCATGTCGGCATTGGCATAACGATAACGGACAGCCTTGCACAGACGCACACCATCGATAATGGAAGCGTGGTTGAGGGCATCGGAGATGATAGCGTCCTGGTCGGTCAACAGGGGTTCGAAAACACCACCATTGGCATCGAAGCATGCGGCATAGAGGATAGTGTCTTCAGTACCGAAGAACTCAGCGATTTTAGCTTCCAACTGTTTGTGCAGGTCGGAGCAACCGCAGATGAAACGGACAGAAGCCATACCATATCCATGGGTATCCAGGGCTTCCTTGGCGGCGGCAATCAGTTTGGGATTGTTGGCCAGTCCGAGGTAGTTGTTGGCGCAGAAGTTCAGCACTTTTTTACCGTTCTGCAGGGTGATTTCGCCACTCTGTGGAGAAACGATGATGCGTTCGTGTTTGTATAAGCCGGCATTTTCGATGTCGGTCAATTCTTTTTGAAGATGAGCTTGAAAATTGTTATACATGTTATATGAATTTAGGTTTTATTTTGCCAATTTTACTTTCAGCACCTCAAGCATGTCGCGGGTCATAGCATCGAGGTCGTACTGCGGTTTCCAGCCCCATTCAGCGCGGGCGCAGCTGTCGTCCATCGAGTTGGGCCATGAGTCGGCGATACCCTGACGGAGTTCATCCAGCTGATAATCCATCTTGAAATCGGGCATATATTTTCTGATGGCGGCGGCAATCTGTTCGGGTTCGAAGCTCATGGCGGTGATGTTGAAAGAGTTTCTGTGAACCAGCTTTGAAGGGTCTGCTTCCATGAGTTCCATGGTGCCTCTCAGCGCATCGGGCATATACATCATGTCCATATAGGTACCCGGTTTCAGCGGGCAGGTGAACTTACCTTCCTTGATAGCGGCGTAATAAATTTCCACAGCATAGTCGGTGGTACCGCCACCAGGCAGGGTGACATTGGAAATCAGGCCCGGGAAACGCACCGAGCGGGTATCCACGCCAAAACGTTTGAAATAGTAATCGCTGAGCAGTTCACCGGTCACCTTGGTCACACCGTAAATAGTCTGTGGGCGTTGGATCGTATCCTGAGGGGTTTTGTCGTGCGGAGTGTTGGCGCCAAAAGCACCGATAGAACTCGGTGTGAAGAGGGCGCAATGGAATTCGCGTGACACCTCAAGGCAGTTGAGGAGGGCTCCGATGCCCACATTCCAGCCCAGCATGGGGTTGGCCTCGGCTTTGGCCGACAGGATTGCCGCCAAATTGAAGATGGAGTCGATATTATATTTTTTCACCGCATCGGCAATATCTTGCGCGTTAGTGGCGTCGATTTTACAGGAAGGACCGCTATTGGCCAAGTCGCCTTTCAGGGGATACATCAAATCGGCGGCCACCACATTGTCGGTGCCATAGACTTTTCTCAGTGCGGGAGTGAGTTCAGAACCTATCTGACCGCAAGCTCCAATTACTAATATCTTTTTCATTGATAAATGAGTTTAAATTTTGACTTGCAAAGATACAATTTTTTTTAATGTGCCAATGAGAAAATGTGCAAATGTGCCAATTGAAATTAGCAAATTGGATAATTGACAAATTAGTCAATGTGCTAATTTGGTAATGTGCTAATGTGCCAATATATTATCCATTGATTGTTACGCTAAAATGTGGCATCGAGCCATTACTTCCGACAGCTATTATCAACCTTGCAAAGTTATAAAAAAGTTGTGACCAAGCTTCTTCATCTGTAAAAAAGCAGTAACTTTGCGAAAATTTTCGGGACTGCTATGGACTACATGTTATTAGGGGCGAAAAAGAAGCTAATCAATACTTTGCGAGAAAAAGGCATCAACGACGAACAGGTGCTGGCCGCCTTCGACAAGGTGGACCGCCATCTTTTCATCGACTCATTCCTTTGGCCCAAGGCCTACGAGGACACCGCCTTGCACATCTATTGTGACCAAACTATCTCACAGCCTTCCACCGTAGCCTTCCAAACCATGCTGCTGCAACTGAAGCCCGGCGAGAAAGTGCTGGAAATCGGTACCGGCTCAGGATTCCAGGCCGCCATCTTGGGGGCCATGGGAGCACGCGTTTTCACTGTGGAACGTCACCTGGAATTGTTCAGCAAAGCAAAGGATTTACTGAGCAAAATCAACGACCGCATCATCCTGCGCTTCGGCGATGGATTCCAGGGTTTTGAGAAATATGCTCCCTACGACAAGGTCATAGTCACCTGCGGCGCCCCGGAAATCCCCGAAGCCCTGCTACGCCAGCTCAAACCCGGCGGCATCATGGTCATCCCTGTCGGCACCGAAGGTCAAGTGATGAAACGCATCACCAAAATTGACGACAACAACTATCAAGAAGAGGAATTCGGCAATTTCAACTTCGTGCCCATGCTGGAAGCAAGGGTGGTGAACAGGGATAAGGAGATTTAAGGGGGAGTCTCGCTTCGCTCGAGGGGAGTCTCGCACTGCGTGCTCGAGGGGAGTCTCATGCTATGCATTCGAGGGGAGTTTTGGGCCATATCTGCGGCGGAACCGCAACCGCCGCATAGGAAAACAGGTTTCAGGGAATAGGGGTTAGGGGTTAGGGGTTAGAATTCAAAATTCAAAATTCAGGGAGTGGAGGTGATTGCGGCGGAACCGCAACCGCCGCATAGGAAAACAGGTTACAGGAATTAGGGGTTAGGAATTAGGAATTAGGGGTTAGGGGTTAGAATTCAAAATTCAAAATTCAGGGAGTAGAGGTAATTGCGGCGGAGCCGCAACCGCCGCATAGGGGAACGATGATTACGGGATAATGAAATTATTTCCTCTGATGGAACATGGGGTTTTTGTCTTCCAAAGTGGCAGGGGCAAAAAGCCGGGCAAGATAGTCCACCAGTCCATCGGACAAGGCAGGCAGGTAACGCTCGTGAATCCTCCCGTCGGGAGACAAAAGCATATAATCCGGCAATGCATTGACTTCCAAATTGTTCAGCCATTGATATTGCTGGTTGAAGTGTACAAACTGCCAATCAAACTGAGGATATTTATTCAGGAAATTCTGTAACTGATACTTGTCAAAATCCAGACAGACACCCACACAGGCCAGGGAGTCTTTATGCATCTCTTGCAGCTCCTTGACTAACATCAGCTCACGCACACATTCAATACAATCGGTACGGAAAAAATGCACGAATACCCATTTACCCTTTAACCTGTTCAAAGAGAAATCTTTGCCATTAGACTCCTTCAATTTCACATTCTTCACCAATTGACTGTCGGAAAATTTCCTGACAAAATCAATCATATTGCTTACCAAGGCTTTATGTTCCGCAAAATGAGTCTTCTGCTGCAATTTTTCCAGCATTTTCAGGATATTTTCTTTGTCAAATTCCGGATGATTCAGATAAAGCTGTCCAAAATTCTTGATAATCACCAACTCACGGATACGTTCATTCACCAAGAACTCATCTCTGCCCAATTCATTGAACAGCATCTTGTAGTCTGCCGAATCATTGATGGCTACCAGCACATTATCCTTATTGATTTTCGGTGACATGAACACATAATCATCATAGAATGAGTTGAACAATTCCATATAATTGGGATTATTGTACAAAATATGATCATTGTTCAAATACTTCTGGTACAGTTTTTTAACATCCTTCTGCCAATAAAGTCCCTCTATTTGCGCCATCCCATAAAACACGTATGACTGGAAGAAATCGTACGGATTGTAGCGAATCTCGAACCTGCTGTTCATCAGCGACATCACAGAATCCATAGCCTCCGCTTTCCTGTCATAGACGATAGGGAAATAATAGCGGTCGAAAACATAGTTATAATAGCGGTTGAAATGATTGATTTTCCTGTTCAAATCGCGAGGTGCCTCGGCTTTTTCCACCTCCTCGTCTTTTTCACTGACTATCTGCAAAAAAGCGCCATAATCCTGGGGGCGGAAGAATTTGAACAGTTCTTCATCCATCGTGATATTGAAATCATAATTTTTCGATGGTTCCACGAAAAACTCAGCACGTGCGGTGCGTATTTCCAACTGCACAAGACGCTCTTCTGCCGTGGAATACGACAATTCGAAAGCGCCCTTTTTATCAATCACATCCGAAGAAACGACTTTGGGAGTATAGGTTATAAGGTCCTCGTATGCAAGCAGTCTGATTTCCTCTCCTATAGCGAAATCCGCATTACCACGAATCACCACCACAGGCATTTTCTGGGCCCAGCCCTGCCCTACTGCCATCAAAAGCGACAGCAGGCAAACACAAGAGAGGAACAGTTTGTGGAGTTTCATAATTGCGTTAGCTTATAACTCAAACGAAACATAATCGGAATAATTGCCCTGATGATGATATAATTCTCTGACGAGGGAAGAAGAAACATGGGCCAGTTCGGGAGATGAGAGCAGGAAAACAGTCTCTATTTCTGGAGCCAGACGGCGGTTGGCCTCTGCAATATCTTTCTCATACTGGAAATCCAAGGGATTGCGCAAGCCACGAAGAATAAATTGGGCCTTCACTTTTCTGCAAAAATCGACAGTAAGGCCCTCATACACTGCCACTTCAACAGCTGATTCCTGGGAAAAAACCTGTCGAATCCATTGTTGGCGTTTTTCCAAAGGAAAGCAATATTTTTTGTTGGCATTCTCACCGATAGCCACATAAATCTTATCGAAGAGCGGCAAAGCTTTTCGTATAATCTCCTCATGGCCTTTGGTCAGAGGATCGAAGGAACCCGGGAAAACGGCAATACGCATGATTATTCTCTTACTACCACAAAATTATAATCGTCGATAAACTTGATGAGGCGCGAAGGTTTGTAATCTGTTGAGTCGGCGAATTTTTCGGGCACCACATAATCCACCTGGCTGACCACTTCCTGCGAGATTTCGGAAAACAGCTGCGGCGCCGGAGTTCCGGAAATATTGGCAGAGGTGGAGACAATCGGACGGTTCAGTTTGTTAATCAGTTTTTTACAGAATGCGTTATTCACAATTCTGATAGCCAGCGTACCATCTGAAGAAATGACCGAAGGAGCGATGTTATAGCCTTTCGGGTAGATGAAAGTAGTCGGGCGGGAGGTCTCATTCACCAGATCCCAAGCGATTAAAGGGATACGTTTCACATACATCGGCAGGCGGTCGGTTTTGTCCAAAAGCACCAGCATCGACTTTCCCTCGATACGATGTTTGATTTGGAACACCCGTTTGACAGCGGCCTCGTTGGTGGCATCACAGCCCAATCCCCAAATAGTATCTGTCGGATAAAGAATGACTTTACCTTGTAGTAGCAGTTCGGCACATTTTTCAATTTCAGTTTCCATGACTTAGTGTAGAATTATTTTGCAAAATTAGTAAAAGTATTGTTTCGATTACAGACTAAATTGAATTTTTTTTCGTTTTAGTTTTTTTTGAATAAAGCTCCAATATAAATTCAATTTGGAAAGTTATAATGGAGGATACATACATTGAACAAATTTCCGTACCTTTGCAAACCATATTTTTATAGACTGACATGAAGAATTTTGCCTTATTTGGAGTTGCCGGCTATGTTGCCCCGCGTCACCTGCGGGCCATCAAAGAGACGGGCAACAGACTGGTGGCCGCCTACGACAGAAGTGACAGTGTAGGCATTCTGGACCAATACTTCCCCAACACCCGCTTTTTTACGGAGTTGGAACTTTTTGACCGGCATTGTTCCAAGCTAAAGGGTACAGACCAACAAATTGACATAGCCAGCATTTGCACACCTAATTACCTACACGACAGCCATATACGTTACAATCTCCGTTTAGGAGCCGATGTCATCTGCGAGAAACCCTTAGTGTTGAAGCCATGGAATATCGACATGCTGAAAAGCATGGAAGAGAACACCGGGCACAAGATTTACAACATTTTGCAGCTCCGCCTGCACCCTGCCATCCAGGCTTTGAAAAAACAAGTGGAGGAAGGACCCAAAGACAAGACGTATGACATTGACCTTACGTACATTACAGGACGCGGTGACTGGTACTATGCCAGCTGGAAAGGCAATGAACTGAAAAGCGGTGGTGTGGCCACCAACATCGGCATACACTTTTATGACATGCTGACCTATATTTTCGGGGAGGTGAAACAGAATATTGTCCACGTGAAAAGTCACGACCGGGTGGCCGGCTACTTGGAACTGCAGCGGGCGAAGGTACGCTACTTCCTCAGCATCAACATGAAACACCTGCCCCAAGAAGCCATTGCGGCTGGCAAGACCACCTACCGATCCATCACAGTGGAAGAACAACTGATTGAGTTCAGCCAGGGATTCACCGACCTGCACACCGAAAGCTACCGTCGGATTCTCGCAGGTCAAGGTTTCGGCATTGAAGAGGCACGCAACAGCATCAACATCGTACACGACATCAACAATGCCACTCCGATCGGTTTGGTTGGAGATTACCATCCCATGGCAAAATACCCCTTGACACCACATCCTTTTGAGCGCGTAGAGGAAAAATAAAGCATTCTTAATATATTTTGGGGCACAGGCCGTATGTTATCACGGGGGAAATGAATGTATGACTCAAAATATGTTTTCCATACAATAATAAGCTTTCTGAAGCGTTAGAAAATTGGTTTTTATGCTATCTATGAAGATGAAAAGATTTTTAGGATTAATCACTTTATTATTCATCACTTGCACTTTATCGCAGGCCCAAGAATACCAAGCCAAAGCAGTGTTGGACTCCAATCGTATTCTTATTGGCGACCAGATACACGTGGACTTCACCGTGACGGCACCTCAAAACGCCACTTTTATTGTGCCCACCGTCACGCAGGAAGTGCTTGGCGCCAGCGGCATTGACTTAGTGAGCGGCAGTGCTACCGACACCACCATCAACGGACAAATGGTCAGCTATCACCAGCAATGGACCATCACCGCCTTCGACTCGGGGGCATACGTTTTTCCGTCCATACCGGTACTTTCAGCCGATTCGCAGCTGTTGGCACAAAGCCAGCCCCTACCCTTCTTCGTCAACACCGTTGCCGTTGACACCACCGCTGCCATCCGCGACATCAAAGGTATCGCCAAAGTGCCCCTTACCTTCAAAGAAATATTGCCCTATCTGCTTATCACATTAGCAGCAGCCGCAGTCATCGCCCTGCTGGTATGGTTCATCCTCAAACACGAACGAAAAAACAAACCCCAGCAAAAAGTGGTGAAGAAAAGCAAGCCGAAAGAGAAGCCCGATGTCACTGCTCTCAAAGAGCTGGAAAAACTGAAACTCAAGAAGTTATGGCAAAGCGGCCAAGTCAAGCAATACTACTCCGAGCTGACCGACATCATCAGAACATACATTGACGGCCGCTACGACATCAACGCCATGGAGATGATCACCGCCGACATCCTGAAGGAGCTGGACGACGCAGGGCTGCCACACAAACTGCACCAAGAGCTGGAGCAGACCCTTACCACCGCCGACCTGGTGAAATTCGCCAAAATGGAACCCCTACCCGACGACCACGACAGATGCTTCAAGCAGGCAGTGGAGTTTGTGCGGGAAACAGC
>CACXXY010000088.1 GCA_902771655.1 uncultured Bacteroidota bacterium | reverse complement strand
TTCTGAATTCTGAATTTCTGTTTCTGTCCCCTGAAACCTATCCCCTGAAACCTGACCCCTGACCCCTGACCCCTGATCAGACTGTGCAGAGGCGGGTAATGAGAGCTGTAGTAGGCTGACGAGAGAGAGGGTACGCAACAAACGGCGAAAAGCTCCGTCGCGTCTCAGTAGTAGCCAAACCATCGACAGCAAGAGTAGGGCAAAACCTATGTAAACCAGTGTCGTTCCCCAGGGGTCGTAGCGGACCAGCAAAACGCTGCCTTTCAGGTCTTCGTCGTAGTCTTCCTGAAAGATACGGTAGCCGTGATAACGCCCGATTTTGTTCATGGAAATGCGAATTGGTGTTACTATGCTATTGTCAATCAGGGTAATGTGACTGATATAATCTTTAGGAGCACGGGTGCCCTCATGGTATTCAATGTCGAAACGCTCCAAATGGATGCTGAAGGGCAGGGTGGAGGCAGCGGTGGAATTGCTGTCACTGAGGTCTTCGTTGAAGAAAGTGAGGGTGGAGGCAGCGGTGGAATTGCTGTCACTGAGGTCTTCGTTGAAGAAAGTGTTGGTAACATTGCTGCATTCTCCTTCTCGAAGGTGCACATGTACGCTTCTGGCAGTGAAATAGGTGCAAAGTCCTCCCGCCAGAATTAGGAAAATGGCAATAAAAAGCAACGTTTTAGGAAAATTTCCTCCGAAATGTGTTGTCATCTCATTATATTTGAAAAGCAAGAGAATATTTTAGTCTTGCAACATTATAACATGTTGTAATCCCTTAGTTTTTCTTGTACATCAAGTGTTTCTTTTCATTCTTCTGCCATCTGGCATCTGATTTGTACTTTGAAAAATAGATGACAATATCGGCATCAGACTTGTACTCACAGAAATATATTTTTATGTCCGCATCCGATTTGTACTCGCAAAAGTACCAGATTCCCGAATTGTCTCTTGCGTCCGATTTGTATTTTGTCTCATAAACTACAAGGTCTGCATCAGACTTGTACTGTGAAACATATACTTTTACATCAGCGTCCGATTTGTATTGGCAGGAATAGACTTTCTGGGCGAAGATGCTGCTAGACATTACGGTCGTAACTAAAAACAAAACAACTACAATGATTCTTTTTTTCATAATACAAAGATTTAATGGGTGCAAAGGTACAATAAATTTTTAAAATTATTTTAATGCTCCAAATCATTTGCTAATTTGCTAATTAACTAATTTGCAAATTGATTTTTTTCGTATCTTTGCACCTTTCAAAAATCGACTAAAATAATTTTTTATACTAATCAGTAAAGTAATTGAAAATGAGTAAAGTAAAGTACGTTTACACCTTTGGCGGAAAGACCGCTGAAGGCAAAGCCGACATGAAAAATTTGTTGGGTGGCAAGGGCGCAAACCTCGCCGAGATGTGTTTATTGGGACTGCCTGTTCCCGCAGGTCTGACCATCACCACCGAATGCTGCACCGCCTATTACGGCAATAACTGCCAGCTTCCTGAAGGTCTGATGGACGAAGTTTGGGCAGGCATGAGCAAGATGGAAAGCATTATGGGTATGAAATATGATGATCCCGAAAATCCTCTCTTGGTTTCCTGCCGTTCAGGTGCCCGTAGCTCTATGCCCGGCATGATGGATACCGTACTGAATATCGGTCTGAGCTCCAAAACGCTCCCCGGCCTGATCAAGAAAACCAATAATCCCCGCTTCGTATATGACTCTTATCGTCGTCTGATTATGATGTACGCTGATGTGGTTATGGAAAAAGCTGAAGGTATCGAACCCGCTGACGGCAAAGGCATCCGTAAACAGCTGGACGATATGCTGGATGAGTTCAAAGAAAGCAAAGGTTACAAGAGCGATACTGAAATCACCGCTGACGAATTGCTGCAATTGGCCAACGCTTTCAAAGCAAAAATCAAAGAAGTGCTCGGCACTGAATTCCCCGATGATGCCAAGGCTCAGCTGGAAGGCGGTATCAAGGCTGTGTTCAAGAGCTGGAACGGTAAAAAGGCTATCTCTTATCGTCGCATCGAAGGTATTCCCGATGACTGGGGTACCGCTGTAAACGTACAGACTATGGTGTTCGGTAACATGGGCGAAACCTCCGCTACAGGTGTGGCTTTCACCCGTAACCCCGCTACTGGCGACAACCAATTCTATGGCGAGTGGCTGATCAACGCTCAGGGTGAGGACGTTGTGGCTGGTATCCGTACCCCCAACCCCTTGAACGATGACACAAAGAACGAGCAGAACAAGCACATGC
This sequence comes from uncultured Bacteroidota bacterium, assembly GCA_902771655.1. GTDB lineage: Bacteria > Bacteroidota > Bacteroidia > Bacteroidales > WCHB1-69 > RUG11690. Next base: position 7,366 of record CACXXY010000088.1, on the reverse strand, counting down.
ATTCTATGCAGGAGCTGATGCCCGAAACCTATAAGGAACTCTGCGAGATCCGTGAAATTTTGGAGAAAAACTATCATGACATGCTCGATATCGAGTTCACCATCCAGGATGGTAAGCTGTATATGTTGCAGTGCCGCGTGGGTAAACGTACCGGTGTGGCTGCTCTGACTATGGCTCTCGATATGTTGCATGAAGGTCTGATTGACGAGAAGGAAGTGGTGATGCGCCTCTCTCCCGCTCAGTTGGACGAACTGCTGCACCCGATTTTGGATGCCGCTGACGAGAAGAAACACGAAGTGATTGCCAAGGGTCTGCCCGCAGGTCCTGGTGGTGCTGTGGGTATCATCGCACTCGACAGCGAAAAAGCTAAAGAATATGCCGCTAAGAAGGTGAAAAACATCCTTGTTCGTGAGGAAACCAATCCCGAAGATGTGGAAGGTATGCGTGCCGCTACCGGTATCCTCACCGCTCGTGGAGGTATGACCTCTCACGCCGCTCTCGTGGCTCGTGGCTGGGGTAAATGCTGTATCGTGGGTTGCGACGCCGTTCATATCGACATGAACGCCCGCACTGTGAATATCGCTGGCAAGACCTTCAAAGAAGGTGACCTGCTGAGCTTGAACGGCTCCAAAGGCTGGGTTTACGCTGAGGAAGTGAAGATGATTGACGCTACCGAGAATCCGTTGTTCCAGGAATTCATGAAGCTGGTGGACAAATACCGCACTATGGGTGTCCGCACCAATGCCGACAACCCCGATGACGCTCAGAACGCCGTGAACTTCGGTGCTGAAGGTATCGGTCTGTTCCGTATCGAGCACATGTTCTATGGCAAGAACAGCGAGAAACCGTTGGCTAAGCTGCGTAATATGATTCTGACCAATACTACTGAAGACCGTATCGCTGCTTTGAAGGAACTGGAACCCTATATCCGTGAAAGCGCAAAAGGTACTTTGAAAGTGCTGGATGGCAAACCGCTGACTTTCCGTTTGATGGATCCTCCATTGCATGAATTCGTTCCCAAGACCTCTGAAAAAGAAAAAATCCAGGCACTGGCCAAAGAACGTGGCATGAGCGAAGAAGAACTGGTGAAACGTATCGATGCACTGCACGAGGTGAACCCGATGATGGGTCTCCGTGGTGTCCGTCTGGGTATTGTTTATCCTGAAATCACTGAAACTCAGTTCCGTGCTTTGTTCCAGGCTACCGCTGAATTGATGAAGGAAGGCCACGATCCCCGTTTGGAAATCATGGTTCCCCTCACCATCAATGTGAAGGAGTTGGAGCACCAGAAAGCTATCGCTAACCGCGTGAAAGCTGAAATCGAGGCTCAGTTCGGCGTAACTATCGATTATCTCTTCGGAACTATGATTGAGATCCCGAGAGCTACTTTGGTGGCCGACAAGATTGCCGAGGTGGCACAGTTCTTCAGCTTCGGTACCAACGACTTGACTCAGATGACCTTCGGCTTCAGCCGTGACGATGTGAACGCTATCGTTCATACCTACGTTGATGAGAAGATAATCCCCGCTGACCCATTCAACACGCTGGATCAGGAAGGTGTTGGCCAGTTGGTGAAATTAGGTGTGGAACGTGGTCGTAGCACCCGCGCCAACCTGAAGTGCGGTGTCTGCGGTGAGCACGGTGGCGACCCCGCTTCTGTAGAGTTCTTCTACAAAGCTGGCATGACCTACGTTTCCTGCTCTCCCTTCCGCGTGCCTGTAGCTCGTCTGGCCGCTGCCCAGGCTGCTATCAAAAATGCATAAATATTTGTATAACACTTATTTATAAGAAGAAAGGCGACCGAATTTGGCCGCCTTCTTTATTTATATCTGATTTTTTTGATTCGGACGCATTCGATGCCCCCCCCCTATGAATAAAATATTAACTATTAATTGTTAATTGTTAATTGTGCATTGTGCATTGTGCATTGTGCATTGTCACATCCCCCACGCCTCCAACTCATACCTTGCCTCAATCTTGTCCTCAATGTTGTCGTCCAGCAGGTGGAAGAAATCAATGCCGGTCATTTTCTCAATGGTATCTATGCTGCGGGCATAGCTGCGCAGAGGTCTCGTGCCGGCTTCATTCTTGAAATAGAAACCGATGGCCTGCCATTCACCATTTATGTGGCATAATAACACCTTGAAAAAGGCGTCGGGAACGGCGACTTTAGCTCTTCCGATAGTCTCATATTGCTCGCCCATAATAGGTCCGCATACCACATAAATATTGCCGTAGGAACATGCCCAGATGTTGACACGCTCCTCCAATTGTTGCCAAACTCCAGAGTTGAGATTGTGGTTCTGTGGACAGATATTGGAAGTGTAAAAACTTTCATTCATAGCTTGTTGACTCCATTTCATGTTGACAGCTGGTGCCATGTGACCGCGGTCGTATCCGGAGCGGGAGTAGTCGAAAGTAGTAGGGGTGCAGTCGCTGAGTTGCGGGTCCGGCTCGAAGTTCTGCGCCCGGGGAATATCTCCTTCCAGCTCTTCTTTGGTCAGCTCGTAGGCTACCCAATTCGGGATATGCCACTCCGGGTTGAAATTTACGGTGTATCCTGTATGTATCACCTGTTTCCCTTTGCGCTGAATTGTGTAGCGCGGAATCTCCATCATCGAATCGGGATTTTGTATAGTGCTTTGATTCATTCTTTTAGACTGGCTTGGCAACTCTGCTGAAGCTTGGCGTGATGGCAACAGCAACACAAAAGCTAATGATATGCAAAGTATGGCTATGCCAAGTAAGGCCAGGATAAATTTTCTTTTTTGTTTTGTCATTGTTGTGTTTTGTATTATTCAATGCAAAATTACATGAAATTCCTGAATTATACACAGACTGATAATTTTTTTGTTGGAACGCACCTCATGCTAAAAAAAAATTTTTTTTGTAACGTTTTTCTGTTTTTATACGTCTTATTGATGTATGAAAAAAAATCAACCCTTAAAAATTATAGTTATGAAAAAAATCTTTGCTTTAGTCTTGGGCTTTGCCCTCCCATTTTTGTTTGCCATTACCCTGTCATCATGTAAAAAAGACAAGGTGACAGTTGATAATCAGGAACCGGAAGGTGATGGTTTGATTCAGAATGCTGTCAAGGATTATGATGGCAATACGTACGATGCTGTAAAATTGGGTAATCAGGTATGGATGGCCTCAAATTTGCGTACTACCCATTATGCCGATGGAACAACTATACCATTGGGAGAAATGATGCACGACCTCAGTGCTTCCACTCCTTATCGTTATTATCCGGATAACAATAGCTCTACTGTCAATACATACGGCTATTTGTATAATTTCTCGGCTGCTACGAATAAAGTTAGTAGCAGTACCGCCAATCCGAGTGGGGTGCAGGGCGCTTGCCCTAATGGATGGCATCTGCCTTCTGATGCGGAATGGAAGGAACTAACGGATTATCTGAGTACCCAGTCGAATTTTCAAAGTGGCGGTGCTGCCAATATCGCGAAAGCTTTGGCTTCAACAAGTGGCTGGGATCAAAGCTCTGTTCCAAATTCTGTGGGTAATAATCAGTCTTCAAATAACGCTACAGGTTTTAATGCCCTTCCTGCGGGAGAATGCCAGCAAACCCCGAATTATTTTGGCGGTAGTGCCTATTTTTGGACCGCCACTAAATATGGCAATGGTACAGGTCAAAATGATCTGGTAGCTATCGACCGTGTGATGCGTTACTATGAGGCAACGGTTACAAGTGAAGAATACGGGGCTTTTAAGCAAAATGGCATGTCTGTGCGCTGTGTGCGTGACTAATATGAAATGGGAGTAAACTCCTGTGGTTTTGTTAAATAGTATTGTTTGGGAAGTTGTCGGATGTCTTTATCGGGCAACTTCTCTTTTTACTATTTTAGTCATGATAGCATTCTTGATGCATCCCGGAATGATGGCGGAAAAAAAGTAGCTTAATGGATTGATGATGATGTGTTTTTTGCCTCGTAATGTTTGGCGGATACATTTGTGAGCGATTTTCTCGGTCGTTTTTAAGGTGAAACGGCCTAGAAAGCCTTGCTTCTCAATGCGTGCGGTCACTTCGGGGTTGGTGGCCATGGCACCCGGTGAGGCGTAGCTGATGCTGACGGGTGTGCCTTTGAACTCCTCTCTCATGCCGTAGGAGAAATGTTTCAGAAAGGCTTTGCTGGCAGGATAAACGGTCTTGTAGCCAGTGGCGGTATAGGCCGCCATGCTGCCGATATTGAGGATATAGGCGCGCTCCCGTTTCAAAAGGTTCGGCAACAGCTCATGCATCAATAGGGCAGAGGCTCTTGCATTCAGCTGTATGATGCGGTCGATATAGTCGGCATCCGCCTCTAAAAAAGCTTTGCTACCACCCATGCCGGCATTGTTGACCAGCATGAAAATCTCGTATTGACTGTTGATTTTTTCCGCTAAAGCCATAACCTCCTCTTTCTGACAGAGGTTGGCTATGAGAGAGACACATTGGACACCATATCTCGCATTGATTTCGGCACAAACAATGCCAACATTCTCGTTGGTACCAATCATAATGGAACTAACACCCCGTTGGGCTAGAACTATAACCAACTCTTTACCCAAACCCCGGCTAGCCCCTGTCACCACTGCATATTGCCCACCCATAATTACCATCAACTATTAATTATTAATTATGCATTGTGCATTGTGCATTGTGCATTGTGCATTGTGCATTGTGCATTGTCAATGTCTTTCCTGTAGCACCTTCTCCTAAAATAAGGTTCTGTCTCGTATTTCTTCCAGATATGCGAGGCCACATTGGTCTCCAGCTGCTGGGCGGTGAAAGCGTATTCGTAGCCTTTGGCAATGAAGTTCTCATGCAACTGCTTGTGGTATAAGACATGAATGCCGGTATGCATGTATTCTGGCAACACTCCCGTGAGGTACATGTCCACGTATTTGTTTTTTCGCAGGGCCTTGACCACATGGTACCAGCCTCCGCCGGGGAACAGCCTGCCATTGGCTTTGCGGAGAGCCTGGCTTAAGGAGGGTAGGCAAAAGGCAAAGCCCACTATCCTGCCGTTTTCATCCTCCAGGACTGATGACAGTTGGGTGTCGGCCACTTGGAAATCCTCTTCAATTGTCCACTGGATTTCCTCATCGGTTAAAGGTATGAAATTGAAGATGTTGGCGTAGCTTCGGTTCAGCACATGGAAGAATTCCATACCGCATTTTTTTAACTCATCCCGGTTTTTGAGATGGCGGAGCCTAACTTTGTATTTGCGGGAAAGAATATCTGCTAAACGTTCGAAGTTCTCTGGCAGTTCTTTGGAGACTTTGACTTTGTATTGAATATAGTCCACCTCCTTCTCAAAGCCTATTTGCTCTATCAGCTTCGGATAGTATTCGTAATTGTAGTCGGCGCTGATGGAGGGGGTATGGTCGAAACCCTCAACGAGCATGGCTTGTCTTTCCATGTTGGAGTAGCGGGAAGGACCGCAGATTTCTGTCAGCATTTGCTCCCGTCCCCATTCTTCAACCTTGTCAATCAGGGCTTTGGCCACGTTGATGTCATCAATGGTGTCGAACCAGCCGAAACGGATACGTTTCTGCTGTTTCAGTTCATTGCATTTATGGTTGATGATGCCGGCGATACGCCCCACAATTTGATTGTCCTGGTATGCCAGCCACATACGTATGTCACAGAAGTTCAAGGCAGGATGTCGGGTCAGGGTGTTGTACTCGCTATTGTCCAATGGTGGCACGTAGTGTTCACATCCTTTGTATAGTTTTTTCGGGAAGTTGATGAACTCCCAAATGTCTTTTCCTTTTGTTATCTCTTTGATTTCCATGTTGTTGTGCGAGGATACTTATTCTGTTTTACGTAGGTGATTCAAATGTTTTTCCCATTTCCATGCCGATTCCACCATGTCATTGATGTCATAGCGGCAATGCCAGTCGAGTAGGGCGTTGGCCCGTTGACTGTTGCTGTATATGGCGGGCACATCCCCTGGACGTCGGCCACCAATAGTGTAGTTCAGCTTAATGTGATTGACTTTCTCAAAAGCATTGATGATTTCCAATACTGAAACGCCGTTGCCACTGCCCAAGTTAAAGATTTCGTAGTTGCTTTCATTCTTCTTGTCCATCAGAAATTGCAAGGCTTTCACATGGGCGTTGGCGATGTCGCAAACATGGATGTAGTCGCGGATGCAAGAACCGTCACGGGTGTCGTAATCGGTGCCGAATACCGTCAGCTGTTTCATTTTGCCGATGGCTACCTGAGTGACGATGGGCATCAGGTTGTTAGGTTTATCGGGCGAAAGCTCTCCGTTCAAACCGCTCATGTCATTGCCGACGGGATTGAAGTAGCGTAAAATAACACTTTGCAAGTCAGGATGTGTGTCGGCAAAAAAGTGAATCATTTGCTCGCCGATTTGTTTGGTGTGGGCATACGGGCAGAAAGGTGTGCCAAAAGGTGTTTTCTCGGTAACGGGAAGTTCTTTTACATCCCCATATATAGATGCGGAAGATGAGAAAATCAGTCGGGGAATATGGTATAATTCGCAGGCTTCAAGTACATTTTCCAAGGAACCAAGGTTGTTACGGTAGTACATCAGTGGTTTCTCCACCGATTCGGGCACACATTTGAAGGCGGCGAAATGGATGATGCCTGCGACAGGGGCTTCTTGTTCAATCACCGAAAAAAACGCGTTTCGGTCGCATATATCCACATTGTAATGCTTGACATGGACTCCTGTGATTTCCTCAATTCTGTCGATGGTCTCTGGTGTGGAACGCACACAGCTGTCCACAGCCACAGCCTCGAATTGCTCGCTTTTTATCAATTCGATAATGGTATGTGAACCAATATAGCCAGTTCCTCCGGTGACAATAATTTTAGGCTTCATGCGATTTTCTGATTTGTTAAATTCCCAAAATGGATACATATAATCCGCAAACTTACGTAAAATTTTTGATTGTAGAACAATTTTTTTGAAAAAAAATCACGACAGTCGCTTTTTTTCGTACAAGTTATGGGTTGTGTTGGGTAATGTTTTTGACTGTTTTTTTTTTCATGTCTTCACGGCAATATACCCTTCTTTTTTTTCGGGATTCGCTTATTGGCGTGGCTAATACCGTATTTTTTTGTTGTTCGTAGATGTTAAGATAAGGAAGAAATTTACGAAATGCTACCTTAATGTGTTAAATTATTCAATTTGATTAATCTAATATTGTTAAAATATTTTGTTGTTATTTCTAATATTCTGATTGATAAGTAAAAGAAATTTATACTATTCTTTTGTGAGATATTTATTTTGTTGTATCTTTGCCATCGACATATAACAAATGAATGATGAAAAGCAAAGAGAAAAAAAATCCCATTGAGGAGGCCCGCCGCTATGTGGCCAATGCG
>CACXXY010000087.1 GCA_902771655.1 uncultured Bacteroidota bacterium | reverse complement strand
CGTTCACCATCTACGGCGCGGACACCCGGATGAGAATGATGGCCACACTTCCCGAAGAGCAGCTCACCGCCTTTGTGCTGTGCTACAAGACGCTGCGCAGGCGCAACCTTGAGGAGAAATACCCCAACGTGTTCGCCCGCGCCCCGAAGCGGCGCAAGACCTCGCCCAACGAGCCGGAGTCGTCGTTCTCGTGGGTCGCCGTACACCGCGACCTCATGGGCGACCGCTTCTATGACGAGTCCAAGTTCTACGCCTCCAACGTCCACGTCATCCTCGGCAGGCTCGACAAGGTGATTCGGGAGGGGAGACGGTGAAATCCGCAATGCAACTTTTATGCGGTTTTTTGCCAAAAACATCGCAAACAATGCAGAAAATATCACGATTATGGCACATTCTGTAAAAACTCCTGCGGTTCACCAAGGGCAAGAAGGTCACCTCCATAACCAAGAAGAGCGGCAAGGTGGAGCGCAAGCTCCGCAACAGCATACAGTACAAGATAGAGCACGACGGCGGAATCCCCGAGGCCGTGAGTTTCAAGATTCCCATCCACGGGATATGGCGTGAATGGGCGGTGGGCTACGGCCAGCCGCGAGTTCCGGGCAAGTATGTGAACCCGCACCCCCGCATCCGCCGCTCCATGGTGGACTGGCTTGACGAACCCATTGACCGCAATGCGGAACGCCTCTTCGACCTCGCCGCAGAGTTTTGGGGTGACGAGTGCCTGGTCAACTTCTTCGGAGTAAAAAAGTAGCAACAGCTTACCAAATATTTTAAATTCGGTATAAATATCCTTCGTTCAGAGTGTTATGCACTGCAATGAACAATTTGTTGTGCATAATAGGCATTTTTGGCGAAACCGTCCCCTCTTTCCGCGTGAAAAACGCATGGCGGATTGTTCGAGGCACTAAAAATTGACACATAACAAATTGATTTGCAACGAGAAAAAATATTTTTCATTTTTGCTTGGATTGAATAAAAATTTTTATACCTTTGAAGCGTCAATTTTTAACACCATATACGCAGAGGAGAAGATTAACCAAAATAATAATAATATGAAGAAACAAATACACATTTTCGTAGCAATGCTTGCCACCCTTTTCATCACCCTCACCGCCTCCGCCCAAGGCGAGTGGAAGTGGGCGCATTACTGGACTGGAGACGACGGCACTAGTGGCTCATATTACAATGAGATTACAAACACTGCCTTTGATGAGGAAGGAAACATTTATGTTTACGGGACTATGGGGGGAAATGCGGTCATTGACGGGCTGACTTTTCAGTTTGTCAACAATGGCACAGTACTAAATACGAATGAACGTTCCATTCTTTTGGCCAAATTTGACACACTGGGGAATATGTTGTGGTATAAGGTGGTGAAAAGCAGTTCGGAAATGGCATTCCCTTTATGGATGGAGGTTCGGAACAACAATGTTTATATTTCAGGGAACTGTGGCTTTTCTGGAGACCACACCAACGATTGGCTGTACTATTTGGACACACTTGTTTACAAATACCAACTCAATACTATTCCTGAAGATCAACAAGAGCTGCCGTTTAAGGCATACCACAGATGGACTTTTTTTGCCCAATTGGATTTGGACGGAAATCTTTTGGAAGATCATTTTGTGGAAACATATTCAAGACATTCGTTTTTCAATGGGACAGACTCAATTCGAATAAATCTCAACTTGTGTGTGAACGATATTTGCCCAGTTCACATTGGTGTTGACGGAAGCGTGTATGTTTATACCCGAATCCAATATCAAGGAAATGAATCCCAACCTTATACTGTAGTAGTAGATGGCGACTCAAGCAAAACTTATAACCTGTATTTCCCAGGAAGTGCGGAGTCTCCTTTCGCTATCAACAATGCCTTTCTATATAAATTCACGTCCGACTGGGAACTGGAATTTGCCAAACCTCTTGTCGTTGAAACTGATGGAATTGCACCTTATGAGGGACTACAAACTGGAGATTATGTTAAATATAATTTCTACCCTCGATTTGAAGGCATGTGTTTTGATGAAGAAGACAACATGTATATTACTGGACATGTGCGGTTAGGCCAATCTTTGCCAGGTTTAGGGGGTGAATTAAACCAATATCCTGTTCATATCTGGTGGGATAGCACACATAATCTAACCATACATGACATTTCTTCAGCTGATTTGAGTAATTTTGTTATCAAATATAACACATCAGGAAATGTTCAATGGTGCAATCAAATTAGATCAAGATGTGGTGATGATGAATATCTTCGCCCCATAGCTCAATGGGGAAGATGCGCTGTTTCGGGAAATTCAATTTGTATCCTTGGAGGCGGAGGATACACCGTGCCTAATAATTCCCTATTGTATTTTGATGATGAAAGCAACTTTCTTCAATATTACCAACAAGGATTCGATCATATTGGTTTTTTTGTAAGGTATAACAAATTCGATGGAACTTACCTAAATCAAGGAATCGTACCTTCAGAATTTGCAAATACAAAGCTAATCCCTTGCTGTATAAACAATAGAATTTTAGGTTTTGCCATATATAATTTGTCAGGAACAGGATGCCTGCTAACTCAATGGAGAGACGACGGAATGTTTATTGGAGCAGATACGGTAAATGGTTCTGTGATGAAGGCTGGAGCCATTGTAAACGAACAAGGTTACCTATTAGCAAACTTCATGACCACAGCACCCGTGGTTTTCGGCAATGATGTCTCCGTCAACTGCTTTTCCGGCCACTCCAATGCCGTATTCGCCCTCTATCACGCCCCCGAGTTCGCCGAACCATACGTAGGACTTCCTTCTTACTCTAAACAAGAACACACTCTTCAAATTTGGCCAAACCCTGTTTATGGTGTTCTAAACATTAAAAAACAAAACGATCCTATCGGCAAAGTCTGTATCACTGATATGAAAGGGAAGATTCTTTTGCAAAAGATTGTAGAAGAAAAACAGACCGCTATCAATGTTTCGGAACTCCCTTCCGGAATGTATTTTGTCAAAACGATGCAGGATGGGGAAATAGCAGTTGAAAAGTTCATCAAATCATCAAATTATTAACCAAAAAATCATCTGCGTTATGAGAAAATTTATATTCTTTCTGTTGCCGCTTCTATTTTTCGGCATGTCGTTGTTGCGGGCGCAATGCGATTTGTACATTACCACCAACTTTGACTCCGAATGCCTGCTAACGGAGTACATCAAGGAAAGACCCTCTCTTTGGGAGCAGGATTTTGGTAGCTGTCTGCTGGCTTGCAAAGGAAACACTGTGCAGTACACTGCGGTCTGTTCAGGTACTGTAACCCAGTATTCATGGACCATTTCCGGCGCGGCTTCCTATTTCTTTACAAATCAGAACCGCACGGCGGTGGTTATGTGGGGTAACTATAATGATGTCGGAAACATATCCGTGAACGTGGTCACTTCCGATACCAGCACCTGCTCAACCGAAGTCTGTGTGCTATTGATGGAATCTCCAACAATAGCATCCAACACCGTACCCGCATACAACAATCAAGGAGAGCAAAAAGTGATAGAGGTCTGCAGAAACCAAACTGTTGAATTGATAGATATGAGTACGTCGGAATTAACTCCTATTGTTGGGTATCAATGGTTAACCCCATTTGGGAATGCTTCAACTCCGAATCATACAATAGTCGCTTCACAAACAGGTGATTTTATTATTCAACATTTCGTGCAAAACGAATGTGGTTGTGAAGGTTATGAAGAAATTATTCTTCGGGTCGTAGATGAACTGAAACTTGAACTTTCTTGTTACGGTACAGTCTGCGCGGGTTCAAATGAGACTTATACTCTATTAAACCCCTACTGTTCTCAGTATATGTGGAGTGTGGAGGGAGGCACTTACACTACCGATCCCTCCAATCCGGCTACGATAGATGTACAATGGGGAAATCCGTCTTCTGGCTATGGGGTCATTTCAATTGATGCTGCTTTTTGTGATGCTCCTTGTAAGGCCATGGCATCCATCAAAATACCAGTCATTACCAATAGTGCAGAAATATCTGGTCCTGATGTGGTTTGTGTAGGAGATTTTAATCTTTTCGAATTACCCATTTGGGGTTCCACTTATTATTTGTGGAATATAAGTCCGTCTGTTGGAGACAGTGATATGGTTAATACCGAAGAACTCAATCAGGTTCTGCTCAAGTTCCAACAGCCCGGCCCCTATACGTTATCCGCCAAATATGGCTGTGACTTTATCCCCTGCGGTCCTGACAGCACCGAAAAGACCATCATTGTCAAGGATACCATGAGTATCAAATCCTCAGATAACACACTTTGCAAAGGTGCGACAGGGTTTTATACAACATGGCACGGCAACAGTGTGACATGGCGGGTCTTTAATCAGAGCAATACGCAGATATACTACACCAATGGGGTTGCCTTGAACTACACGTTTGTCAATTCAGGAAGATATAGAATAGTGGCATCTAACAGCAATTATTGTGATGATGCTGAATATTTGGTCACTGTTCTTGACAATCCACCGGCATTGACAATTACAAACGGTCCACATTCAGCGTGTCCTAACAGTTCCATTCTGTTAAGCGCCACCCCAACACATCCAAATTACTTTTTGGAATGGGTACAACTTTGCGCTCCATATAATACTGAAAACGGGGATGAAGTGACCATAGATTACGGGAATACAGTATGTAATGTGGCAGTTTACCAAATTGATGGTGAAAACAATTGCCATTCTGACGCATACATCCACAATGTAAGCTCTTTCCAGTTGGCACCACACGGTTTACCTGCCGTTACGGTTGCTTGTGCAGGCTCTATTGTGCAGTTCACGGTCCCTCACCAATCCAATGTCACCTATGAGTGGACAATCAGCCCTGCCAATGCGGCATCTATTATAGGCAACCATTTAAGTGATTCTGTCAACATTTTAACTAATCATTTGCTCAATGGCAATAATCCTCCCTATTTCTTTGATGTCATTATCAAACGGACGTATTGTGACAATAATGAAGTTTATGATACTGTTCAGATTGAAATAATTGACATTATTCCGCCGACTATTAATTGTTCGACAGTCGTATGCCAATATGATCCTACTCTTATTTCTACCATTGGCGGTTCTTCCGTCAGCAGTGACTACACTTGGCAGTTCTCCGACACGACATTGATATTCCATGGTGCCAGTGTCAATAGGGTATTCCGCCATCCAGGGACAGTTACTTTCACGTTAACTTACCAACCGGATCCAAATTGCGATCCCGCCATAGTTACAGGAAGTCTTTATGTGAGGCAACTTCCGGTTGCTGTCATTACCCGTTCAGGTAACACCTTGAGTGTACCCCAACAGACTAATGTAAGCTATGATTGGTATCAAAACGGCAACACACTGAATTGCCACACATCCTCCTATACTTCTAACAATATTAGTGGCACATATTGTTGTATTGTCACTTATAACGACAATCCGGCGTGTGAGGCGCAAGGATGCTACGCCGAACCAACACCTCCGCCATCATGTGATAATATCACTGTTCAATATACTCAACTATGTAATGTTGTAAATATCTCCGCGTCCTATCCGCCAAATGCGCAGTTCTCTTGGGGACTTTCTACTTACGCTTTGGGTTCGCAGATCACACCCAACGTCACAACCGAGCAAGCAGAAGCCACTTTCAATGTGCCTGGTTATCATCATATTCTTGTTTCCACAACCGTTAATGGTGTGTGTTATTACCACGATGAACCGATAGTTGTTGATTGTGTTCCGAGATTCGAGCTCTCCTACGATTGCAATGGAAATATTGTGGTAACCGACAAATCGTTGTATAGAAGCGGCTATGCCATTCCCGACAGAACATATACCATCGTAGGCAGTAGTAATTCTGTTACGTTAACTTATCCCTATATGTCTGGAAACATTCATATTGGCAGTCCAACTAATACCACTTATACTGTAATGTTGACTATGGATGGTAGTGATTGCACTTGTTCTGAATCTATCACATTGGAACCTGACCCTGTTATCACCAGCGTTAATATTCCAAACTACATGTGTGAAAACACACCTTTCCTGTTTTCAGTCCTTCCTAATAATAACAATTATGAGTATTATTGGGATTTTGGAGATGATTCATACAACTACGGTAACGGTATTTACCATACTTATAGTTCAAATCATAATTATTATGATTTGTCACTTGATGTCTTTAATTCTCTCCATTGTAAAACAAATTACACACAAAGAATTTATGTGTCTCAAAATAATATAAAAGATGGTTCTATTACAGTACCAGGAACAGCTGTTTGTCCAGGTGATTCTCGTCAAATTATTTTTCAACCTCATGTTTATCTTGACAATCATTACTATTGGGATTATTCTCCTTCGTGGGTCTATGACAATTATTATAATACGACAGGAACGGGAGATTATCATGTCTTGGTCATCACTTCAAATTATGGTTGTAGGAAAGAATGTATTAAAAATGTTGATTTTCTCAATGCTCCGACAGCCCGCATCACAGGCAACACCACTTATTGCCTTGGCGAAGAAGTGAAACTGAACGGCAATACGGGTAGCAATAATAATTATGATTGGACAATCACAGACCCCAACAACAATTTGCTTAACATCCCCAATACCGCTAATATCACATTCACGCCCGGAACAGCAGGCACATACAATGTCAACCTTGATGTCACCAGTCCCGACGGTTGTGTGAAAAGTGCCACCTGCACCGTCACGGTACATCAGCAACCCGCAGCACCTCCCATATCGTTTTATGGTAACGAGTGCATCCACACGCCGCCTGTATATGTTCATTCCACCGCAAGTCCGGCCCAACCCCTTCTGTGGAGCAACGGTTTCCATGGCAGCTCGGCGCAATACTACGTTCCCGGTTACTTGACGGCGCATTATATTGATCCCTCAACAGGTTGTCCGTCCGCCAAATCCACCCTCTTCATCCCACCAGCCCCCAACTACGATGCCCTGCTTACGGGTTGTTATGAAAAATGCAAGGAGGAACTCGCAAACGGATTGCACGTGTATAACTTCTACCCGTACCATTCCGGCAGTTTTCATTGGGACTGGTATGAAAACTACAACTGGAGCACTGACGGCTATACCTTGTATGCTGACCTACCGCTTGGCAGTTTTGGCGATTATTATATGAACACACAATATGGAAACGGATGCACATACGATTCGCCCATTCTCACTATTACGGAAAGAGAAATATGTCCGTGTGAGGGAGTAACGGTCACTGTGGACAAAGAGTGTGAGAAAGCAGAAGAGTGTAGTTTGTTCTACTATATGACTATCAAAATCTGTAACACTGGTTCGCAGACTTTGTATTTCGACCAACTGTACACCAATGCAAGCAGTAATATTCAGTTTGTAAACTCATTGCCTGTTGCAGTTGCGCCCGGAACCTGTGAAACTGTATATGTGGGGTTGAACTTCACGGATTTTGCCAACCCCTTCATCGAGTTTACCTTGTTTGATACGGAACATAATTGCGAAACGACATTCATTGAATATTTTGAATGGGAAAAATGTATCGAAGAAGAATGCGAGATAGAACTGGAAAAATTATATTTTTTGGACGAGTTGAGCACTCCACATCAGACTTCATACTTCAATTTTGATCTGTTGTTCCCTGGAGGTGTCAACAATATCCTCTCTATGTGGAGCACACCATCTCAAATCATCAATTACACTTGTTATCCTCCAACTAACGTGAACGGCCTTCTTATGCTCAATTATGGACAATTGTCCCAAATGGCTATGCAGGAGGAAAATCAGGTTTGCATCCATGCGATTATCTGTACCGAAGATAATAAATTGTGCTATGTTCAAATTTGTTTTACTGCCGAAGAACTTTTTGGAATGATTCCCGAAGAGTTCCGCCAACTGCCCGACTCCACCACAGCTGACAATGATACCACGCGTAGCTTCCAGTCCAGCTCATTTGTCCCGCAGGCCGACAAGCCCTACCTCGCACCCAACCCCGCCCGTGACGAGGTGACGGTGATGGGCATCGCACCCGAGGAGGTGGCCGAAATCACTGTCCTCACCATGCAGGGCGGACAGGTGGCCGACTACCGCAACGACTACCGCTTCAACGTCAGCCGCTTAGCCAAGGCATCCTACATTGTCCGTGTGGTCACCACCGACAAGCAGGTGTATTATTTGAAGCTGGTGAAACAGTAGTGTGTTCCTATTACAACGATATTCAAAGAGGGCTTTCGGGTCCTCTTTTTTTTCGTAAGTTTGTATTTCAAAAAAATGTATTTTTGCAGGCAGAAAAAAATATGAAATGTTAGTTGACGATTATAACGCTATTTTGGACAAGATGACGGATGAGGAGATTCTCGCAGTGCTTGAAGATGTGGCTGATGACAACATCCAAAGCCCAGAAATCTCCGAATATCTTGATTTTCTCCACACGATTCCCTTTGGCGAAAGCGGGATTGCAGGATATAATTATCAGGAGAAATTCGACCAAAGCGACTTCGGAAACCAAGTGTCATTTGCTTTCGCCGCTTAATTTTCCAATTTGATACATTATGGAACAGGCTGTTTTTTCGCTCCAAAACTACTCATTTGACAAAGTCACCCTCGACTTCGCCAACATCGGTTCAGACACCTTCAGACTGGACATCAGACCCCGTGGCGTTTTTGTGAAGGAGGAAAAGAAGTATATCCTCACCTTTGAATTTTTGGCCAATGACAACACGACTGACAAAAATGTGATGTCTGTTGTTTGCAATGCCACATTCCTGTTCAAAGATGAGATTTCCTTTGATGAGATTCCGACATACTTCTATGCCAACAGCATAGCCATTATATTCCCGTATGTGAGGGCGTTTGTGAGCACCGTATCCCTACAGTCAAACAGACCAGCTATCGTGTTGCCAACCATGAATTTGTCCTCACTGCAGGAAGAACTCAAAAACAACTCTTGCTGCCAATAGTCTATGCGATTGCGCAATCTTTACCAGTCCTACTCTGTTTACTACACAGGCAAGATTCCCGTATTCTGTGGCGATACTGAGGCCTGGCTTGGCCACGGTCACTACTTTTGGGATTCCTTTGTGGATGATGCCCACTGGTGGGGACATGCCCATTATCACGGAGACTATTCCATTTGCCAATCTTCATACGACTATGACTCCTTTGATTTCTTTGATCTTGTGGGCAACACGGAACATATCGCCGCCTTTGAAAAATGTGCAAGAATCTTACAAAAAAGATATACTGGTGGACGGCAACTTAAAGTATATGACGTACTTGGATTTATGAAGGTCGTAAACAAATCTTTCAGATTCAAGGCATATAGGGCTTGGCCCATTCCGGAGCACACCTCTTCGCGGAAATTCTTCTATGACCAGCATCAGGGTTACTTTTACATACGACAAACCAAAATCCAAATGTGCGTGACCGAGCTTGATTTTCTTGAGGAGGATTGCAAAATCATCTTTACCAGCAGCATCGACCCGCACAGTGTTGTTTGAACCGTTTTTATATTTTCTTTTTCCCTTTTGGGGCGACCGGGCACGCTATCCGTTCAAATTTCGCACTCCGTGCTCATAACCACTTCTATCGTTGTCGCGGTTTTAAGGAAGATGAAAACGCAGTCAACCAGCACGACAGCGTTTTCCCTCTTTGCCAAAACTTAACGTTTATGGCAAAGAGCAGCACCCGCAGGGTAACCATCTACATCAACGGCAAGGAGGTGGAGGCCTCCGTCAAGCAGATACGTTCCGAGATGAACAAACTCGTGAACGAGCAGAACCGCATGGTCATCGGCTCGGACGAGTACATTTCCAACGCCAAGAAAATCAAGGAGTTAAGGCAGTACCTCAAGGAACACGCGCAGAACATCGGCTCCGCCGCCTCCGCGTGGACGGAAATGTACAACAAGGTGCTGCAGTTCGGCACGGGCATCGGAGGCCTGACGCAGATCCTCTCCTCGCTCGACAACGTGACCAGCACCCTCAAGCAGGTGGCCACCGACCTCGCCGCCATGGACGACGTGTATTCCGACGTCATCAAGACTACGGGTATGACCCGCGAGCAGGTGGAGGAACTCAACGAGAGCTTCAAGCACTTGGACACCCGCACCAGCCGCGAACAGCTCAACAACCTCGCCTACATTGCCGGAAAGCTGGGCATCTCCTCCAAGGAGCTGGTGCAGCAGTTCGTCGAGGCGGCGGACATCATCAACGTCTCCATGGGGGACGTTTTGGGTGATGACGCGACGCTGGCCATCGGCAAGATGGTGGACGTTTACAAGAAGTCCACCGACATGCTCAAGGACAAGTCGCTCAAAGAGCAGCTGCTCTCACTGGGTTCCGCCGTCAACGAGCTGGGCAAGACCAGCACCGCCAACGAGCAGTACATGGTCAACTTCACGGGGCGGCTGGGCGGCATCGCCGTGCAGGCCGGACTTGCCGCAGACCAGATTCTCGGCTTCGCCTCCGCCCTCGACCAGGACATGCAGAAGGTTGAGATGTCGGCCACGGCGTTCCAAAAGCTCATCCAAAAGGTCATATCCAAGCCCGCCGAGTTCGCCAAGATTGCCGGAATGGAACTCGACAAGTTCAAGCAGCTCATAGAGACCGACATGAACGAGGCACTGAAGAAAGTGCTCAAGGGCTTCTCCGGGGCGGGCGGCTTCGACAAGCTGCTGCCCATATTCCAAGACTTGGGGCTTGACGGCGCACGCGCCGCCGCCGCCATCTCCTCGATGGCCAACAGCCTCGACAAGGTGGAGGCCGCGCAGACAATCGCCAACAAGGCCATGCTGGAGGGCGTGTCCTGCTACGAGGAGTTCTCCGTCAAGAACAACAACATGCAGGCCAACTTGGAAAAAGCCCGCAAGAAGTTCCAGGACACCCGCCTCGAACTGGGGCAAAAGCTCTACCCGATACTGCTGAAGCTGACCAAAACCAGCACGGCGGGCATCAAGGCCATATCCACCGCCACCTCGTGGATAAGCAAGAACAAGGGCGTGGTGCTGGCCATCATCGCACCGCTCACTTTGTACATCGCCAAAGTGACGCTGCTGAAGACGCGCCTGCTGCTGCTCAACGCGGCGGAGAAAGCCGGAATCGTCATCAAAGCCGCCTACAAGACGGCTGTCTATGCGGTGGCCGCAGCGCAGGCGAAGATGGCGGGCAACACAACCAGAGCGGCTGCAGCAGTCCGGGCAATGGGCGCAGCGGCCAATGCTGTTCCGTGGGTGGCCATCGCCACCACCGTCATCGCGGCGGGCACGGCCATCTACAAGCTGGCGACCCGCACCACGGCGGCACAGAAGGCCATGAAAGACTTCCACGAACGCACCGCCGAGCAGAAAGTGGAGGCCGACAGACTCTTCGGCGCACTGCGGGAGCTGCGCAAGGGCACGGACGAGTACAACAAGGTGCAGAAAAAAATCATAGAGAACTATCCCACCATTCTCCAGGACCAGCTGGACGAGAAGGGGAACATCCTCGACATCGAGCAGGCCTACAACAAGGTCATTACCGCCATGAAGCGCAAGATAGCCCTTGACATCCAGCAGGAGCAGATAACGGAGATAATGAAAAAGGAGATGGACAGACTGGGCACCTCGCTCAAACATCTCTCGCCGGAAATCGGCGGCAAGGCTGTGGAGCTGGCAGAGGGCGGCATGAACGCCGAAGGCATCATCCGCAACTTGAACCGCTATCTGCTCAAGGACAGGAAGCTGAACGACAAGGAAGAGTTCTGGATTCGCAACATCACCAAGACAGTCCAGGAGGAGCAGGCCAAGATTGAGAAGGTGAAACAGAACCTCGCCCCGTGGATCGGCGACCAGCTGGACGCGGTTGTCTCCGACATAGAGAGCGAGACGGACGGCAGCGGCGGCGGTGGGGGCGCAGGCGGCGAGACAGCCGAAGAGGTCGCAGGGAAGAAACTGACCGAATGGGAGAACCTCCAAAAGGAGGTGAAGAAGCTCTTCCAAAAGGACGAACTCATCGGCCTTGACAAGGTTGCCGCCGACAAGGAGAAAATTCGGCAGGAATACGGCGACCTCATTGAGCGCATCGAGGCGTTCACCGCCAGCAAGGGGCAGGCGGCCAAAGACCTCGCCGACCAGGTGCGGCAATACATGGCCAACGCCGTCGAAGAAATAGACCGCGCCGCCCGCACCGAACAGATGAAGAAAGTGACGCAGCAGTACGAGAAGCTGTGCGAGCAGTTCCAGACCCTCAAGGAGAAGCTCGGCCAAAAC
>CACXXY010000086.1 GCA_902771655.1 uncultured Bacteroidota bacterium | reverse complement strand
CCACCAGCCGTTCTAAAACTTGTGCTGGCAATGCCACTCTCGTTTTCATCATATAAAGCCTTCACGCGGAAGTCATAATTAGTGCCTTCATCCAGTCCTTCCAATGTCACAGACGTGCTGTAGCTTGTGGCATTGACACCCAAGGAATTCCAATTGTTAGGCCACTCTTCGGTCGATTTCTTATACTGATATTTATAGCCGGTCACAGTGGCAATGGGGAAACCTCTCTGTACTTGGTCCGGATTTACCCAGCTCATTGTGGCGGAAGAGGTCGTGATTTGGTCAGTGTTAATTTGGCCAATACGCGCGTATGGAGAAGGGATATAGCTGATCGTCACTGTAGGATGTCTGTTATCCCTATCGTAGTGATAAATACCATCCCAGTAACCAGCATATTTCCCTTATGCCAATCATCAAATTACCACTGTTATAGTGGTAGTCATTGGAGAAGGGTATGTACATTTGGCCATTTGTCACAGTGATAGGACCAGTATATACCAAGCTCATAGAATTCCAGGGCTCCAAATCACTTCCCGTTTCACCAGTGAATGTGGTATAGTTTACTTCTTTCAGATAGACTTTGAAAATGGCGTTACCAAAATCGGGAGTGCCATTAGTATAGTCAGGATAGAAGGTGAGTGACTTAAAGGTACCTCCACCGATATCATCGCAGGGAATATATTCCGCAGGGATAATGAACTGGCTCAAGCATCCCTGTTCAGCTTGTGAGCCCCAAATCGGAGCACCAAGTGTCTTATACAAAAAATTGCTTGGATCGCTTGCGGCATTGTGAGTATAGGTCATGTATGCGCTTAGAGTATGGTATTTAGTATTGCTCCACTCGCTTTCACTGTTGCCGCAAACAGCTTTCACACGGAAAAAGTATCGTATCTCTTTGGTCAAACCTATTAGGGATAGCGATACGGTACTGCCGTCGGTGTCAAAACCATCAGTCACCTGGGTGTAGGTTCCTTGGGCAAAGTTACGATCCCAGCCGTATTGCACCACCCAGTCCGACGCTTGATTATTATTGTCCCAGGTTACGGTCAACTTATCATAAATACGGGTGTACGTAATGTAAACGCCCGTTGGTTTGGAGCAGTTTTGCGCAAATGTCGCCCACGGCAGACATGATAGCGTGAGCATCATCAAAAAGAATAGAATTTTTTTCATAGTTGGTGATTTTTAGTTATTGTTTTTTTCTTTCTTAGTAATCTTTATATTGTTGAAATATTTACCTATTCTCAAAAAGAAACTGCAAAGTTATAAATTAAAAGTGAAACGACAATAGCTTGTTGATAAAATTGTTAACAACTTATAGTTTATCAACAAAAATTGTTGATAACCAATCCCGTCAAATTCTTGTCATATAGCAAAAAATGAAATTTTCTTTTGTTCTTGCAAATCTCAAAAATTAATTGTAATTTTGCTGGTTTGAAATTTACATTGTATAACTTTTGGTCCTGAATTCCAAATAAACTGAATTACAAGAATGAAGAAGAGTAAATTAGGCCTTGATTTTGAGAAAGTTGCGTCGGCAAAAAATCTGGCGAAAAGCATTGCCGACGATGTGCAGAAGTTTGTGGACATCTATACTACCGTCACGGTAGAGCGTACATGTTGCCGTCTGATAGGTATTGATGGTATCGACAGCAATGAGGTTCCGCTTCCCAATGTCGTGGTGAATTCTATTCACGAGAAAGGCTTGCTGAACCAAGGCGCACTATACTATATAGGCAACGCCATCATCGAAACAGGCCTCACCCCGCAACAGATAGCCGAGAAAATGGCTGTCAATGAATTGGATATCACTGCGTTGAAACTGAATCCCCTTGACAAGATCAAAGCCGCAGTCGATCCCTACGTGCAGCAATGTATTGCCCGTATCAAGGCTAATGTGGCCAAACGTAATGAATACCTGAACACCATTGGCGAGGGTCCCAAACCATACATCTATGTGATTGTGGCTACTGGTAATATTTATGAAGATGTGGTACAGGCACAGGCCGCTGCCCGTCAGGGTGCCGACATCATCGCTGTAATCCGTACCACGGGTCAGAGCTTGCTCGACTACGTGCCTTACGGTGCCACTACCGAGGGTTTTGGTGGTACTTTCGCCACCCAGGAGAACTTCCGCATCATGCGTAAGGCTCTTGACGAAGTGGGCGAGGAAGTGGGACGCTACATCCGTCTGTGCAACTATTGCTCAGGTCTCTGTATGCCCGAAATCGCCGCTATGGGTGCTCTCGAACGTTTGGACGTGATGCTAAATGACGCTTTGTATGGCATTTTGTTCCGCGATATTAACCCACAGCGTACCTTGGTTGATCAGTATTTCTCCCGTGTTATCAACGGTTTTGCTGGCGTTATCATCAACACTGGTGAGGATAATTATCTGACCACCGCCGATGCTTACGAACAGGCTCATACGGTGCTGGCTTCAGACCTCATTAATGAGCAGTTGGCCCTGCTGGCTGGTATGCCTGAGGAACAAATGGGTCTGGGTCATGCTTTCGAGATGAATCCCGATCTGGAGAATGGTTATCTTTACGAGTTGGCGCAGGCACAGATGCTGCGTGAGATCTTCCCGAACGCTCCGTTGAAATATATGCCACCCACCAAGTTCATGACCGGTAATATCTTTAAGGGCGAAATTCAGGATGCCTTGTTCAACTCTATCGCTATATGGACCGGTCAGGGTTTGCAGCTGCTGGGTATGATTACCGAGGCTATCCATACGCCTTTCATGAGCGACCGTTACCTGGCTATCGAGAATGCCCGCTATATCTTCAACAATATGAAAAACATTGGTGATGAGGTGGAATTCAAGGAAGGCGGTATCATTCGCCAGCGTGCGGCCAAGGTGCTCGACGATGCCCACAAATTGCTGGAAGACATGGTGAACGAAGGATTGTTCGAGGCACTGGAGAAGGGTATCTTCGCCGACATCAAGCGTAGCAAGACCGGAGGTAAGGGCTTGGCCGGTGTGGTGACCAAAGGCGAGAATTACTTCAACCCGTTTATCCCGTTGATGAAAGGAAAACGGTAAGACGTGGAGACGGGAAGACGCTCACTGCGTGAGCTCGGTAATACGGAAAGGATATATCACCTTGACGAGCAAATGAAATGAGCGTCTTGTCGAATGAGCGCAGCGAATGTCTCCCCGAGCGAACAAAGTGAGCGACTCGACGTAAAAACAAAACAACAACTTAAACAAATACAATAGAATAACATGAGCGGAGGATTATATTCAATGGAGGAAAAGGATTTTGACAAAACCCTTGACCTCACCAAAGTTAAACCGTACGGCGATACGATGAACGACGGCAAGACACAGATCAGTTTCACCCTGCCGGTGCCCTGTGGCGACGAAGCCATAGAGGCAGCTAAACAGCTGATGAAGAAAATGGGTTTCGAGAACCCGTTGGTGGTATATTTCAAGGAGCTGACCAAGGGCTTCACTTTTGTGAACTGCTATGGCTCATGCACCCACACGGTGGACTATACCACCATTCATGTGCCCAAGGTGGAATCCACAGTGATGGGCATGAAGGAGACGGACGAGTATATCCGTGAGCATGTGGGGCGCAAGATTGTTGCCATCGGCGCCAGTACCGGTACCGATGCCCATACCGTGGGTATCGACGCTATCATGAACATGAAGGGCTATGCCGGTCACTATGGACTGGAGCGTTACGACATGTTCGAGACCCTGAACATGGGCAGCCAGGTGCCGAACGAAGATTTTATCGCCAAAGCTATAGAAATGAAAGCCGATGCCCTTTTGGTGTCGCAGACGGTGACACAGAAGGATGTGCATATCAAGAATCTTACCGAACTGGTGGAAATGCTGGAGGCTGAAGGCTTGCGCGACAAGGTCATCCTCGTGTGTGGCGGTCCGCGTATTTCGCACGAGCTGGCCAAGGAGCTGGGTTATGACGCAGGCTTCGGCAGCACTTCGTATGCCGATGATGTGGCTTCTTATCTGGCTCAGGAGATGGCGAAGAGAATGCAAAACAAATAATCAATTATAAAAAATCAATATCATGGAAAAAAACGAAATCAGAGAAGTTATTGCCAAGAGAGTGGCCAAAGAGCTTCACGATGGCGATGTTGTCAACTTGGGTATCGGTCTGCCGACCATGGTTCCTAACTACCTGCCCGAAAATGTACACCTCACACTTCAGACTGAGAATGGTATGATGGGTATGGGTCCCACTCCCGAAGCCGGCAAGGAAGACCCCAACCTCATTAACGCGGGTGGTGGTTACATCACGGCCCAGCCTGGTGCCGCCAGCTTCAGCAGTGCCGACTCTTTCGTCATCATTCGTGGCGGACACGTGGATGCTACTATCCTCGGTGCCATGCAGGTGGACGAACAGGGCGACTTGGCCAACTGGATGATTCCTGGCAAACTGACCCCCGGTATGGGTGGCGCTATGGATCTGCTGATTGGTGCTAAGAGAGTGATTCTGGCTATGGAGCACACAGCAAAAGGTAATCCCAAAATCTTGAAGAAATGCACCCTGCCATTGACCGCCAAAGGTCAGGTGAACCTCATTGTGACCGAAATGGGCGTGATGGAAGTCACTCCCAAAGGCATTGTGCTGAAGGAAATCCATCCCGAATTCACGGTTGATCAGGTGAAGGCCGCTACCGAAGCCGACCTCATTATCGCCGATGACCTGAAACCCATGGATATCTAAAAGTATCCACCTGCGTCCTCGCAGATGGGAAGAATACGGAAAATGTAACCGTCTGCATCCCGCGGATGGAATAAAAAATGTAGGGCTGTCACATGGTGGCAGCCTTTTTTACATGTAGGCGACTGCGTCCCGCAGTCGCTATTTGAGACGCACGGCCGTGCATATCTACTGTAAAATATTCTTACAAGGGTGTAATGTTTTTTTACACTATAAAGCCTGCTGATTTTATTCAGTAGGTTGACAATCAGTGCTTTCATTTCTTTGGCACGGTTTTTGGATTCCATTCTGTGTATTCAATAGAAAAAAGAATGAAAAAGAGCCTGCTTTTCTTGTTGGTGATACTGAATTGCACTGCAGCAGTTGTAAATGCCCAAAAGGACACAGTGGTGATGAGTCTGAGGGATTGCATGAGCTATGCCCTCAGCCATTCTGCCAAAATGAGAATACAGGAGGCTAACAACCGCGATGCGCAGATCGGCCGCAGAGATGCTATTTTGATGGCTTTCACCCCGTCGGTGAGCGCAGGCAGCTATGCCTATTCGAATTTTGGCCGCTCAATTGACCCTGAAACCAACACTTACAGTCAGATTGCCTCGTTTCACAATGGCTACAGTGTCTCAGCTGGCATTGATATTTTCAATGGATTCCAGGCTGTGAACAATATCAAGATAGCCAAAACCGCCCAGCGGATGTCGATGACCCAAACCCAGCTGCTGGAAGATGAGATATGTTTAGCCACGATGGAAGCCTATTGCAATGTAGTGTATTATGCGGAGCTTAAGAAGGTGTTGATGTCGCAGCTCAACACAGCCGAGAGTTGGTTGCGTCTGGCGGAGCGACAGGAGCAGTTGGGGCAGAAATCGCATACGGATGTATTGCAGTTGCAGGCCGACCTGGCCAAGTGCCAGTATAGGCTGACCAGTTGTCAGAATATGCTTGATAATGCTATTATTACCCTGAAGGATATAATGCTATGGTCTTTGGATGAACCTCTGGAACTGGAAGATACCAAAGGGTTGACGCTGTTCTCTTCGTTGAATGAGCAGAATGCCCCGTCAAATGTCAGCGATCTGATTGCGTATGCCCAAAAGCACAACGGGAAGGCCTTGGTGGCTGACGACAGACTGAGGCAGGCACGCATCGCCCTCAAGACTGCCCGATGGCAGTATGCGCCCTCGCTTTCGCTGAGCGGTGGATGGAGCACCAGTTTCTTTACTTATCCTGGCAAAAAAGGCTATACGCCTATGCCATTTTCAGACCAGATCAAAAACAACAGTGGCGAATATATTCAGTTGTCGCTCAGCATACCCATTTTCAATCATCTTTCGGTGGCATCAAATATTGCGAGAAAGAAGAGCGAGTTGGATAGGGTGTCGGCAGAACGCGAGCAGAGTTTGCGGGAGATAGAGGCTGAGGTGACAAGGGCTGTGGCCGATCGCAATGGGGCGGCTGACGCCATGAAGCAGGCACAGGTGTATGCGATGATGCAGTACGAGGTGCTGGAACTCAACAACAGGCAGCTGGAGTTAGGGGTGGTATCACCGGTGGATTACAGGATTGTTGCCGACAACAGCCTAAACGCCGCTGCCGAATACCTCAATGCGCAACTGCAATACTTTATCAAAAGCAGCGTCGTGAGATATTATGCGGGAGAGAGATACAGTGACCAGGGGTTAGGGGTCAGGGGTCAGTGATCAGGTGTCAGGTGTCAGTGATTAGAAATTAAGAATTAATAATTAATAGTTAATAGTTGATAATACCAACACGAAGTCATCAACACGAAGTAATCATGGATAGACAGATAGAACAGAAAAAAGGATGGCGTTTGGCTTTCAGCAAGAAGGCATTGCCCTATTGGGGCGGGTTGTTGCTCTTGGTCTTTGTCGCTTGGCTGGTGTTCAGGGATAATTCGAAGAAACTGCGTGCTCAAGTGGAAAATATTACCATCAATGCCGTGACCCAAGGCCAGTTTAATGACTATATCCGTATCAGCGGTCAGGTGGTGCCGATGACCACCATCCAACTCAGCCCCATGGAGGGCGGGGTGGTGCAGAGGGTTGTCACCGAGGAAGGCAGCTATGTACATGAGGGAGATGTCATTCTGGTGTTGAGCAACGAGACCTTGGACATGCAGATTCTGAATGCCGAAGCGGACTTGGCAGAGAAGGAGAATATACTGCGCAACACCATGATACAAATGGAACAGCAGAAGCTGAACTTGCAACAAGAGAAGCTGCAATTGCAGATGGAGGTGAGACGTAAGAAAAGGACTTACGACAGCCAGAAGGCATTGTTTAACGAAGGGCTAATAGCCAGCGAAACCTGGCTGCAGGCCGACGAGGAATACCAGTTGGCGTTAGATAGGCTGAAACTGGTGGAGAACCGTGCCAAACAGGACAGTCTGTACCGCTCGGTGGAGATCAGGCAGATGCAAGAGAGCTTGGAAAACATGCGTCTCAACATGCAGATGATTCGCAAGCGCAAGGACAACCTGAGTATCAAGGCACCTATTGATGGCGAGTTGGGTTTGCTGGATGTGGAGTTGGGACAAGCGGTGGCCGCAGGCACTAAGATAGGGCAAATCAACAACATGGAGAGCTATAAGATTGAGGCCAAGATAGACGAGCATTATATCGACCGGATAACGGCAGGCTTGGAAGCGGACTTTGAGCGACAAGGAGAGAAGCATTGCGTACATATTCGCAAAGTCTATCCCGAAGTGAGGGATGGAAAATTCAAGGCGGACTTCAAATTTTCGGGAGAGCAACCTGCAAATATACGCACGGGACAGACTTTTTACCTGAATTTGCAGTTGGGTCAGCCCATCGAGGCAATACTGATACCCCGCGGAGCGTTCTATCAGAAAACCGGTGGAAAGTGGATCTATGTGATGTCGGCAGACGGGAAGCAGGCCGTGAAACGGGAGATTCGCATCGGCCGCCAGAACCCGCAGTACTACGAGGTGCTGGAAGGTTTGGAGCCGGGAGAAAAAGTGATTACCTCGTCGTACGACAACTTCGGAGAGAGCGATGTGCTGGTATTTTAATATTTTATATCTTTGGCATGAAGTATGCATGTTCTTGATGATAAATAGATACAAAATTCCAATTGTTAGCGCATTTGATGCGTCCTACAAAACGATAGACCATATAAAGATGAAAATTATCTTCCTTGAGCAGCCTCGGAGAGGCAAGACGCACGAAGTGCAATTAACCCCTCACAAGCGACGCAGTCGCGCAGTGTGGGGCATATAGAAACATCAAAATTCCATAGATATGATCAAAGTACAAAACCTTAGCAAAATCTTCCGTACGGAAGAAATCGAAACCCTTGCATTGGACGGGGTGTCCTTTGAAATTCAGGACGGCGAGTTTGTCGCCATTATGGGACCTTCGGGCTGTGGAAAATCCACACTTCTCAACATTTTGGGTCTGTTGGACAATCCCACAGGAGGCACCTACGAGCTGCTGGGACAGCAGATGGGCGAGCTGAAAGAGAAGGCTCGCACTCGCTTCCGCAAGGGTAACATCGGCTTCGTGTTCCAGAGTTTCAACCTGATTGACGAACTGGACGTATATGAAAACATTGAGTTGCCGCTGAAATACCTGAACATCAGTGCTACTGAACGCAAGGAAAGGGTGAACGCCATGATGAAACGTATGGCCATCATGCACAGGTCCAAGCACTTCCCGCAGCAGCTCTCCGGTGGTCAGCAACAGCGTGTGGCCATCGCCCGCGCCGTGGTCGCCAACCCCAAGTTGATTCTCGCCGACGAGCCCACCGGTAACCTCGACTCCAAGAACGGCAAAGAGGTGATGGACTTGCTCACCGAACTCCACAAGGAGGGCACCACCATCGTGATGGTCACCCACTCCCAGCGCGACGCCGGCTATGCCGACCGCATCATCAACCTCTTCGACGGCCGCGTGGTGGAGAACGTGCTGCCGGAATTGTAATCATTATTCCTTTGTAGAGACGCGATTAATCGCGTCTCTACAGCGTACCTCACACCCGCGTCGTCACAAGGAACATTCCAAAAAGGGCTGAAAGCCCAACCTATGCCAACCCAGGGTGAACGAAGTGAGCCCTGGGTATCAGAAGCAGGGTGAGCGCTACGAGCCCTGCAATCACCAACAAAACCTCATCACTATGCGAATCATCAAAAAATCCAAAACCGAGGCGGTTTCCTCCGCTCTCAACATCCTCGGACTGACAGCCGCTTTTGCCGCTTTATACATCATCCTAGTACAGGTGCACCACGACCTGTCCTTCAACAAGTCACTCAAGGACAGCGACCGGATCTATGTCCTAACCAAAAAAGAAATCAACCAAAGTGAATATTCCTCCTACCTCTGCCGACCCCTGGGGGAGTATGTTATCAACGCCTCCCCTGACATTGAAGCCGGTGGCTGTGGTGGAATCACAGGCAATCCCATCACAGTTCGTGTAAGCGATGAGCAATCGCCTGTGTCCATCTCAATAGCGGTCATGAACAAAGGTGCCCGTGACGTGTTCGGTTTCGAATTAATGGCTGGCAATTGGGACGATTTGACTGACACTGGCTTCGCTCTTTCGGAATCGGCGGCAAAACGCCTTGGTGTCCAGGTGGGTGACGTTATGAAATTCTTCAATGGATCGGAGTGGCGGGATATATCTATTGTGGTCATCTACAAAGATATGCCGAAGCACAGCGACCTTTCCTCTTTCGAAATGCTGGCTAATTTGGGCGATAATTACACCAATGATTGGAGCGAGTTTTCGTTCAATTATTTTCTGAAGCTTCGCAAAGGTGCAGATCCCAATGCGATTGTCGAAGTGTCAAAGCCTGTGACCAGACGTTTTTTCAGTGAAATGACAGGAAAAGAGGCCACCGACGATAATGTCAAGTTTGGTCTATACCCCGTGAGACTGACCGATATGTACTTCGACAGCAATTCGTATTTTGCCCCTGGTAAGGCAGGCAACAAAACCACGACGATGACACTGCTCGTCATCGCCATTTTCGTGGTGGTCATCGCCTTTATCAACTACATCAACTTTTTCTTCGCCATGTTGCCCCGTCGACTG
>CACXXY010000085.1 GCA_902771655.1 uncultured Bacteroidota bacterium | reverse complement strand
AAATACACCCACGAACTAAGCAGGAGATTATACTTCTTGCTATAATTGGCAATAGGCTTGATATTATCGTTATTCTTTATTTCCTTCTCTATCTGCTGCATTTCCTCCGGCAGAAAGAACTTGCCATTAGTGGCGGCCGCAATACTTTGCAAAAGGGCATGATCCGCCACAAGGTTGGTGGATTCCAGCAGCACCTCATCCACCGAGAAACTACCCGATTTAGAATAACTGTTCTTGCCATATTTGGTTGAACATAGCCAGTTGTACTCACCTACCGGCAGCTCTCCCATATTCAGCACATACTGATTGTTCTGCTTGGACAACTGCTGCTCGTATTTCTTGCCGTCCTGTGCAGTTATGACAATCGACACATCGGCATCATTCACCAGTTCATAACTCTCATTGTACAGTTCAGCCGTAATCACCACCGGTTTGTATTCCTCATACACATTCTTTGCCGACACACGGAATAGACTCTTATCCGCCTTAACCGACAAATACGTGGCAATCTTATTGATGATTTCATCAAACTCACGATGACTTTGCGTATAAAGGTAATCATACAACTTCCACTGCCAGATGCCCGTACCGCAAATCACCCCGGTTTTCACTCCATTATGGTCATTGAACAGAATCAAAGGATACTGCGTATTGACACTATTAATTTTCTGATACAGAAAAACATTTGAAGAGACCGTAGCCTTATACTCACCGAAAATAGTCGTCATCGGGGGGAGTTTTGGCAACAACTGACGGGCTTCTTCGGAGAAAGTAAACGCCGTGAAATTCTCGTTATACAAAGGCATCGCA
The DNA here is from genome assembly GCA_902771655.1 of uncultured Bacteroidota bacterium. Classification (GTDB taxonomy): domain Bacteria; phylum Bacteroidota; class Bacteroidia; order Bacteroidales; family WCHB1-69; genus RUG11690. The sequence continues at coordinate 14,018 of CACXXY010000085.1, read as the reverse complement.
TTGTTGAACAGATTCTTGTTCTGCTGAATACTGACACCTGCATTTTGATTATTGAACGCTGCCAAATTAGTCTGACTGCCAACAATATACAAGGCCGAAGTACCGGTTTTCTCTATCTGAGCCAACAAGTTAGCCGCAGGCTGTCCCACTGAAGGAAGCTGATGCAGAATTATCAAGGAATAATCATCCACATTGGATCTGAAATCTTGCACAGAAGAAACTGTAACATCGTAATTTTCGGCATTTTCCAATGCGGACTTGATAGCTGCCACATCAGGATGCGGACCACTATACACAATTGCTATTTTTTCACGGGAGTCAATCACTTCCACATAGAAATAGGCCACATTGTTCTTATGGGTTATCTCGCCATCCAATTCTGTAAGTGTCACTTTATACTTATGCAAACCCTTTGTGGTAGCTTGAAGATTAGCAGAAACCGTCTCGAAGAATTTGCGGCTATTGATATTCAGATTCTTGCTCATCAACACCTCTTTTCCTTCCTCGAGAGTCAAGGTCACATTATTGTTAGCCAATTGGTTAGCCGCCACTTTTATTTCCACTGGAAAGTAATTGCCTTTCAGAGCTTGTTTATTATGGTTTATACCAGCGACATACAAATCTGTGGTTGTTTCCGTGCTGCCAAGCCCCACTGTATAAACGGGATATTCCACCGAAGAAGCCTTGTAATAAGGATTACTGCCGGTATTGACAATGCCATCGCTCAACAGAATCATCGAACCAATATTCCGATTGCCATACAGCGTAGCCACCTCGTTAAAGATGGAGGACAAGTCCGTGGATTTCTCTGTAAAATTCAGGAAATCAGCATTTTTCTCTTCTTGCAATTGATTTTTCTCTCCTACTGAATACAATTTTACGTCATATTTATCCCCGAAAGAATTCACAAGTTGTTCCACCTGCTTCGGATAATCGTGGCGATAATAGGCTGAATCTTTAGCCAATACAACGGATTCAGAATTATCCACCGCAAAGACAATCAATGGTTTATCCAAATCCTTCACCACCATTTTCAACATAGGGGCCAGCAGCAGGAAGCAAATCAGCGAAACTGCCAGTCCTCGCAGGCAGGACATGATGATGCGGCTTTTTTTGTCCAGGTCGAGTGTGGTGGACTTGTAATACAGCAACAGGGCGCAACCCGCACCTACCAAGAGGCAAAGAGGCAAAAACCACAGCGAATACTGAGAGAGCAACGACATAGTTCAGGTTTTAGAAATGCTTGATACCTATGATTTCACGGACATCCTTGATGGTTTTGTCGGCACTGGCGCGAGCTTTCTCGGCACCCATACGGGCCACCTTGGCGATATAGTCGTCATTTTTGCGCAGCTCCTGAATCTTCTCATAAATCGGGGCCGTAAACTGTACAATATCCTCTGCCAGCTGTTTTTTCATATCTCCATATCGGATCTGGCATTTGTTGTACTGTTCCTCAAAGAATGCCACTGTTTCGGGGGCTGAGACAGCTTCCATCAGCGTGAACAGATTTTCGATTGCCTGGGGTTTCGGCTGATTCGGTTCCGTAGGACCCGAATCGGACACAGCTCTCATCACTTTCTTACGGATGACGGCGGGATCATCTGACAAATAGATGCAGGAAGCCTCATTGTCGGACTTTGACATTTTGGTTGAGCCATCCAGGCCTGGAATCTTAACTAACTGTTTTCCAAAATTATAAGCAACAGGAAGTTTGAAATATTCAACACCGTAAATGTGGTTAAAGCGCTGGGCGAAATCGCGTGTCAACTCGAGATGCTGTTCCTGATCCTTGCCCACAGGCACTTTGTCGGCACGATGCAGCAGAATATCCGCAGCCATCAGGACAGGGTAATTCAGCAAACCCGCATTTACATTGTCGGGCTGGCGGCGCACTTTTTCCTTGAAAGAGGCCACACGTTGCAGTTCACCCACATAAACATTCATCGACAGCAGAGTTGTCAGCTCGCACACCTGCGGCACATCGCTCTGCACATAGATGGTGGATTTCTCAGGGTCGATACCCGCAGCGAGATAGTCGATCAATACATTCTTGATATTCTCATGTAAGTCAGCCGGATGCGGATGAGTTGTAAGAGAGTGATAATCAGCTATAAAGAAGAAGCAGTTGTTATCAAACTGCATTCTGGTGAAATTTTGCAAAGCACCGAAATAATTGCCGAGGTGCAGGAAGCCCGTCGGTCTGATGCCACTTAAAACAGTATCCATAGTAATATTTTTCTATATTAAATTTAACTTGCAAATTTACACAAATTTCCCGAATTACACACAGACGGATAAATTTTTGTAGGGATAGATTCAACAAGCAAAGTTATAAAAAATCATAATTTCTTTTTTTTTGCAATTGAACATAATTTTTTTTATCTTTGCAAATTCAAATTAAATATAACACCAAATTAAAAATTTAAACACAATGAAAAAAATCTTATCAATTCTTGTCATTGCATGCGTAGCCATGCTTTTCGTCTCCTGCCACAAGGACGGTATTTACAACCCCTCCAAGAAAATCAGCAAAATATACTACACTGGTAGCGATGGAGTAAAAAATCTGAGTCAAGTGTGGACATGGAACAAAAACAACACGTTGGAAAAAATAGACTTCTATTCCGGAGGTTCCCTTTCTTACACTTACAATTTCACATACGAAAAGAAACGCCTCGTACGCATGAACAACTATGCCAATAACAGATCCATAGAATATAAGTATGAAAAAAACATGTTGAAAGAAGCGAACACATATTCTGGTGGAACCTTGCAAGACACCTATACATTCACACATAAGAATGGGAAAATCGTTAAAATCACAGATACATACCTCAACAACAAAGGTGCTATTGAAAATGAAATCAACCCTTTACAGTTTATTTTATCCGAAGAATTATGTCAGACAGTGGATCAAAACAGGAAAAGGATAAGTGACGGCAAAGGCACCATCGTGTTCAATTATGAACTCACCTGGGACAAGAACAATCCAGTCAAAATGGTTATGACTGAAGAAGGTTCATCAGAAAATATGGTTTATGATGTACAATATGACAAGAAAAACAATCCGTACTATAACGCATATAACCAATTCTACTTCGAAGATAATCTATACAATGGACACCTCGGTCAGAACAATGTAACCCGTATTGAGTATCGAGAAACCGAAGATGATGGCGAAGTTTATACTGGAGTTGAGAACTACGAATATACTTACGATGGCAATTATCCAAAAGCTCGCAGATATATGGGAGATGGATACACTACTTTGATAGAATTCGAATACACCAAGTAAATTACCTATACACAAGCATAAAAAAACACCTCCTTTCCGGGGTGTTTTTTTATTTGGCAGGTACTTTGGCAATAATACCACATTATAAATCATTCGCAAATAAACCAATGGTTAATTTGATTTGCACATCTGCCAATTAAATCAATGTGCCATTAATTTCCGTATTTTTCCTCTATATTTTCCGAACAAATTCCGAGAGACGGGGCATGCCCCGTCTCTACAAAAATTCATCTGTCTGTGTGTAATTCGGGGATTTTATGTAAATTTGCAGATATAAAACAAACACTATGGAATCTATCAAAAAAATATACAAGAAAGGCTACGGGCCTTCGAGCAGCCACACCTTAGGACCAAACAGGGCTGCCATCACTTTCCGCGAGAAAAACCCCACCGCTGCCAAATTCCGCGTCACCTTGCATGGCAGTTTGGCTGCCACCGGCAAAGGTCACCACACCGACAAGGCCATCATTGAGGGCTCAGCTCCTATTCCCGTGGAACTGATATGGAAACCCGAGGTGGTTCTGCCCTTCCATACCAATGGTATGCTTTTTGAGGCATTAGATGCTGAAGGAAAGATATATGACAGTTGGACCATCTATAGTGTAGGCGGCGGCAGTTTAGCCAACGAGGAGACCCAAGAAAGTGTGGAGCATATTTACGAACATCATTATATGACTGATATACTGTCATATATAGAGAAGGAAGGGCTTACATTCTGGGAATATGTTGCCATGCATGAGGAAAAGGATATATGGGATTATTTGGGAGAGATGTGGGAGAGCATGCAACACACCATAGAAGAAGGGTTGCAAGCGGAGGGAGTCATTCCCGGCGGTCTGCATTTGCGCAGCAAAGCCCGTCAATATTTTGTGAGGGCATCATCCTACAAGCCCTCATTGCAAAGTCGTGCCTTGGTCATCGCATACGCCTTGGCCACTTCCGAGCGCAACGCGATAGGCAGCACCATCGTCACGGCGCCCACTTGCGGGGCCTCCGGAGTATTGCCGGCAGTATTATACCATCTGAAGAAAAACCATGGTTTCAGCGACACTGAGATTCTGAGAGCCCTTGCCACCGCTGGTTTGTTCGCCAATATCATTAAGACCAATGCCTCCATTTCCGGGGCCGAAGTCGGTTGCCAAGGCGAAGTGGGCAGTGCCTGTGTGATGGCCGCTGTGGCCGCCAACCAACTGTTCGGAGGCAGTCCCCAACAGATAGAATATGCCGCCGAGATGGCCATGGAACACAATCTCGGCCTCACCTGCGACCCGATGTGCGGACTGGTGCAAGTGCCCTGCATTGAGCGCAACGCCATGGCCGCCCTCCTGCACTCGACATTAACATCTATGCCATGATGAGCGACGGAAAACACCTCATCAGCTTCGACAAGGTAGTGAAAACCATGAACCTGACCGGCAAAGACCTACCCTCACTGTACAAAGAGACCGCCCAGGGAGGACTGGCCCTGCTGACAGAGAACAATTGAAAGTTAACAATGAATAATTGATAATTAATAATGAACACATTCGCACTCTAATTGAAAAATATTGTATTTTTGCACTTTAATTTGAGGTCATAACCTATTCTTTAATAACAAAAAAAAATCATCATGAAAAAGATCTTATCAGTATTAATCATCGCATGTGTTGCCATGCTTTTTGCATCCTGCCACAAAGAAGGTGTTTACAACCCCAACAAGAAAATCAGCAAGATTTGGTTTACTGATGCCAATGGCACCCGCACTCTGCAAGAGGGTTGGACATGGAACAAGGATAACACCCTCGAAAAAATCGACTATTATTCAGCCAATGGTGCTCTTGCATACACTATGAACTTCACATACGAGAAGAAAAGACTCACCCGTATGAATGTTTATTCCAACAATGTTTATATTGACTACAAATATGATGGCAAAAATCTGAAAGAAGTTGCATTATATAGCAACGGTACTCTGATTGACCAATACACATTCACCTATAAGAATGGCAAAATCAGCAGTTTTACCGATACTTATTTTGGTGCAAAAGCAGATGCTGATTTGATGATAAGCCCCCTGCAATACATTCTTCCCGATGAAATATATAGTCCTATTGAGACCCTTTGCAAGAAAAATCACGAAGATAGTAAAGCAACCACAACATCCAATTACGAACTGACCTGGGAGAAAAACAATCTCGTAAAATTATTAAGAACATCAACCACTTCTGACCAGACTGTTGAAATGAAAGCCGAATATGACAAGAAAAACAATCCTTTCTACGGAGCTTTCACAGAACTCTTCTTTGAAAATAATGTCATCAATGGATATGAATCTCAGAATAATGTGACAAGAGCTGAAATAATCTCCAACAATGGTGGTCAAGTCACAACCAACATTATCAATTATGAATACAGCTATGACGGCAAATATCCGAAAAGCCGCAAGCTCTTAGAAAACAATCAAACTACAGTAACAGAATTTGAATACACCAAGTAATTAGTCAATTAGCAAATGTGCAAATTAGCAAATTGAAACTTCTCATCAATTAACTAATTAACTAATTTGCTAATTACAAAGTCTTGGCTTCTTGCCAAAGGGCTTCCATCTCATCAAGGGTCAGGTCACCGATAAAGCGGCCTGACTCTTTTGCTTTCTGTTCGATATACTGGAAACGCTTGATGAACTTGCGATTGGTCTTTTCCAAGGCATCCTCGGGATTAACCTTGATAAAGCGGGCGTAATTGATGAGAGCGAAGAGCACATCACCGAACTCATCCTCTACCCTATCAGAGTTTTGAGCCACTTCAGCTTTCAGTTCATCCAACTCTTCTTCCACCTTATCCCACACCTCTTCGGTATTGTTCCAGTCGAAACCCACTCCACGGGCTTTTTCCTGGATACGATAAGCTTTGACCATAGCCGGCAAAGCGGAGGGGACACCTCCCAAAACCGAGCGGTTACCTTCTTTTTTCAGTTTGATTTTCTCCCAATTATTGCGGACATCCTCGGCGGTGGCGGCATGTTCATCTCCAAAAATATGCGGATGACGGAGAATCAGTTTCTCACATATCCCATTGGCCACATCGGTGATGTCGAAATATTTGCCTTCCGAAGCGATTTTGGAGTAAAACACAATATGCAACAACAGGTCGCCCAGTTCCTTTTTCAGGTCATTATAATCCTTTTCAATGATAGCGTCCGACAACTCGTAGGTTTCCTCAATCGTCAAGTATCTAAGGCTGTCTATAGTTTGTGTGCTATCCCACGGGCACTTTTCCCGCAGCTCATCCATAATATCCAGTAAACGCTTAAAAGCCAGTAATCTTGGGTCTTCCATCATACGCAGTATTTAGTTAATCTCTCACTTCGTCACAATTACAACGGAGTCCAGTTTTGAAGCCACAAAAATACAAATTTTCGATGAATAAAAAGGGCAAAAAAACATATAAAGTCTCGCCGAAAGGCAACCTATACAAATACAAATCAAAACGCTGACCGAACAGAATTTGCAATAAGTCTATAACAATATTGAACGATTACCATCCAACACTTCTCTCCAGTTCAACCAATGCCACCATACAGTCATAGACACAGGTGGCATAATCTTTTTGGATCTCATTGAACGTATGCTGAGCCGTCAACACCTCCAGCAAAGAGGTTTCACCACGCTGGTATGCATACAACTTGCCATCCAACACCTGTTGAGCACTAACCATAAGTACTTCATTGTACATCCTGACTTTTTGAAGAGACGCCTGATAGACATTATACGCTCTGATCACCTCGCTCTGGATGGAATTTCTGATAGACTGGCTTTGCAGTTGGGCCTGTTGCTGCCGAAGCATACTTGCCTTGCGCACTCCTGAATTGACGCTCAACACAGGCAGTGGAATTGTCAGGCCCACACTATATCCCATAAACGGAGGAGCCGGGGCTTCCTCATTACGCACTCTCGTGTTATAATTGGCGCCCAAGACCAATTCAACATCAGGAATCCGTTCCCGTATGGCCAGTTTTTCCTCTTGTTTGGCCAACGTGACCGACTCTTCTGCGGCACGCAAATCCGAACGATTTTTAAAGGCCTGATCCAGCAACTGTTGAAGGTCAAAATCTTGGGACGGCATTTCCAGATGACCTTCGATACCGCGTGTACCCCTTGAAGGGTTTCCGCAACGCTCGTCAAGCAGCACAAGTGCATTCAACAAGTCTGTTTGCCTGCCATTAAGTTCCTGCTGTGCCCGATATTTTTCCAAGTGGCTTTGCAACATATCCAGCTCGGTGATTTCACCCTTGACGAACCTTAAACTATCGCTCAAAGCCAACGAGGCAATATTCTGATAGGCTTGAGACTCCACCTGCAGGAGTTCTTTTGCCAGCAGGGCATTATAGAAATCGATGGTAGCATCCGCCTTCAGATTCCGCCAATAGTCATCAAAGGACGCCTGGGAGACTGACAATTGCTGTTTGGCCACCTTAACCCGGGCGGACAATTTGCTGATAGAAATAGACTTGCTGAGTTCTGCCGATACAGACTGTCCCATCGCTATTGACCAGTCACTGTTGTTACCATATTCAAACGAAAGAGACGGGTCTTCTACAGTACGCGCGGCCTTAAGTTCCGCTTCCCCGATGGCCATATTGAGTTCCTCCGACACATACTCGGCATTCTGTTTTTTTATCAGGTCGATATAGGTGTTATAATCCAATGACTGGGCACTTGCTTCCACCATGAGAAGCATAAACACAATGCCTATTAATATTCTGTTATTCATGTTCTTTTCTTTTTTCAATCAGATAATAAAGGGTGGGAAGCACAAAAAGTGTCACCACAGTAGCGAATAAGAGTCCATATACAATTACCGTGGCCAACGGACGTTGGACATCGCTGCCGATACCTGTGGATATTGATGCCGGAAACAGTCCAAACACAGCCACTGTCGCAGTAAGAAGGATGGGTCGCATACGGTGCGCGGCTCCCTGAATGGTTGCTTGCCGAAGCTCAATACCTTCCTCACGTAGATTGTTGATATGGGAGATCATAATCAATCCGTTTTGTATAGCCACACCTATCAAGGCGATAAAGCCTACTGCCGAAGACACGTTGAGGGTCATGCCTCGCACATTGAGTGCCAGCAAGCCGCCAAAGAGAGCCATTGGGACCACAATCATCAGCAATGCGGCTTGACGAACCTTGCCAAAGGCGAAAATCAGCAGGACAAACATGACGGCCAACACCAATGGCACCACGAGTCCTAAACGGCTAAACGCCCTGTTCCGGTTCTCGAACTGTCCAGCCCAGTGCAAGGTGGTTGACTCGGGATCGTACATTACCTGTTCCTTGATTCTACGGTTGGCTTCGTTGACAAAGGTTGTCAAGTCGTTTCCTCTGAGATTCAGACGCACCAGTGTATATCTGCGGTTCATCTCCCTCATAATCATATTCGCGCCCAGATCCATACGGATATCCGCTACCGCCGACAAGGGTATTTTCGCACCTTCAGAATTGGCAAGAAGCAATGTTCCTATTTTCTCGGGAGTATCGCGATAATTCTCGGCGTAGCGACAAGTCACATCATAAACTTTGCTGCCCTGATAAATCTGGGAGATGGCTTTTCCTCCGATCGCCAATTCTATCAACTGTGCCACATCCGACACATTGAGTCCATATTGAGCAATCCTGTCACGGTCAACAATGATTTTAAGTTGAGGAGTGGGTGGTTCCTGGTCGATGGCAACGTCTGTAGCACCGGGTATCTCCGAGAGCACCTTGACCACCTGTTCCGCCACTACCCTACTCTGGTCATTATCATCAGAATAAATCTTCAATGCCAAATCGCTATGCGTACCTGCAATCTGATCCATCACCATATCGATAATCGGTTGGCTGAACCCCACCTGATAACCAGGCATTTTCGCAATCGAATCAGACATGGCCTCAATCAATTCCGCTTTGGTACGCTTGCTTTTCCATGTTTTGTATGGTTTAAGGCCAACCCCCACCTCCACATGCGACAAGCTGAAACACTCCGCGCCTTCGTCATCGCGTCCAAGCTGAGTCATCACATACGATGTCTCATCAAAATTTTTGAGTGTATGCCGCAAATCATCCGACATCTTTTTTGCTTCGTCAATTGAAATACCTGAAGGCAGCTGCACCTGAACCCAAATAGAGCCCTCGTCCAAAGCCGGGAGGAAGTCCTTTCCCACGGTAATAGCCAAAACACCTGAGCCAAGTAAGATGCACACCAGCACCACCACCATCATGCGACCTTTGGAAATCACCTTTTCAACCCTGTGTTCGTAGGCTTCATTCAGTTTCTCGAGCCAACGGTTACGATAGACCTTACGGGGTTTACGATAGGTCATATAGGACAAGCATGGTGTCAGAAGCAAAGCGACCAACAAAGCTCCGAACAATGCGTAACCCACGGTATAGGCCATCGGTGTAAACAACTTGCGTTCAACATGTTCGAAAGCAAAAAGCGGCATATAGGCTGTGATAATGATGATGGTAGAGAAAAATATCGAGCGTCCCACCAAGCCCGCACGGTGTTTCACCACCTGTTCGTCCAGCGGAACCCCGGGTCTGCTTTCACGTTCTTTTAGGATGGTTTCCATCATGACGATAGCGCCATCGACCAAGATTCCGAAGTCAATGGCTCCCAACGACAACAAATTGGCAGGCACATTGGTAATCTTCATCAAGACAAAGGCCACCAACAAAGCGATGGGAATGGTAATGGCAACCAAAGCGGATCCGCGCCAATCTCTCAGATAGATGAAAAGCAGCAGCACCACCAAGAGCATACCTATAAGCAAGGTATGCATCACCGTTTTCAAAGTTTCACCCACCAAATCCGTACGGTCAAGGTAGGGATGGATTTTCACACCCGGAGGAAGCACCTCTTCGTTGAGCTCGTCCACCGCGACATGTATGCGGTCAAGCACATCCGAAGGATTCTCTCCACGCAACATCTGCACAATTCCTTCCACCGCATCATCATAATCACGTTGATCATCACTAAAGCCCAGAACACCCTTTCGTTCCAGCGTCCCGTATTTCAGGTCCCCCAAATCCCTTAAAAAGACAGGAATCCCTTCATACGACTTAATCACGATATTGCCCAGCCCTTCCAAATCGCTGACTAAACCTATACCTCTGATTACATAACTGAGGCTTCCTTCGGAAATCATACTGCCGCCCGCATTGAGGTTGTTTTCTTCAATTTTCTCTGTAATATCATCAAGGCTTATGCCATACGCTGTAAGACGTTCCGGTTTGAGTTCTATTTGGTATTGCGTGGTAATGCCGCCGTAGTTGCTCACATCGGCAACGCCCGCGATTTGTCTCAAATACGGAATGATAGTCCATTTGTGAATATCCGTCAGGCTTCGCAGGTCATGGCTGCCGTCCGGGCTCTCCACCACATAACGGAAGATTTCACCGGTAGGCGAAGTCAACGGGTTCAACTCGGGTGTCGCATCAAAGGGAAGTTCAATTCCAACCAAACGTTCAGTCACACGCTGGCGTGCCCAATAATCATCCACACCATCATCGAAAACCAACACGACCGTAGATAAGCCAAAAGCGTTCTTGCTTCTCATCGTATTCAATCCCGGGAGGCCATTAACCGCACGTTCCACAGGGATAGTAATCTGCTGTTCAATCTCTTCCGCAGCCAGACCGGGAACCTGGGTCACCACCTGTACCGTTGTGTCCGAAATATCCGGGTAAGCATCAATGGCCAAACCATTCCACGCTATGACACCCACTAAGCATAGCAGGACAAAAATCGAGATCATTAAAATCTCATGGTCAATCGACCAGTTAACAAGTTTCTTGATCATAATGATTCCAATTTATTTGCAGTCAATAAAATAAAATGCGCCTTGGGTAATAATCTCATCACCCTCCGACAGGCCGTTCGTCACCAACAACTGGCCACCTTCTACCGACTGAACCTCTATCACAGTCTTGACAAAGGTATTTTCGGCGATGCGGCGCAACACATACCTGCCTTTACTGCTTTGCAGCACAGCAGATTTGTCCAACATGATATGTTTTTGTCCCTTCAAGGACATGTTCACATTGGCATACATATTGGGCATCATAAGACCTGTGCTGTTGTCGCACTCGATATAAGTCTGCATGGTACGGGTTTCGGCGTTCAGCATACCATCCGTATAAGCCACTTTTCCTTTGAATACCATATCCGGGCGCGATGCGAGGCGCACCTCCACATCTTCCACTCCCGCAACATACGGTGACTCCATCTCGCTCACACTGGCTTTGACCCACACCTTGCTCAAGTCGGCCACAACCACCTTTGCCTCCGCGTCTTCTTTTATATATTCACCCATCACCAACTCGTTGCGCAGCACCGTGCCACTGATAGGCGAACGCACCACCATGGCTTGTCCTACTGTGGCATTATCCAAATCTATCTGATACTCTTTAGCCACAGCCATAGCGTGACGATACTCTTGCAAGGCCAATGTATAGTTCTGTTGAGCCTCGTCCAGGTCTTTTTCTGATGCCACCCGGTTTTTCTGCAAATCACGCACCCTGTCCAAGGCTTTCGAAGCGAGTTCCATATCCCCTTTCGTCTGGATGTAATTCTTAACCAACTCTGAATAGTCAGAAGAGGATATCTCAAACAACGGGGAACCTGCCTTTACTTTCTGTCCAATATGCACTCTTGACTTCACCACCCTGCCTCCAAAAGGCGCAGCCACCTCAGCGTACGCCGACGGAATGGCAGTCACTACTCCCGTCGAGCTCAGCACAAGATTATAATCCTGAAGCTCAATTGTTTCTGTCTCAATTTTATTTTTTAGCGGGGAATCGGAAGACAAGATTAACGTGTCCCCATTCATTTTTACGCCATTCTCGACAACTGCCGACTCATTGTTTTTTGTGTTGGCACAGCCTGCGATAAGCGTTGCTCCCAACAGCCACAACATTACTTTTTTCATATTGTATTTTGATAATTGTAATTTGATGATTTCCGACCCTGTTTCCATACCCTTATTGGTCGTCATGGTCTGCAGTGTTTCCGGGTCCAGTAAACAAGAAATACCCAAACAACCGCACCATGGGAAAACGATGGTCAAAATAATTAAAAGAATTGGAGATACTACATCTCACCAAACCAATAATCCTTGATAATCAACGTTATGGGATTGCGAGAAGAGATCAATACATCAACTACAATACGGGCGGGGCTCGAAGCAGGGAGACTGCCACATCGTAAGCATACACTAATTTTGAGGGTGCGATGGCTATGATGGTACTGCACAGAGACTGCACATTCGAAGGGACGCTGAAATACACAGCTTCGGTTGAGGTACGGTCTTGCAGCTGATCAAGCACAAGCAGCTCGCTTTCAGAGTGCCCATGCTGACTATTAGTATATGGATGTGAATGAACGATAATACGATTCTGGAAAAGATGCGAATGGATAAAGATGGTGGTGCCTGTAAAGTATCCCAGATACATCACAAGCATCAAATAATTCACAATCCTAATCGCTCTTCGCCTCTTCATACTATCGAAACATCTCTGTATCAATATCATACAATTATGATATTCAGGCTACAAATATACAATATTTTTTCTAAATCCAAAATTGAAACGACGTATTATTCCCCAAACAGGTCGTCCATTGTTACCGTGGCATAGAAGCGGTCGGAATAGGAGTTCCGCTTGAGGCCATACGTGGTGACAAGAATGTTGTGATTTGCACAAATTGTCAATCACTTCGGTCAAATTTCCACTGTCGCCTGCGCCTAATTCTTCTTTGATTTCCATCAGAGAAAGCCCCTTGTTCTTTTTGGCTACCACTTCCACCACTTGCCGATAAATAGTGGAAGATTTGAATAGCGATCGGAAGAGGAATCCATATTCGTTTCGAAGCGGTGCTCCCATTTTGAAAAGGAAAATCATTTTATAATAGTGCCGAAAACATAAAAAAAAATGAGATTCGGCGCAATTATAAATTATAATAGTGCCGAAAGTGTTGAGATTTTCGAGATTCGGCAGTGGTATAATTTTTTAGGAGGTGAAGGGGAGGACCTCTTTTTTCCTGAATGACTTTTCCACCATATCGAAGATGCTGGCCACACCGCAATTAAGGGTGTGGAGGATGTGGTTATTTATACGTTACGGATTATTGTGAAAGCATCATAGTTGCGTTGGTCTCTAGGAGTGCAATAAACGGCAAACTCTATAGTCTTGAAGTGGTTCAGGAATTGTGGCAGCACCTGATGGTAGGCGGCGGCCACGACTGCGGGGTCGTTGCGGAACGCGCCGCAGCCGAATGCGCCGAGTATCAGCACCTCAGCCCCGTTCGCGGCAGCGGCGGAAAGAATCTTGCGAGCACGTTTCAGGTGCAACTCCAAAAGTTTTTCCGGGCTGATATGCACTGCATCGCCGTCATGCCGATTGTATCGATTAGAGGGGTTTTCCCGCAGATTTGGCGCAGCGCAGGTAATCACATCCACGCGGAACGGCGAAGAAAGGACATTGTAGTCGTCGTCTTTCAGCACCACCACGTCTTGGGTGTAGATGATGTCGTCGTTATGGAGCGGGTTGAGGTGGGCACGGTGCGGGGCGTAGAATTTCTCCCACACCGTCCTGGTTTTGAGGCACGGGTAGAGGGTTGACACGCGGCAGAGGCTCTCCTCCTGCGCCGAGGCGCCGGTCTCCACCCCACCGCCGGGAGAGGTGGAGGAGGCGAA
>CACXXY010000084.1 GCA_902771655.1 uncultured Bacteroidota bacterium | reverse complement strand
GCATGGAAAATCAACGAATTTCAATTGTACATCGAACATACCTTTGCTTACAAAAATCATCAAGACGCTTGGGAAGGCTGCTCTCCGATGACTGCGGAAGAAATCCGCGATTTGGACAATTACTGCCGTGAACGTTTCATTGATTTAGTGCCTAATCAGAACTCATTCGGGCACATGGAAAACTGGCTGCGACACGATCGTTACAAAGAGCTGGCCGAGTGCCCCACCGACTGCGCCACCAAATGGGGCAAGCGCAGTCTCACCAGCCTCGACCCCACCAATCCCAAGTCTTTCAAGCTGATGCAGGAACTCTATGCTGAACTTTTGCCCAATTTCAGCAGCCAGTATTTCAATATCGGCTGCGACGAAACCGTGGAGCTGGGTTTGGGCAATTCCAAAGCCGTTTGCGATGCAAAAGGTATTGGCAATGTGTATCTCGAATATTTGTGCAAACTGAACAACGAAGTGAATGAATTAGGTCACACCACCATGTTCTGGGGTGATATTGTCATTAACCATCCGGAGCTGATCCCCCAATTACCTAAAAATATGATTGCCCTCGTGTGGGGTTACGACCGAGATTACGACTTCAACAAGGTATTGCCCGACTTCCAAAACGCTGGTTTGGACTTTTATGTCTGCCCAGGCACTTCAACTTGGCGTTCGCTGATAGGCCGCAACAGCATAGCTTTCGCCAACATATACAATGCCGCCTATTATGGCCGTCAGTATGGTGCCAAAGGTATGCTCACCACCAATTGGGGCGATTACGGCCACTGGCAGCCTCTGTCGGTATGCCATGCCGGCATGCTTATCGGCTGCAGTTACGCCTGGAATTTGGACACCACAGCACTGAAATCACTTGAATTTCAGTTAAATCACTATATTTTTAAAGACAAAACGGGATTGACTGGCAAAGCCGTGCTGAAACTGGGCACAGCCTGCGATGTGACCAATATTCCCGAAGGCGTGGCCAATGCCTTTCACCTGATGCTACATCGCTACAAATGGACCATGAAGGGCAATTACCAAACCCGCGAGATGAAAATCACTCCCTTGCGGAATGCCGAGAAAATCATTGATTCGGCAGTCGTAATGCTGCATCATGCCAAACCTCAATGCCACGATGCCAAGATTGTCATCGAGGAATTGGAACAAGCCTCTCACTTGGCCAAACATGGTATCCACCTTGGCATCGCGCGACTCAACGTCAAAGGCAACGACACCAAAAGCATTCCCATAACCAAACGTCAGGAATTAGCCAAAGAGCTGAAACCGCTCATCGAACGTCACAAAAAACTATGGATTGTCCGCAACCGTGAGGGGGGCTTGGAGGAATCTGCCGGCCGGCTGCAAGAAATTTATGATTACTACATAAAGCCGTAGTATAGTGCTGAAAAACAAGAACTAAGAATTTAAATTGAGTCAGTAGGCATATTGATTAATCCTTTAATAAACATCTCTTGAAAAAAACCTTATCCTTATTTGCTGTTGTTTGTTGTTTTAACCTGATGGTTATTGCACAACCAAAATCTGTAAAAATCGCCAAAAACGCTAACCTTTTCACCTACGAGGTGTATGATTATGGGGAAAGCATCGACACCTCACTCATGAAAATTGTGCTGAATTATCCTGAATATCAGATACAGTCGGAGGATGGCGCTGGACCCTTTGTACCTGGTTATGCCCGCGAGGTCACCATTGTCAATCTGGATATGGACAGCACCTTCCAGCTGGCGAAATTCACCGGCACAGAACAAATGGATTGTTACGAGGTAGTTTCCGCTTTCAGTCGCGGCGACATTGCCTACGACACCGCCCGCATAAACGAACTCACCCGTTACATCTGCCACATCAACAGCAACACGCTGGAGTTTTTCGTGCAGGACTATCCTTACGACATCAATCCGCTGCCCTACTACGGACGGTTCAAAGGGATTGTGGTTTGTTTCAAACGCAACAACCAAACCTACCTGCAGTTAGCCAAAACAGAGTTTTGGAAGCAGGCAGGTGTCAAATCCTCTCGGGACGGTTATATAAATTGCCAGCGTGTCACAGGCCGTGAACTTTCCCAAATCAAGAAACAGAAACTCGTTATCACTACCCGCATTTTCGACGATGAACAGGTTTGCTGGGGTAAGACTAACGATCATATTGAAAACAGCCACTGGGGAGCGCTGAACATTCCGAAAGACAGCGTGCTACATTTTGCCGGAGGCACATTGATTCTCAAAAAAATCAGTCTTCCTGTATTACCTCGTCATTACCAGACTTTCGTTGAACTGCACCAGCGCAGCAACGGCGACGCCTACGACCGCACGGGAAGCGTGTTTGTCATTCCGCAAGGCTATTTCGGACAAACCTTTTTTGACGGCATCAACAATCATCCCGACTCACTTCCCATCATCATGGGAAAAGACGGACAAAAATATCAGGGCATAGCCTTTAAAAGATGGGAAGAAGGCGAATGGGTGTTATATTACCAACCCCCTGTAGAACTGATGCGTTTCTTC
Organism: uncultured Bacteroidota bacterium; assembly: GCA_902771655.1. Taxonomy (GTDB): domain Bacteria; phylum Bacteroidota; class Bacteroidia; order Bacteroidales; family WCHB1-69; genus RUG11690. Next base: position 6,994 of record CACXXY010000084.1, on the reverse strand, counting down.
ACCCCTTTCGGTGTGGGGCATTTCAACGATCGCGTCAAATTGGATGGACTTGAATGGGAAGATGAAACCTATTATAAGCAAGAAGTGACCGACCTCAGCGGCTATCTGCAAGGCGAAGAAGTGCTTATTTGTGTATGGATTGGCAATTACGATGGCGGCGGCCACAAGGTGACCCTCGATATAAAGTCATACCCAGGCAGCGACCATTGGGATGATAACAGCCGGGAAGCAGACAATGAAATTTGCAAATCACTGTTCAACACTTGCAATGTATTGGAGATGGCTGGACAAAACTACGGCAAAATCTTTGGAACCGACAGTCTGACAGTGACAGTGGAAATTCCCGAAGCGAAAAGCGTGAAATTACGCTACATCAGTACCGGCCATGGTGGTTGGGACGGTGGCGACGAGTTCACTCCCAAAGCCAACACCATCTTAATTGACGGAAAGCCGGCTTTCACCTATACCCCCTGGCGTTGCGACTGCGGCCGCTACCGCGAATGGAACCCCGTGAGCGGCAATTTCTGGAATGGCATGTCGAGTAGCGACTACTCACGCAGCGGATGGTGCCCAGGCACCGCTACGCAGCCAGTCTATTTCGACCTCAGCGGCTTGGAGCCTGGCACTCACACCATTACTGTCGCCATCCCACAAGGCGAACCTTTGGGCGGCAGCTTCAGCCACTGGTCGGTGAGCGGAGTTCTGATTGTAAATGACAAGGATTAGATGAAAGGGGACAGGGATCAGAGGTCAGGAATCAGGGGTCAGGAGTTAGAATTCAAAATTCAGAATTCAATTTGCACATTTGCTAATTAACTAATTTGCTAATTATTTTTCGTATTTTTGCATTTTATATCTTGAAAGTTATGGCACAGACACTACAAGAAGCTGAACAGCAGATTATCGAAGAATTTGAAATTTTTGACGACTGGTTGGACAAGTACAACTATATCATTGAATTGGGTAAAGAATTACCCTTGATTGAAGAGCAATACAAGACCGAGCAATACCTGATTTCCGGTTGTCAGTCGCAGGTATGGCTGCACGCCGATTACCGTGACGGCCTGATTTATTTCACCGCTGACAGCGATGCCATCATTACCAAGGGCATCATCAACCTGCTGATCCGCGTGCTTTCGGGCCGCACTCCGCAGGAAATCCTTGACTGCAACCTGGATTACATCGACCGCATCGGGCTGAAGGAACACCTCTCCCCCACCCGCTCCAACGGACTGGTTTCGATGATCAAGCAGATTAAGATTTATGCGTTGGCGTTCAGCCAAAAGAGTTGAAAACTGAAAATTGAAAATCAAATCGTAGGGCTGTCACATTGTGGCAGCCAGAAAAAACCAAAAATTAATAATAAAAAGATATCATCATCCTGCGGTGGAACCGCAACCGCCGCATAACAACACCAAAAATAGAATTATGGCAAAAATCGTAGGTATCGGCAACGCATTGGTTGACGTCATCGTCAAATTGGAAAACGAAGACTTGTTACAGCAATTCGCTTTGGAAAAGGGCGGAATGGAAATGATTGACAGTGAGCGGAAAAGAACCATTCACGAGCACATCAAGGCCATGCCACAAGCCTCTGCTACTGGCGGTTCCACTTCCAACACCATCCACGGATTGGCACGCTTAGGCATAGAAGCTGGCTATATCGGAAAAGTCAGCAACGATGAACCCGGACGCTTCTTCCAAGAGGAAATGCAACGCTATCATGTGACCCCGCATCTGCTGTATTCCGATATTGACACAGGCATCGCCACCACCTTCATGACTCCTGATGCGGAGCGTACTTTCGCCACCTATCTCGGTGCCGCTGCAACCATGACTGCTGACGAGTTAAACCCTGAGATTTTCAAGGATTACGATTATCTTTATATCGAAGGATACCTGATTTTCAATCATGAATTGATACTGAAACTCTGCCAGATTGCCAAAGAAAACAATATGAAAGTGGCCATGGATTTCGGCAGTTACAATCTCGTAGAACAACAACTTGATTTCCTGAAAGATATACTTAAAAATTACGTGGATATCATCTTTGCCAATGAAGAGGAAGCCAAAGCTTTCACTGGCAAAGAAGGCGAAGAAGCCTTGGAAATTCTGTCAACATATTGCCCTGTAGCCATTGTCAAGTTAGGCGCTAAAGGTTCCATTGTCAAAGTCAACGGCAAAACCACTGTCATTGCACCCCGTAAGGCCAATTGCATCGACACCAATGGTGCGGGCGACATCTATGCCGCTGGCTTTATGTATGGTTTGCTAAAAGATTATGACATTGAACGTTGTGGAGAAATCGCCACTTTGCTTTCTTCCACCATCATTGAAACGGTAGGAGCAAAACTGACTGATGAGCAATGGGAGAAACTACTCCCCGAGGTCCTTTAGCAACTCCTCTTTCAGCATCTGCAAGGCGGTCTCCGCTGCCTTGTGAATTATCTCCACTCGGCTCAGATTCGGATCGAAGTGGTGCAATTGTGCGTTGAAACGCGTGGTCGTGGCCACACAAATCCATACCGTCCCCACGGGTTTTTCCTCTGAGCCGCCACCAGGTCCTGCAATACCTGATGTGGCAATGGAATAGTCCACATCAAACAAGCCCATCGTGTTGATGGCCATATCGTTCACCACAAACTCACTGACAGCACCGTGTTTTTTCAGGTTCAGCTCACGCACATTCAGCACCGAACGCTTGATTTCATTGGAGTAAGACACCACAGAACCTTTGAAAAACTCTGAACTTCCCGGAACAGAAGTGATTAAATGTGACAGATAACCACCAGTGCAGCTTTCCGCCACGGCTAACGTTTTTTTATTCTTGAAGAATAATTCAGCTATTTCGTTTTGTATCATTGTATATCCTTATATTTTATGCAAACTAAAAATTCTCTGAACAACTCGCATGGGAAACAGAGATTTGGATTGCGGAACTACCCGATCATACGGATTCACATAAATGGCAACAAATTCCTTGGACCAAGATAATTAGGCAGCTTTATTCTTTTTTCTCCGGCACTTCCAAGTTTTTATCTTTCAGTGCTTCTTTCGGTATTTCCTCTTTTGCTATTTCCGCTTCCTCATCAATTCCTTCCTGACCTTCCTTATACTTGTAACGGCGGATTTTCTGGGTAGCCGTCTTCTCGAACGGTTCCTTCATGGCTTCCACCTTGTTAATCTTGGAATTCTTTCCAACGGTCTTGTTGACAAACTCCAGTACGGATTTCTTCAAGGCCTCAGCTTTCTCAAACCACTGGTCTTCTGTCTCTTGGTTCCAATTCAGCAAGTTATCATCGAACTTGACCATCGCCACCAACTCACCGTTCTTCTCCATCACGAGGGACTCATCCACACCAGCCATGTCATTAATCACCATCTCTATCTCCTCAGGATAGATATTCTCTCCCGAAGGACCCAAAATCGTGTTGTTCAAACGGCCTTTGATGTAGTAATAACCATCTTTGTCCACCGTAGCGATGTCGTTGGTACGGAACCATCCCTCCTCGTCCAGCACCTGAACAGTACGCTCTGGATCTTTATAGTAACCCAGCATCACATTGTCGCCGCGGCACACAATCTCGCCTTCACCCGTTTTAGGATCCATATTGTCGAGACGGATATCCACTTTATAGGAAGCCACGCCAATGGAGCCCAAGCGTTTTCTCTTGTTAACCAATACGTTGCACACCAGCGGAGCGGTTTCTGTCAGACCATAGCCCACAGCATACGGGAAGCGGCATTTAATTAAGAACTCTTCCACCTTGGGATCCATTTTGGAACCGCCCACGCCGAAAAAGCGCAGCTTGCCCCCGAAAGTTTTCACCAATTTCTTGCCGATGAGCCAGTACAAAACTCTGGGCAAATGCTGGTCCATCCATTTAAGCACACGGCTCTTCTCGATGGTAGGAACGATACTGTTGTGATACACTTTCTCGATAATCAGCGGCACCGAAAGCATGACGGTGGGTTTCACCTTTTGCATGGCCGGCAAGAGGATAGAAGGTGTAGGAGGTTTGGAAATGTAGTAGCAGCAAGCCCCAACATACATGGAATAGAAGCTGGACACACACATTTCGTATGCATGCGACATCGGCAGGATAGACAAGAAACGGTCGTTCTTGAAGCAGGGCTGCGCCTTAAACGAGGCCACCAGATTGTGGCAGATATTCCTATGGCTCAGCATTACGCCCTTGGCTTTCCCGGTGGTTCCTGAAGTGTAAATAATAGTTGCCAAGTCATCAGGTTGAGGGTCTTTGATCCAGCCGTCGCAACGAAAATCCTCTTTTCGGCACTTGATAAACTCCAGTGTTTCAATATCTACCACCAACGTCAGCTTGTCGATGCACTCCTGGCTGAGTTTATACAGCAGTCGTTTGGAGATGAATATCACCTTGCTTTCTGAATGGGTCAGAATATTGGTCACCTCTTTTTCGGAACTGTCGGGCAGAATTGGCACTGAAACACGCCCGTATGCGGTGGTGGCAAAGAATGCCAGCGTCCAGTTGGGCATATTTTGCGACAAGATGGCCACACGGTCACCCGCCGAAATACCAAAACGCGACAATCTGGTTGACAGCATATTACACTTTTCTTTGAAACTACTATAGGTGTATTTCTGTCCACCATCCACAAACTGCGCCATGGTACGGTCCCAATAGACCGTAGTCGTATATTTGAAAACTTTATTAAGGGTTGTACAATAGGTTTCTCTGTGACTATTCCTGACTTTATAAGGACTCTTCGTTTTCTTGCTCATATATAATCATCAATGGGTTATATAATTTTCTTTATGTCTGCCCTGAAGGCCTAAAGTTTCATAATGTTCCTGAATACGTTTCATATCAGCGGCCGGGTCGTCTGTCAATTCCCATTTGTTGCCAACAGTGATTTCCTTGCGGCCCCAGTCGTAATAGCCAACATACACGCTGGCCCCTGTTTCCCTTGCTATCAAATGAAAACCCGTTTTCCATTTTTTCACGGGCTTGCGGGTTCCTTCTGGTGCTATCGCCAGGTGGAAAAACTCATTCTCATTGAAAGTTTTGATGATGCTTTTCACCGTGGCGGCGGCATTACGCCGATCAACCGGCACCCCGCCGAAAGCACGCAAAATGGGTCCTAAGGGCCAAAAGAAGAACTCTTTTTTTATCATGATATGTGCCAGCACACCATATTGGGCATAAAAAAGGTAACAGATAGGGAAATCCATCATAGAAGTATGCGGCACTCCTAAGACAATGGCCTTATTGCCCTCCATGATGCCACCCACACTGGTCCATCCCAATTTCCGCAGCAGAAAACCGCAGAATTTTGCCCATCTTTTGCCAACAGTATTCTTTATTTTTGTCATATTCTATTCCCTCTTTTACTCTTCCAAAACACACATAGATTATTGTTTATCATTCATTTATAATAAACAGCAAGCACCCTTGCGTCTCTTTTCTGTCACTGCAAATTTTGAAGACGCAAAGGTACTATTTTTTATTGAAATAGAAAAAAGAAAGGTTGAAGCAAGCTTCTTTCAACGTTGATTGTAGAACTAATAACGCGAATGATATGCCGGGAACGGTTTTTTATAATGCTATAAAATTGACCACGGGCGAGCCTTCCCAACCTTGTCTCCCTACTCGCCCTGTGTGATATTCATTCCCTCACGAACAAGCTAATTATTGATATACCTCAACAAGTTCTCCTTGTCGCTTGAGAAGGATAGCACATCAACACATTCGTAATAGTTCTGCTGATCAATGCAATAGGTGTAAGCATACTTTAAAAAGGTCAACTTATTACTGTCGAAAGAGAAACTCTCCGCCAGACGCTTGATTTGGTGAGCAGCCATTCTGTTGTTGGAAACCATTGTTTTGGCCAGGCTTAAACGAGTTTCGTCAAAAGACTCTTTTTTCAACGTATTGTACATTCTTTCCACCTCTTCGAAAGTGCAAATATGAGGAGGTTGCACTTGTGGATTCACAAATTGAGGCTGCATGGACTTCAATTCCAATCTACCTGTCATCATATTATACGACACGAATATATTCTCAACCAACATGTTAGGCTGATATCTGATCATGGCGATCTTATCCACAGGGCGTTTCAACACTACATAAATGTCATGAGGCTGCGGGGTGAGATTCTGAACCAACACAGAAGAAGCCGCCTTTTTATTCACGATGTCGCCATCAACATACACCACAAACAACTCTCCATATTCAGCAGTAAGGGAAAGGGTATGAATCATTTGTCCAGGATGCTGTGGGTTGGGAGTATTAGGATGATGCGAATAAGGGGCATTTGGATGCTGTTGTTGGTGATTATGATGGTTTCCACCTGGTTGTGCCATCAGACAGGGAGTTAATAAAATCGCAATTGCAATGACGATAAACTTTTTCATAGTACTATATTTTATGATGCAAAAATAGCAAAAGTATAAATATAAAACGAAATTATCCCTTTAAGGTTTAAAGAGATAATTTCAATTTTTTCAAACAATAGTGATTAATCCCCTTCTTCCAGAATAAAAAGCTCTTCTACTGTCTTGCCGAAATACTGTGCCATTTTCAACGCAAGCAGTGTACTGGGAACATACTTACCTAATTCTATGGAGTTTACCGCCTGACGGGTCACCCCTATTTTTTCCGCTAATTCGCCCTGCGTGATATTCATCTCCGCACGAGCCACCTTAATCCTGTTTTTCATGACGCAAAGAACGTTTATTAAGATACAAACGAAGGTAAAAACAAAAAATGAAAACGTAAAGAATGGAGAAGATGTTAATGGTCATCACCCACAAGAAAGGAAGGCCCCATACGAAAATCAGACAAAGCAGCACGACTCCGCTATTGATGTACAGTGACAGAATCAGCGATTCATACCGGAGTTGCTCGATAAATTCGTCATCCTCCTTGTTTCGGGAAAAGCCGATGAAAATGCCGGCTACAATAAGTAAAACACCTATAAATGTCAGCAGAAGGTCGTCGTTTGGACCAAAGGA
>CACXXY010000083.1 GCA_902771655.1 uncultured Bacteroidota bacterium | reverse complement strand
CGTGCCTATCACATTGGTATCGATGGTGGTGGTCTCATACACACAACTGCCGTCGTTGAGGGTGGCACTTGAGTCATAGTTGGTGGCTAACGGGTCGGTGCAACCGCAAGTTTGTGCCATACATAGCTGTGCCATCATCAACCATAGACCTGAAAAAAACAGTCTGATTTTCATGACATTCATATTACAAATGCAAAAATAACAAAAAACGGAATAACAAACATTTTTTCGTATTTTTGCACTTCCAAAAATAAATGATAATGGATACCTATTTCAACACAGAAGAAAGACCCGTTAATGTTACGGATTTTGAGTTGGCGGAAGCCAATCAGCGTTTTATGGTGAGAGTATATGGTTGGATGTGCTTTGCACTGGCAGTCACAGTGGCAGTCACAGGCTTCATGTCCTTGTTTGTCGTGCATTTCGAACCATTGATGAACTTTTTCTTCATGCATACGGGCGTTTTTATCTTCCTCCTGGTAGCTGAAATTCTTTTGGTGGTAATGTTGTCCGCCAGGGTTCAAAAGATGTCGCTATTCGCCTGTACACTGATCTTTATGGTATATTCCATTCTGAACGGCATTACGCTGGCCCCGCTTTTTATGGTCTATACCGCCAGTTCTATCGCCTCTACTTTCTTTATCGTATCCGGAACTTTCGCGGCCATGTCACTGTTTGGCTATTTCACCAAGCAGGATTTGACGAAATGGGGCAATATCTTGATTATGGCTTTGGTAGGGCTGATAATCGCTACATTGGTCAATCTCTTCCTTCACAGTACTATGGTTTATTGGATTACTACTTACGTCGGTGTGTTCATTTTTATCGGACTGATAGCCTATGATACGCAAAAACTGAAAGAAATGAGTGCCCTTGTGGTAGAGGAAACGGAGGAAACTCGAAAAATGACCATTATGGGAGCCCTTTCATTGTACCTCGACTTTATAAATCTTTTCATCTATTTACTGCGAATTTTTGGGAAGAGAAATTAATCTATCAGCAAAAGTTTATTATAGATAATATTGTAAAATATTGATACATTGATGTTTGTAATAAGATAAAAAAATAAAAAAAATAGTTACAGACAAAGAAAAAAATCGTATTTTTGCAATCTCAAAAATGCCCAATGGTGTAATTGGCAACACTACAGATTCTGGTCCTGTCATTGGAGGTTCGAGTCCTCCTTGGGCAACAAAAACTTTCCCCCCATGTTAGTCATTGGCATTGCCGGTGGGTCCGGTTCCGGAAAAACTTCAGTAGTTAAAAAGATTATCAAGTCTCTTCCCAAGGAGAGAGTTGCTGTTTTGTCGCAGGATTCTTACTATAAGGATCAAGGCGACATATCGCAGGAGGCTCGCGAGAAAATCAATTTTGACCACCCCTCGGCGATTGAATGGCCTTTGATGATTCAGCAGATTGAGGAGCTGAAAGCGGGTAAGACCGTGCAAATGCCCACCTATTCGTATGTCACCTGCCGCCGCGGTGCGGAAACTATTCCTGTCAAGCCGGCAGAGGTGTTGCTTGTGGAGGGTATTCTGATATTTACCAATGAGGTTTTATGCGATACATTAGACCTGAAAGTGTTTGTGGACACTGAATCTGACGAACGTCTGATACGTATTATCCAGCGGGATGTCAACGAGCGTGGCCGTGGCCTGGACAAGTCCATCCGCCATTATCGCACCTACGTGAAGCCTATGCACGAGTCCTTTATCGAGCCCACCAAAAAGTTAGCGGATATCATCATCCCCGTTGGCGGCAATAACGACAAGGGTATCGACATCCTCACCTCCAAAATCAAGCAGACTTTGAAGATACACTAATAAAAAAAAGACGCTTTCGAGCGTCTTTTTTTATTCCTCTAAAGTGTCGAAGACACGTCCTTTTAGTAACCCCGCATAAGCGATGCAGTCATGCAGTGTGGGGGTTGCAGGTGCGGCTGTGAAAAGTGTCCCGGATATGACTCCACATAAGCGACGTAGTCGCGCAGTGGGGGTGCGTAGGCTGTGCTAAAATCTCCCGCCGGCACCACCGCCACCGAAGCCTCCGCCTCCGCCGAAGCCTCCAAAACCTCCGCCAAAACTGCCACCTCCGAAACCTCCTCCAAAGCCACTGCTGCCACTATAGCCACTTCCTCCGCGATTACCGCTGCTTAAGATAGAACCCCAGAAGATGGCGTTTAGCAAGTCCTCATCGTTGCCGCTGCCGTCTCCAGAACCTTTGCCGCCTTTGCGGTTGTGGGAAGAGCGAGAGGCCGATACCATCAGAACGATAATCATGATAAAAAGAAAGAGGACGAAGCCGACAAGAAATGCCCCGTCTTCCCCGCTATTATCATCTCGGGCCACACTGATTTCACCAGCCACAGCGGGCAGGATGACATCCAGGCCGTTGACCAAGGCTTGATAGTAGTTTCCCTGCTTCAGCTCGGGAATGAACTGCTGCTCAATGATGCGTTTGCAGGCGGCATCGGGCAGCACTCCTTCCAAATCATAGCCGGTGGCGATGTAGATGTCGCCATCGCCACCCCTGGCACTGGAGGGTTTGATGAGGATGACCACTCCATTGTCGTAATTTTTGTCCTTAACTCCCCACTTGTCGCCGATTTCGTAAGCGAATTCGGCAGCATCATAGTCACCCAAGTCGTTGACAATGACCACACAAATAACATTTGAGGTGCTGTCGTTGAATGCTACCAGCCTGTTTTCCAGCTCGTTTACCTGTTCGGTGGTCAGCACGCCAACATAGTCGTTGACTAAGCGCGGCGGATCGGGCTGCGGCGGAATCTGTGCCCACAAAAATGTGACACAGCAGAGAGTCAGTAGGAATAGAACGATTCTTTTCATTAATTAAAATTGAATTCTACATCAGGAGCCTCATCAGCACCTTCTTTAGCTTTGAAATAACCTTTCTTGTCGAAATTGAACATGCCAGCGAAAATGTTGTTCGGGAAGCGACGGATGGTAGTGTTGTACTGCTGCACCACTTCGTTGAATTTCTTGCGCTCTACGGCAATGCGGTTTTCTGTGCCTTCCAACTGTGCCTGCAATTCCAGGAAGTTCTGGTTGGCTTTCAGTTCAGGATAGCGTTCCACCACAACCATCAAACGGCTGAGGGCTGAGCTCAACTGGTCTTGTACCTGCTGGAATGCGGCGATATTCTCTTCGGTCAGTTTGGAAGGATCCACCTGTACGGAAGTGGCTTTGGAACGGGCTTCAATCACACCTTCCAGGGTGCCTTTCTCGTACTCGGCAGCACCTTGAACGGTCTTCACCAAGTTGGGAATGAGGTCGGCACGACGCTGATACGCATTTTCCACCTGTGCCCAGGCCTGTTGCGTCTCTTCGTCCAATTTGACCATGTTGTTGTAAATTCCGACAGCCCAAAAGACTATCACGGCGAGAATACCGATAATGATTAAGATTTTTACTAATTTTGACATTTTGTATAGGTTTTAATTGGTTAAAAATGAATCGAATAATTTAAGTGCTCAATCAGAATCTTGACACCTATGCCGATGAGAATCAAACCGCCTAATACTTCAGCGTAGGTGGGTTTGATACGTTGGGACAGGAATTTGCCCATGTAGAAACCGCCTATCGAGAACAGGAAGGAACCGAAGCCGATAATCAGCACGGCTATCCAGATTCTTACATCTAACATGGAAAAACTGAAGCCGACCGCCAAAGCATCGATGCTGGTGGCAATGGAGAGTACCAACAATGTGGTAGGTTTCATAATGTTGATGCCTTTGCCTCCCTTTTCAGGACGAAGGGCTTCAAACATCATTTTTAATCCGATTATCAACAGGATGCCAAAGGCAATCCAATGGGCGAAACGCTCGATGTAGCTTACGACAGCTTGACCGCCAAAATAGCCAATCAATGGCATAAAGCCTTGAAACAGACCGAAAAAGGAGCCGATAATCAAAGCGTGTCTCAGCCGGAGTTCTTTTTGCAGTCCGCCTGCTGAAAAACTGACTGCGAAGCAGTCCATTGCCAAGGCAATTGAGAGGAAGATTAATTCTAAAATACTCATATCTAAATAGTTTTAATTTTTCATAAGTTGTACGGTACAAAAACGGTAATAATCGCCTTTTTGTTGCATCAGTTCATCATGAGTGCCCTGCTCGCTAATGTGACCGTCTTTCACAAAGAGAATTTGGTCGGCATTGCGTATTGTTGACAAGCGGTGGGCGATGATAACGGCGGTGCGGTCTTTCAGCAAACCTTGAATCGCCTGCTGGAACAGGTATTCCGATTCGGTGTCGAGGGCGGAAGTGGCCTCGTCGAGGATGAGGATTTGCGGGTTGCTCAGTAAGGCACGGGCGATGCTGATACGCTGGCGCTGTCCTCCGGAAAGTCGCATGCCGCGGTCGCCCAAAATAGTGTCGTAGCCGTTCTCCAGCTCCATGATAAAGTCGTGTGCCTGGGCGATTTTGGCGGCTTCTATTACTTCCTCCTTGCTCTTGTTGTCCATGCCGAAAGTGATGTTGTTGAAAACGGTGTCGTTAAACAACATCACATCCTGGTTTACAATGCCGAAAATACCTCGTAAATCACTGATTTTATATCTTTTGATATTGATACCATCCAGCTTGATTTCTCCTGCTGATACATCATAGAAACGTGGCAGTAGGTCAACTAAAGTGGATTTTCCTGCACCGGAAGCCCCTACCAAAGCGATGGTTTTTCCTTTCTCCAAGCAGAAATTCACATCATTGAGCACATCATATTGACCATTGATTTGATGATCATTATAAGAGAATCCAACATGCTGGTATTCGATTCTTTCTTTGAATTCTTTCAGTTGTACGGGTTCTTTGTCTTCTACTATAATTTCTTCACCATCAATGATTTCATATATTCTTTCTGCGGAAGCCATGCCTTTCTGAATGGTATATACTGAAGTCACCAAGGCTTTGGCGGGAGGAATGATACGTGCGAATACTAAAATATACATCACAAAGAGTCCGCCACTGAACATGCTTTCCGGGGCAAAAATTCCGCCTAAAAAGAGTATCATCATCAGGGCTGCCACACTGAGAAATTCAATGAGTGGCGAGCCTAACTCGTTGATTCTGTACATTTTCTTATTCAGCTGATAAAACTCATGGTTTTCATCTTTGAATTTTTCCGACATGAAATCAATGGCGTTGTAGGCTTTGATGATTCTCAAGCCGCTGATAGTCTCCTCAAAAATGGAGCTTAAATGGCCCAACAATTGTTGTGCCTTGACCGATTTTTGCTTGATGCTCTTGCCGATAACGGCAATCACATAGCCAGCGATGGGCAATACAACCAAAGCAATCAGGGTGAGCTTGGCGCTAATGCTGAAAAGGGCGAAGAGAAACACCACAATCAGAAACGGGTCGCGGCAGATGGATTGCAAGGTGCTGATGACGGACCATTCCACTTCCTGCACATCGGCACCCATACGGTTGAGAATGTCGCCTTTGCGTTGCTTTGAGTAGAACGAAAGCGGCAGAATGAGCAGCTGGTGATAGATTTCACTGCGAATCTGTTTAAGGATGCCGCAACGGATGTCCGCTAAGAAATACATGCCCATATAGCGGCATAAATTTGACAGGAAGGACAGCACCACCATCGTGCCGGCAATATAGACCAATGCGGCCACGGGACCATGGGCGGCAATGATGAGGCTCATGTAATAGTAGAAGGTATTGATGATGAAATCCGCCGACAATTCGAAGGCGGGTTTGACGGTGACCGCTTCCGTCTGACCAAACAGAACCGAGAGGAAAGGCACCACCATAGAGAGGGAGAAAATGGAGAAAATGGAGTATAAAAAGTTGAAAATCAGGATGAAAACTATATCCAACTTATAGGGGAAAACATGCCGGAAAAGTCGAAAAAAGAGTTTCATTCCAATCCAAATTTAATATGCAAAAATACGAAAAATAATTAGCAAATTAGTTAATTAGCAAATTAGCCAATGTGTTAATGTGCTAATGTGTCAATGTGCTAATGTGCCAATATGTTAATTATAAGAGAATTGTAAAATAAACATATATTTTCTAATGGTTAAAAATAAATACTAATAAAATAATTATAACCTATTTTTATATTAAATATTTTTGTATTTTTGTGGTCTTATAATTTTGAAATTCAAAATGAGAAAAATATTGTTGCTATTGATTCTGTCGGTTTTGTGTGTTGAGGCATGGGCGCAGCGGGACAGTTGTAATCTTTTGTTTTCTTTTTACAATGTTGAGAATCTGTATGATCCAGACAATGATTCGCTGTTTCGGGACGATGACTTCACGCCGGAGGGCTTGTATCATTGGACTTACGGCAAGTATGTGAAGAAGGTGAATAATATTGCCAAGGTGCTGATTGCCATGGGGGAGGGCGAGCCACCAGACATAGCGGCGATGGCGGAAGTGGAGAACGACAAGGTGTTTCAGCGTTTCTGTTATCATTCTCCGCTGAAGAAGTTTAATTATGCTTATGTGCATTTCGACTCGCCTTATCTGCGTGGGGTGGAAACGGGATTACTGTATCGCAAGGATCGCTTGCAAATTATTCACAAAGAGGCCATTGCTGTAGTGTTTCCTTTTGAGCCTGCCACCCAAAACAGAGATATTTTGTATGTGGTGGCGAAGACCCATTGCGGTGACAGCTTATACCTTTTCGTCAATCATTGGACTTCCCGCTACGGCGGCTACGGGGCTACGGTACCCAAACGGAATTATTATGCCCAGGTGTTGCGGCATTGTGTGGATTCGTTGCTGAATCTGAACCCAGCGGCTAAAGTCATCATTATGGGCGATTTTAATGATTATCCGACAGATGAGAGTGTGAGTGGGACTTTAGGGGCTTCCGATAGAGCGCAAACTGATACGGCATCGTTGTATAATTTGATGTATAGATTTTTGAAAATGAACAATATAGGCACGCACAAACATGAGGATTTCTGGGGTTGCCTTGACCAGATTATCGTGTCTCCTGCCTTGCTGGACAGCACTGTTGCGGGCGTGCATGTGGTTGGTAACGAGGCACATATTTTCAAGGAGGATTTCATGGTGGTGCCTGACGAAAAATATGGTGGCTACAAGGTTTTCCGCACCTTCCTCGGTCCGCGCTATATCGGCGGCTACGGCGACCACCTGCCAGTGTTTATCAAGTTGAAAGTTGAAAACTGAAAGTTGTTAATGTGCTAATTATCAATGTGCTAATGTGCCAATGTTAAAAACTGAAAACTATCAACTATTAACTATTAATTATTAATTACTGACTCCTCCGTCTCTTCATTTCCTCCTCAAACAACATCTCTCTCAACTCGGCCAGCTGTGGTGTGGTGAGGTTGGAGAAAGAAAAATCAGCTGTGGCAAAGTCGGGTAGGGGTTGTGGGGTCAGCAATGGCCAGTTGTCGCGCAAGGACTGCTCATCACTGATGTTCAGCTTTGCCTGTTCCGCTTTCAGAAACTGCAACACGCGCAGGCCGTCGGCTTTTTCGTGAAAAGCATGTCGGAAGTGGGCTAAATCCTTGACGTTTTTGCGCAAGGGCCCCCACAAATCATCGGTTTTGAACTGTTCTTTCAGGAATTCGATAAATGGTGTGGTCAAATCTTCCGTATATAACTGGTCGATGAGGTCGTATGTTTTTTTTACTTCATCAAAAATACTATAATGGTAGATGGGATAGCTTTCCCACAGGCCTTCGCTGCCCTTGATCATGGCGGGACCGGTGCCGAAAAACACACGGTCGGAAAAACGGGCAGCGGGATAGACCAGCTCGTCGTTCCAGTTGCTGATAGGAGCCATTTTCCGCAGTTTTTGCAACAGATAGAAATCCTCACCGCTTTTCATGGGGGTAATGCCGTTGATTTTCTGCAATGCTATGATTTTTGCCGCGATGGCAGAACCGATAGCGGTAAAATTATAGGGACAACCGATGCGGTAGAGGTTCAAAAAGCAGTTACGCATATAAATCTCGTAGCGCAAAATGGCTCTGTTAGCTGTGTCGTCATCTGTCAATGGGTGGTAGTAAGGCACGGAAACCACCTGTTGCTGCGGGTGGACAGCAAAATTCCGTGCTATCGAGTCAAGATACTGTTCTCCAAAAACGGTATCGGCATCCATGCTGACCATAACATCTTCCGGTTCGGCTATATTCATGATGTGGTCGAACAGTGTTTTGCGGGCCCAGCCCACCCCGAAATTTTTGTCGTCCCAGCCCTTGCCAGGCGAGCTTTTGTCTATGATATGCAAGGGGAAAGCGAAATGCCTTCTTCTAAGCTTGAACAATAGCTGGCGGTTGTTGTCGCAAATCGATTTTTTGTCATCCTGCTCCCACCATGAATCAGGCTGGTTCACACAGACATAAACCGAAAAGGGTACCGTAGTCTGCTGCCTCTCAAGGGCTTGCAGTGTTTTGGGCAGGTAGTCCAGTTCGTTCAGGGCAGGTATGGCGACAAAAAGGTGCACGGTTAGTCTTTCAAAGGGTTAGGTCTAAAGGGTTCTTTCTGTAGCGTGACATCGGGGTCATTGTCGATTTCCATCTCTTCGAAGAGGAATGCCTTGGGTAGAATAAAGCTGCACGGAGCACCATAAAGCTGGAAGTCGTATGCTGGATAGAAACGGCTATACCTGTTGTTTATTAGGGTGTTATACACTTGTTGTTCGGAAGAAACCGACACGATGTGCTTGAAACTTTTAAGCCTGGGTGCGGGCATTTTCACCATGCGCACCAGCTCTTCCTCTCCCGTCTTGACCTTGATACGGTAGCAATACAGCGGATGTAAGTAGCCGTTGGAAGTTATGTACTTGTCCATGCCAGAAGCATATTGCAAATCATCACCAATGATTTTAGTAATAATGTAGCAGTAGTCGTAATCTTCCGCTTTGGCCATGCTTATCAGTTTCTTTTTCAGTTGTTTATAAGATGATTTTGTTTTGCTTTTCAGTTGGACTACACCAGGAGCGAGACAGGTACCAAGTTTATAGCGGTTCAGGGCTAAACGGCGGTGACCATTGCTGTAAGGGGCATTTTCGGCAGGTTGACGGTCGCTGAGCATTTGCAGGAGCACACCATCTTCAATAAGCAATTGCTGGTCTTCGGCGACAACTCCCTCGGCATCATGCTGATAGCTACCGATAAGGGGAATTCCATTGTATTGCAACAATGTGTTACGGCTTTCTACAGTCAGGTCTCGTGAAATCACCTTTTTGTTCATCAGTGCGGCGGTAGGATTGTCTTTGGGAGCATAATCGCCATAATACTGAGCCACGTCTGTTGAGGAGAAAATGGGTTTGCGGGATGCTATCAATCCATCAGCATTCTGGAAGAAACTTTGCTCAAAGAGCACGGCAGCGGCCTCATCAGTGAAAATCACAGGGCCATCGTAACTTTCTGTGATGACGGGAGCCTTGCGCAGTGCCTCCAGACGGTCGGCAAAAGCTTTGATTTGCGCTTTCAGCTCTTCCATATCAGGAAGCTGTGTAAAGTCTTTTCCATAAAGATTGCAGGCATCGGCCAAGGGTTCGCCATCGAGGGCTTGCGCTTCCGCATAAATATTGAGACAAACAAGCTTGAATGGCTGTTTATACTTCAGCCCTTCGCTATCCATGTAATAGGCATCCGCGTTATAAGCGTAGAAATTAACTCCCGAATTGATGAAATCAGGATATTGTTCGAAGAGTGTCGACAATTCTGACAGCATGTTTTCCACATTCATTTTATCAATGGGGGTATGCGGCAGCTCTTCCAGGTAGTTTTTGCTGACCACCCCGCTTCTGTCTTTCATATCCAGCTGTCGCTGTGGAAGATTCTGCTGCTGTATGGCGGCCTTCTTGGCTTCCAGTCTCTCGGCATTGGTTTTGTAAGTCAAGTCGGTGGCAAGCCAAAGGTTCTGCCGGATATTGTTATAGTCGTTGTCAATAGCCATTTGGCCCCTTGCACTTTGGTTCCTCTTCATCAGATCATTGAGGTCGAAATAGTGCTGGTTGTTGAGTTTGTCGTTGCCCACCAATACGGTCACCTCTTTGTCGCGGTAAGGTTTTTGGAAG
>CACXXY010000082.1 GCA_902771655.1 uncultured Bacteroidota bacterium | reverse complement strand
CTGGATTATTTCTCCTGCTCTTTCATTCACCAGCAATGGTACACTTTCATTGTATGCCCGTGAATTAACCGACCAATACGGTGCAGAAACCATGAAGATTTGGGTTTCCAGCACTAACAATGAGATTTCCAGCTTTAGCAATATCGCCACCGAATCTATTGGAACAACCGAATGGACAGAATACACCTACAACATCCCTGCTGGTACAAAGTATGTTGCCATCAACTGCAACTCTACTGATGTTTTCGCTTTGTTCATTGACGATGTCGTCATCTCTGGCGGTACAACCTCTGTTGCCGAAGTCAGCAACAACGAAGTCAGTGTTTATCCTAATCCTGCCAACAACGTAGTGAACGTAAATGCCAACTCCAACATCGACAATGTTGAGATTTACAGCATTTCCGGTCAGAAAGTTGGTGACTTCAGCGCTAATGGTACAACTGCCTCCATCAATACAGAAAACTTGTCAGCTGGCATGTACCTGATGAAAATTAACACTGAGAATGGCGTGATCAACAAGAAATTCTCTGTTGCCCGATAATCATTAATCTTTTCATATTTCATTTGCATGCAGAGACGCAAGGTTATGCGTCTCTGCATTTTTTTGTGGACGCAATAAATAACGTCCCTATTTTTATCATAGTACATATTTAAAAAAAAGCGATTGCAAATTATTCAAAAATTTTATGTATTTTTGCAGTTCATTACTTTTTAAATGAAAGATGTAAGAAAACAACCAAAAACAACCAAATATCATTAATTATCAACCAAAAACAACAATTATGAAAAAAATCTTTACTTTGTTTATTGCGCTATTTTTGATGGCTTTCTGTGCCAAAGCGCAATTCTTACTTCAAGAAGGTTTTGAAAGTGCAACCTTACCGACAGGTTGGACCATCATTGACAATGATGGTGATGGCTTCAACTGGTTTCCCACCATGTCCACTACGGAAAACTACTCTTACCATTCTGGAAGTGGATGTATTACATCCGCTTCTTGGGATAGCGATGAAGGAGCTCTGACCCCTGACAACTGGCTGATTACCCCAGCTATCAACCTCACCAGCAATGCAACATTGACATTCTGGGTAGTTGGACAAGACCCCAGTTATGCTGAAGAAAACTACAGTGTTTATGTGGCCACTTCCAATACGGTGGCAGCATTTACAGCTACCACTGCTGTGCTTACGGGTGTTTCTACCGACACTTATACACAGAAAAGCGTTGATTTATCAGCATATACAGGACAAACTGTTTATATCGCTTTCCGTCACCACATCACCTCTGATATGTTCATGCTGAACATTGACGATGTGGAAATTTTTGCACTACCCACTAACCCCACTATTACCGTAGTGCCCACTGCCATTGATTTCGGCATTGTAGGTATGCCTGGAAACAGTGTTTCCACCGCTAATATTACCGCATACAACCTTACCGCAGGTATCACTGCCACCACTGCAGCTCCTTTTGAAGTGTCTGCCGACGGCACCACCTACGGAACCACCGCAACCATAGCCCAGGCTGGCGGCACCTTGTATGTGAAATACACCCCCACCACTGCTGGCACTGACAGCGGCACAGTAACATTATCTAGCACAGGTGTAAACAACGTTACCATTAGTTTAACAGGTTCGGGACTTGACTGTTCCAACACTCCTTGGCCTTACACTTGCAACTTCGACAATGATGCGGTTATACAGTGCTGGACAACTGTTGATGTTGCCAACGATGCTGAAGAAGGCTATGGCGAAATTGTTTTTAACACTGAAAATGGATACGCTTCGTATGGCTACTTGGCAGACAATCCCGCTAACGACTGGCTGATTTCCCCCATTCTTAATGTTCCCGCAACAGGTGGTGTCGCATCATTTGATTACAGGGTGGCAGGTTCATCTTATCCTGAAAAATATTCTGTTTATGTTATCACCACAGGACAAACCTATGCTAACGCAACTCAGGTTGTTCCCACACAAACCGTAACAAACACCGATTGGGGAACCCAATATGTTAATTTAAGCTCCTACGCAGGAACTGCTGTACAAATTGGTATTAAAGTAGAATCAGATGCTAACATGTTCAGATTATATATCACCAACTTCACCGTTAATGACGATGTAGCAGCCTCTTTTGATGTCACACCCACAGAAATCGATTTTGGTTCTGTTTCAATCGGCAATCCATATTATGCAATTGCCATCATCCACAGTGTCAATGTCAACGAAGCTTTCGCACTGACAACCACCTCTCCATACAGCATTTCATTGGACGGCACAAGTTATGCTACCACAGCCACTATTCCCGCTAATCCCACCTTGTCAGTCGAGGACACCATCTACATTAAATATGAACCTACTGTTGAAGGAACAGATAACGCCATCATCCAAATCGCATCAACTTCTTATTCAGCTACCATCACCTTATCAGGCGTTGCAGTTGATTGCTCCGGTGGTATTGAAAGTCTTCCTTTCACCTATACCTTCGACGATCGTATCGTTCCGCCTACCTGCTGGGGCTATAACGATCCCAACAACTTCTTAGTGGTTAATATTGATACGACAACCCAAGATTTTGGTATAGCCATAGGTGGTCTTGATTACCTTATTACTCCTGAAATCCACAGCACATCAGCAATGCACCTCAGCTTTGATTATGCGCACTATCTGTCCACCTACGCTTCCAGCACTTTCCGCGTTGGTTATTCTTCAACCACAGACGAACTCAACAGTTTTACTTGGATTGACAATATTACCGTAAACGACGGTAACGGTTTCACCACCTACACAAGTATTCTGCCAGCCGGAACCAAATATGTTGCATTTGAAGTGACCGCACTTGGTTCATACTTCTTCTACAGTGACTATATTTTCTTGAACAATATTATTTTAACTGAAGCATCATCAGCCGAAATCTATACAGCAACAACCAACATTGATTTCGGTACTGTATCAATCAATGCCACCAGTGTAAACACCATAAACATTACTGGTGTTGTACTGACTACAGACATCACAGCCACCACCACTGCTCCATTTGAAGTTTCCGCTGACAACTCCACTTTCGGCGCAACAGCTACTATTCCTGCAGCTGGCGGCAACTTGTATGTACGTTATGCTCCCACCGCAGTAGGCACTCACACCGGCAATGTTACTTTGGCTTCAACAGGAGCTACTTCAGTAACTATCAACCTGACAGGTCATGCTATAGACTGCTCAACTGCCGCAACACTGCCTTTTGTTGAGGATTTCCAAAGCGAGTTAGACGAATGCTGGGTTATGATTGACGCTGACGGTGATGGTCACAACTGGCAGAAAAAAACATTCACAGGTCATGGAGGAGAAGGCGACCTCTGTATTTCATCTGCTTCCTACGACGGTGCTGCCTTGCATCCTGACAACTGGCTAGTAACACCCGCCATCAACCTGAGCACCAATGCTAACCTTAGTTTCTGGATTAACGCACAAGACGCATCATACGCTGGTGAGCACTATGGTGTATATATCTCCACTACAGGAACCGATGTTGCCGATTTCACTATGTTATATGAGGAAACCATGGATGCCAACGGTGGTCCAAGAGTACAAGGCGCATGGAAACAGAAAGTTGTTGACCTTTCCGCATACACTGGACAGAATGTCCACATCGCTTTCCGTCATTTCAACTGCACCGACATGTTCTGGCTCAACCTCGATGACATTTATGTAGGTGAAGGTACTGGCATCAACAAGGTAGATGAAAACACCATCAGCGTTTATCCGAACCCCGCCAACAATGTGATCAATGTTAACGCCACCTCCAACATCAGCAATGTAGAGGTTTACACTATCGCAGGCCAGAAAGTTGGTGACTTCACCGCTAACGGAACCCAAACCGTTATCAGCACCGCTAACCTGAGCAACGGCATGTACATGATGAGAATAAACACTGAAAACGGCGTTATCAACAAGAAATTCTCTGTTGTGCGCTAATCAGTAAATCTTTTCATAATTCATTTGTTTGTAGAGACGCAAGATTTTGCGTCTCTACTTTTTTTATATTTGCTAATTTGCTCATTAAAATAGCTTGCCAATTAAAATATTTTGTATATTTGTAGAATGTACTGGCAAAAGCTAACGAGTTAATAATCACAATAATAAGATCTTATCACCATGTCAAAAGTACTTTTTTTAGGAGATGAAGCCGTCGCTCAGGCAGCGTTAGACGCAGGCTTATCCGGAGTTTATGCATATCCCGGCACTCCATCTACCGAAATCACCGAATTTATCCAGGAATCCAAACAAGGCAAAGCAGGCGAGGTGCACAGCATCTGGGCTGGCAACGAGAAGACAGCCATGGAGTCAGCCATCGGCATGTCATACGCCGGCAAGCGCGCCATGGTTTGCATGAAACACGTGGGCCTCAATGTGGCCGCTGACCCGTTCATGAACTCCTCCATCACCGGCGCCAACGGTGGCTTGGTGGTGGTAGTGGCCGACGACCCGTCAATGCACTCCTCCCAGGACGAGCAAGACTCACGTTATTACGCCAAATTCGCGCTGATTCCGTCATTCGAGCCCTCCAACCAACAGGAGGCCTACGACATCACCTACGCCGCTTTTGACTTTTCAGAGAAATACCGCACTCCCGTGCTGATCCGTCTGACCACACGCCTCTCCCACTCCCGCGCCGGTGTGGAACGCAAAGCCGAACGCCCGCAGAACCCCCTGCACCTCGAGGAAAACCCGAAACAGTTCATCCTGCTGCCCGCCAACGCCAGAGTGCATTACCGCAACCTGCTGAGCAAACAGGAGGCTTTTGAAGACGAAGCATGCAACTCTCCTTTCAATAAATATATTGAAGGAAGCAACAAGAAATTGGGTATCATCGCCTCTGGTATCGCCTACAACTACCTGATGGAGAATTTCGAAAACCAGCAGTGCCCCTATCCTGTACTGAAGATTTCACAATACCCTGTGCCTTCCAAACTGGTGGCCAAAATGGTTGACGAATGCGAGACCGTACTGGTGGCTGAGGAAGGTTATCCTTTCATCGAGGAACAAGTGCGCGGACTGCTGAACCGCACCGGCAACATCATCGGCCGCTTGAGCGGAGCCCTGCCCCGCGACGGCGAGTTGAACCCGAATCTGCTGGCCAAAGCCTTAGGCATGCCCGACTCATACGGAGCTCCCGTTCCCGAACTCGTGGTACCCAGACCACCCGCCTTGTGCCAGGGCTGCCCCCACATCGACTCATACAATGCCATCAACCGCGCCATGGAGAAATACGGCAAGGGCAAAGTGTTCGCCGACATCGGTTGCTACACACTGGGCGCACTTCCTCCCTATAACGCCATCTACACCACCGTCGATATGGGCGCTTCCATCACCATGGCCAAAGGTGCCGCCGACGCCGGCGTTCGTCCCTGCTTGGCCGTGATCGGTGACTCCACCTTCACCCACAGCGGTATGACCTCCCTGTTAGACTGCGTATATGAGAACACTCCCGTTACCGTGATGATTCTCGACAACAGCACCACGGGTATGACCGGTGGTCAGGATTCTCACGCACTGGGCGTTCTGGGCGAAATCTGCAAGGGCCTCGGTGTCAAGGAAGACCATATCCACCGCATCAAACCCCTGCCCAACCAGCTGGAAGAGAATGTCAAAATCATCGAAAAAGAGTTGGAATACGAAGGTGTTTCCGTCATCATTCCAACCCGTGAATGTATCCAGACCCTCAGCCGCCGCATGAAAAAACAGCAGGCCGCGAAGAAATAATCCGTAGAGACGGGGCATGCCCCGTCTCTATAAAAATAACCAATCACACAAGGTAGAGACGCGATTAATCGCGTCTCTACAAGAAAAAAATAAAAACACAAGGGCTGACACGCAGGTCTGCCCCATCTAAAAAACAAAAATAATGAAAATCGATATAATTTTAGCAGGCGTAGGCGGTCAGGGTATCCTCTCCATCGCCACCATCGTAGGCCATGCGGCCGTCAAAAGAGGAATGTTCATGAAACAAGCCGAGGTTCACGGCATGAGCCAGCGCGGTGGTGACGTGCAGTCACATTTCCGCCTTTCAGACCAGGAAATCGCCTCAGACTTGATTCCCATGGGCAAAGCAGACCTCATCATTTCAGTGGAACCGATGGAGTCTTTGCGCTACCTGCCATGGTTGAACAAAGAGACAGGTTGGCTCATCACCAATAGCGAACCCTTTGTCAACATACCCAACTATCCGGATTTCGACAAACTGAACGCCGAACTGGGCAAACTGCCCAACAAGGTGGTCATCGATGCCGACAAAATCGCCAAGGATTTGGGTTCCGCCCGTTCCGCCAACATGGTTATCTTAGGAGCCGCTTCTCCCTATCTGCAGCTGCCTTTCGAAGAGATTGAAGCCGCTGTGAGAGAGAACTTCGCCCGCAAAGGCGAGGATGTTGTCAACGTCAACATCGCCTGTCTGAAAGCCGGCCGCGAATACGCTGAACAAAACAAATAGTTCTACAGAACATACATCTGATTCATAATGAACAACCTGTCTGAATTTCTTAAACGGAATTTCCACTTATTCCTTTTTGTGATTTTACAGATATTGTGTATCATTATGATTTCCAAGAGCGTGAGATACACCAGCTTCGCCATATCCAATATATGTCAAACCATTGTTTCACCCATCAACGAAGCATGGTATAATGTTGTGCGGCATTTTTCTCTTGAAAAAGAGAACGAACAACTGGTGCTGCAAAATATTGAGCTGCTGAATGAGCGTGACAACGCTTTCGTCATCCAAGATGATTCTGTTTATACTGCCTATCAGCAGGAAGACAGCCTCGGATTGAAGAAAATGAGATTATACGACTATTCATACGCCAATATTGTCTATAAAACCACGGACAAAACGCACAACTATATCATTATTGACAAAGGACGTGCCGAAGGAATCACCACAGACATGGCCGTTATGTCAGCCAATGGCGTGTGTGGTGTAGTCAGTGATGTGACAGAACACTTTGCTTCAGTCATTTCCATTTTGCACCCCGACGCCCGTATCAGCGCCAAATTACTACCAGCCAATCAGATAGGCACCGTTCTATGGGATGGTATCAACGCCCGGTATGCCCAACTGTATGATATTCCTCAACATGTTCCTGTAGATGTTGGAGATACTGTTATCACAAGTGGTTTCTCCAACATATTCCCGAACAATGTACTTGTTGGTATCGTATCAGACGTGGAAGACTCCGGACATAGTAGCTTTCTCACCATCAAAATACGCTTGGCTACCAATTTCAGCAATATCAACACAGTATATCTGATTCGCAATATCTATACTTCTGAGATTAACGAACTCAAAAGCAATTTCAAGGACGATGAATAACGTCACAGCCAACATATTACGCTTTTTTCTGGTGATTATCGCCCAGATTTTCGTGTTGAATTACATTCATCTGTTCGGCTGTGTCAACGCATATCTTTATCTCTTGGCCTTGTTGATGCTGCCTTTCGAAGTGCCACGCTGGATACAGTATATCATAGGTTTTGTCACAGGCTTCATCATCGACATGTTCACCATGACGTATGGCATTCATGCATCCGCCTGCACACTGATGATGTTTATCCGCCCTTATCTTGTCATTGCCCTTAATGGCCGCAAAACCGACAATGTTACCGACAAACCCATGCCAGGTATCAAAGAATTCCGTTGGCTACTTGCCTATACTGTCATTTTGGTCTTTGCACACCAACTTGAAGCGGTAATGTTAGAGACTTTCACCTTCAGACACTTCTGGAAAACCATATTGGTCATCATAGGAAACACTGTATTCAGCAGCCTTGTCATCCTATGTTGCGAATATATATTTGTACCCGTCAAAAAACATAATTAATAATAAAACTATGAAACCCAAGTTAGTTGTAGGAAACTGGAAAATGAACAAGTCTTTCGACGATGCGCAGGACTTGATTTTAGATATTCAAAACGGATTAAAGGACATGAAGCTACAGACAGAAGTGGTGCTTTGTCCTCCTTTTGTCTATATGGAATTGATTACCGATATTGCTGAAGAAGAGGAAAGCCAGTTTTATGCTGGTGCCCAGAACTGCAGCGAACATGCAAGTGGCGCATACACCGGCGAGATTTCCGCAGAGATGTTAGCCTCTATGGGTGTGGAATTCTGCATTGTGGGACATTCTGAAAGAAGAAAATATTTTGGGGAGACCAACGCCACTATCGCCCAGAAAATCAAACTTTTACTTGAGAATGACATCGTTCCCATTGTTTGCTGTGGTGAATTGCTGGAGGAGCGCAAAGCAGGAAAGCATACCCAAGTGGTCCAGCAACAAATAGAGGAAGCCTTATTCGGATTACAGCCAGCCGAATTCGAACGAGTTATCATTGCCTACGAACCTGTATGGGCTATTGGCACAGGCGAAACCGCAACACCTGCCCAAGCCGAAGAAATGCACGCATTCATCCGCTCGTTAGTAGAGAAAAAATACGGCACCGAAATGGCCTACAATACCTACATTCTGTATGGTGGCAGTTGCAATGCCAAAAATGCCGCCGACCTGTTCATGCAGGAAGATGTTGACGGTGG
The DNA here is from genome assembly GCA_902771655.1 of uncultured Bacteroidota bacterium. Lineage (GTDB taxonomy): Bacteria > Bacteroidota > Bacteroidia > Bacteroidales > WCHB1-69 > RUG11690. The sequence continues at coordinate 1,144 of CACXXY010000082.1, read as the reverse complement.
TTTGATTGGTGGCGCATCATTGAAAGCCGAGGACTTCATCGCCATTATCCAAGCCGGAGAAAGCGTGGTGAGGGAGAATTGACAATGCACAATGCACAATGCACAATTAACAATGCACAATTAATAATTGATAATTGTTACTGAATAAAATGTAGGGCTGTCACATTGTGGCAGCCTTACATTTTTAGGGAAAGTACATTTAGTCACTACCCTTCACTTCGGGCACCCCTTCTAATAGAAGGGAAATTTTTTTTGAGACGGAGCATGGTACCGTCTCTACGTTATTTAACAATAACCTTCTTGAAGAAGGCCTCTCCTACCCTCACCAAATAAATGCCTTTGGTGGAGATGGTAAATTGGCGTAATTCTTGGCTGTTCTGAGTATCGTATGCGACAAGTTTGCCCAGCACATCATAAATCTCTATACTCTTACCTTCTGCATGACATACTACAATCTGATGGTCATGGCTATATACACTGACAGCGGACAAATTGTTATCATCAATTCCCACTGTGGGTTGGAAATTGGCCACGTAGGTCGCATTTCCTGTTACCGTGATATCTCTTGGATTGTTTGTGTTTCCATCATTCCAATAAACAAATTCATAACCTGCAGACGGATAGGCCTGAATTTGGACCACTGAACCATAATCACACAGACCTCCACCAGTCACCGTACCCATAGCGTCGTTTCCGCTTAACACGTTAATTTGATACTGGTCAACGGCGAAAGTGGCGATATAGGTAGCATTTCCTGTTACTGTAATATAACGAGGATTGCTGGTATTTCCATCATTCCAACTGACAAAATGATGATTGGGGGCAGCATTGGCAGTAAGTTGGACTGTAGTGCCGGCGGTATATGGACCCCCGCCATAAACTGTTCCCATAGCATCGTTCGAAGATATTGCCGTAATGGTGTATGTTTGCGGTGTAGAAGCCGCCGAAAGCACTGGTCGAATCATCCAAGTTAAATTATAGTCATAGTTACAGATTGAATTCCAATCATTGCCATTCAACGACACCCAGGAGCCGTCAGGGTTGCCGGCATACGTGCTTGCCGCAGCGGGGTAGTCCACTCCTGTGTTGTACAATACAATCCAGAGCGCTTGGGTGGGATCGATGGTTAACGGGGATGAAAACG
>CACXXY010000081.1 GCA_902771655.1 uncultured Bacteroidota bacterium | reverse complement strand
CTTCAGTGATGGTATTTTGCAAGGAAGTAACAATAGTTCTTTGGATATGAATTACTTTTTCACTGCTGAAAGCGGCTTGATTCAAATTCATTTCGACGAGATTGAGCTCTCCTATGAAACTTATATGGAATTTATAGATGATGGCTATGATATCGATTTTATGGAAATCGGGGAGGACGTGTACCATGATGTTACCATCACTTCTTTGAGCAACAGTTTGCATATTGACATGGGGTCCAAGTCAAGCAACAGATCAACCGCTTACTGGAGAGGAACTGTGACCAATATCAATGTGGTGAACTCAGCAGTACTTTCCAAGATGGCCCAGGCTAATGTGGCAGTGGAAATCAACAATAGTGTGAATACGGTGACCACGACCAATGATACAGTATGTATTGGCAGCCCCGCCATGTTGACTGCATCCACTGATATCGCATATCCACAATATTATACTTGGTATAATGATGACTTGAGCAGCATTTTGTTTGAGGACACCATAGCTTCAGGCTCAAGCAACTTCTATATCCCTGGACAAGTGGGCAACGCCATTTACCATGTGATAGCAAGCAATGACACCACCTGTACACTTCGCCCCGTTAAAATCCACAACAATTTCCGCGAATATATTTTCGACGCCGACATGAATGGTCATACCATTTTTGTAGGGGCGACCGACAGTGTCGTGATTTATGATGATGGTGGAAAAGATGGTGACTATACTATTCCGGAAGATGAAAGAATACTTATCATGAAAATGGAGACTTATCCCGGTGCCACCCTCAACTTCAGAATTCCAATGGCTCAGCTTTATCAAGAAGACGATGATCTTGAATTGGTGATTGCAGAGCCAGATGAAAATGGAAACCTCGGAGAAGGAAGCATAGGTGTGATGATAATGGGTTCTATAAACGATGAAATTTCTTACACTACTTCTAGAAATGTGGCATTTATCGGGTGGATTATGTATGGCACTGACCTCCTGCCTATGCCTGGTTTCGAGATGGTTGTCACCGCTGATTTGCATCCCGAATCACATCTTGCCGATGCTCAAGTTATCATGAAGAACAACCTGCCAATGGATTACAATGCGATTACAGATGCTACCAGCACGATTATCTGCCAGGGTGATGACGCCGAATTGGAGGCCACCTCTAACCTGACGGAGAATCCGCAGTATTTCCTGTGGTACAGCAGCGACCTGTCGCGCGTATTGGGTGCTGATACCGTTTACTCAGGCAACATATCGCATGTATCTATCCCCAACCTGATGCAAGATACCCTCATGTATGTGGCTGTGGGTACCGACGAGGTTTGTCCCGCTTATCCGATGCCAAACAAGTTGATCAACGAAGTGCGATTAACTCAAGACATCAATGCCGACACCACCGTCCTTACCGCTATTGACAGTGTGCTGTTCTTTGACGAAGGTGGTCCAAATGCTCCTTATAGCAGAGAGGGAGTGATGTATTACCATACCTTTAAGGCTGCCTCTGGACATGTGACAATTAACATGCACGAAATCAGTATCAATAGTGATCTGAATTCCAGAGAAAGAAATGAATCATTCTTGGCTGTATTGGAAGGAGAATTGGAAGAGGATAATATCATTGCCCAATACGCAGGTGATGACTTTGGTACCGCACCCACTACTATCACCTCAACAGGTAACAGTCTCACGCTCGTATGGCTATGTGATTGGTATGATAATGATGAACCGCATGATGGTTGGTTCGCCTCTGTCTATACTACCGAACAGATTAATTCCGACATGAGCGTGCTTGCTCAGGCCGATGTGACCGTGAACCCAAGCTATCAATTCGAGGTTTATGATACCACCAATGCTAGCAGAGCCCCCTACTCCACCGCTGACAACATGTTCAGAAACATCGACGTGTCTGCTGAAGGTGAGTTGATAATCGACTCTGTCTTCCACACCGCATTAGGTTGCGACAGCACCTACACCTTGCATCTGATGGTATTACCGGCTACTGTTCAGGATATTACCATCGCTTCCAACAGCAATAGCTGGACTTACGACGGATGGTACCACAGAGAAGAGGTTTATACTGTGGTCTATGGCTTAGATACCTTGACAGCCGATGCAGGCAGCGATGGCAAGGTCTTCACCATGCCAGGTACCGGAGATATATTGACCATTACTCCTGACGCAACTGCAGAAGTGATTTATTTCACTCCGACACCTGTACCCAACAGCTTCAGCTACACTCTGGACAATGAAGCTGATTATCCTTCTGTGACCACCGACACCGGAACCTTGGAAATCACTCCTATCGTTACCGAAATCACCATCACCGCCAATAGCGCCAGCAAGTACTATGACGGCACACCGTTGACTAACGACGGCTTCACTTATACTCCTGCCGACATTTTGGTTGAGGGTGATACCTTGGTAGCCGAGATTGTGGGCACAATTACCGAAATCGGTGACTCGCTGAACCGCGTGGTAAGTTATCAGGTGCTCCGCAATGTGAACTTCAACAGAAGAGGTCTTGCAAGCTATACGCAGGATGTGACAAACTGCTATACCTTCGCTTTGCCAGTTAGCGGCACCTTGTCTATTGTTGATACATTTACGGTTTCTTGTGAAGTGGTGAATGGTGGACGCATCTGCCCGGGATCTAACGACGGTACAGCAACCATCACCATAGAAGGTGGTAAATATGTAAGTCCTGACCGCTACGAGTACAGTATTGTGGGTGACAATACCGGTTATAACAATACCGGTCATACCGAAGGTGAAATTATCCTCAACACATTGAGTCCCGACAGTTACACAGTAACGGCAACCGATGCCCTCGGACTCACAGCCACCGCTACATTCTCCATCGTTGAGCGTCCGGTAATTACCACAACCACCGTATTTGAATGTCCCAACAACATTGACACGGTAATCAAACACAGCGGTTGCAACATTACTCTCATGGATATCGGCACACCAAACTTTGTGGCTCCCGCTGGCATGGATATGGCAGATGTGACCATCTATAACAATGCTCCAGCTGACCATATATACGAAGTCGGCGAAACCACTGTCACTTGGGTGGCCAAGGGCATGTGCGGCGACAGCGTCACCTGCGACCAGATCATCAAGGTCAGCTTCCAGGCTTGTCCTGATGCGGTTGACTTCGAGGGTAACAGCTATCCGTCTGTCCGTCTGGGCAGTGGATGCAAGTGCTGGACTACCGAGAACTTGGTGTCCACCAAGTACAGCGATGGACGTGACATCGACGATGTGATGGATTACTACTCCTACGAATATCCTGATGTGGCAACGAATGTCAGCATCTTCGGCCACTTGTACAATTGGTACTCCGCTGCTGACACCGCAAGATACGGCTCCGTTGACTCTGTGGAAAGAGCTTACCAGTCTGGCAACCACATCCAGGGTATCTGTCCTGACGGCTGGTATCTGCCTTCGGATGAGGAATACGATGAATTGAACATCTATCCTACTACCGATCTTAGATCTACCGAATACTGGATCAGAGTTAATGGAGTGGCCAACACCAACGCCACCGGCTTCAACTCGCTGCCTGGCGGTATGTATAACTGCTCGACCGGCCGCTTCGAGTCCATGATGGGTAACTCATACTATTGGACCTGTCATCCTGTATATGACCTTGCAACCGGTGCCATGATCGACTACATCTGCGAGAAGATTGTCACCAACAACAATTCACGTTGCAACGGCTACAGTATCAGATGTATCTGGGGTGAATAGTAAAATTTGAGATAATTAGTTAATTAGCAAATTCGTTAATTAAGAAATGAGACGGGGTGGTTCGCCACCCCGTTTTTTTTTACGTGAAATTCAATAAAAAATGTATCTTTGCAAGTTGAAAACTGAAAACTATCAACTATCAACTATCAACTATCAACTATCAACTATCAACTATTAACTATTAACTATTTTGAAGACTCGTGCTGGAAGAAACCGGACTTTGATCATCGGTGATGATGAAATTTCTCTGTTAGAGAGATTTATCGTCAGGGCTAATACCATTCAGAAAGGGTCTTTTGACGACCTTATCCTCAACGAGGATTTGTTCAACTGCATAGATTATATTCCTGATGAATACTTTGATTTAATCATTATTGACCCGCCTTATAATCTTGATAAGAATTTTCATGGAAAAAAATTCTCGTCGATGGATGCCGACGCATACGAGGATTATCTGCGAAGCTGGTTTTACAAAGTATGTGACAAACTGAAAAAAGACGGTTCCTTGTATCTTTGCGGCGACTGGAAATGTTCCTCTTCCATGCAAAGAGTGATAGAGGAACGGCTTAGCATCATCAATCGCATCACCTGGCAAAGGGAGAAAGGACGCGGGGCCAAAGCCAACTGGAAAAACAGCATGGAGGACATTTGGTTTGCGGTCAAAGACCCAAAGCATTATTACTTTAATATTGAGGCCGTAATGATGAGGCGCAAAGTGCTCGCCCCTTATCGCGACAAAGGGTTACCCAAAGACTGGGAGGAAACCGACAGCGGAAATTACAGAAACACCTGTCCCTCAAACTTTTGGGACGATATCAGTGTGCCTTTCTGGTCGATGCCCGAAAACACCGACCACCCTACCCAGAAACCTGAAAAGCTATATGCCAAGCTGATACTCGCCTCAAGCAAAGAAGGAGATAGAATTTTCGACCCATTTTCGGGCAGCGGCACCACAGCAGTGGTGGCCAAAAAGCTGAAACGCCATTTCTGTGTGGTGGAAATCAACAGAGAGTACTGTCTTTGGACCGCCAAACGCTTGCTGAAAGCCGAACAAGACACTAGCATTCAAGGCTATGCCGATGGGGTGTTTTGGGAGAGGAACAGCGGGAAGTAATTTATAATTAATAATTTACAATTAATAATTAATAGGTGTCAGGTATTAGGTATTAGGTATTAGGTATCAGATTCAAAATTCAAAATTCAAAATTCAAAGTTCAAAGTTCAGAGCTTAGGGAGTTATCATTCTTTCAGTTTTCAGTTTTCAGTTTTCAACTTTCAGTTTTCAGTTTTCAACTTTCAGTTTTCAGTTTTATTTGTTTGCTAATTTGCTAATTAATTTGTATTTTTGCCTATTCAAAAACCCTTTAAAATAAAATTCCTATGAGTTACAAAATCATCGATGTAGAAGGCATTGGCGATGTCTATGCGGCCAAATTAACCGCTATTGGTATCAACACTGTTGAAGAATTATTGGAAAAAGGCAAGAAACCCGCTGGTCGCGCCGAATTGGCTGAAAAAACCGGTATTTCTTCCAAACTCATTCTCACTTGGTGCAATCATGCCGACCTGATGCGTGTCAACGGTGTTGGTCCTCAGTTTTCCGAATTGTTGGAAGCTGCCGGTGTTGACACCGTGAAAGAGTTCCGCCACCGCTCAGCCGAAAACTTGTGTGCCAAAATGAACGAGATCAATGAGGCCAAACATCTTGTTGGCCGTGTTCCCGCTGTTGCTGAACTGCAAAAAATGATTGACCAGGCCAAGGAGCTGGAGCCAATGATGAAATACTAAAAAACTGAAAACTGAAAGTTGACAGTTACTTGGTTTCGATTATCCAAATGGAAGGGGCAGGTCTTGGTACTTGCCCTTTCTGTATTAGAGGATTTCGTCTAATACTTTTAGCACATGCTGGATTTTGTCCTCAAAACAGATTTCAGCCTGGATAATATGCAGAGAAGGGTGACCTTTCCATACGGCCAAGATGCGATCATCCACATCACGTGCCACTTCGACAGACTCGGAGCGGCACTTGTTGTTGTAAAGGGTGTAGAAATCCTCAGCACCCTTGGCGGCGGTACAGATATGCAGCACCGCATCATAATGCTCATCGCGCAATTGGTGTTCATCCTGGCCAATATCCTCTTTGATATGCTGCCACACATCCGCAGCCATGTAGGCTGCCGTATCCATAGTGCCACGATCGCAGATAAGCAAAGCCGGTTTTCCACAGGCCTCCGCAATACGTGTCATGCTTTTTTCCATCTGCAACTGGAATTCCAACTTAGACTCTTCGGTAATGTACGACAAATTGGCGTCCTTGGTCAGAAAATCCGCGCCAGCCTCAATAAAAAGCGTGGCCGACTCGGGAAGCAGATACACAGCATAGCCTTTATCCTCGTATTTCTGTCTGATACGTTTCAGAACGGTTGACTTGCCCGCGCAAGGGCCTCCGGTAAGCGCTATTCTTGTGACCATGCTGGATGTTTTATCAATTATTTGGATAAGAGTTTCTTGGCAAATTCAGTATTGGCGAAATGTCCCGGATGACTGGCATATACGCGGCCTTTCAAAGGCTTGCCCAACAGATAGAGGTCACCGACCAAATCCAGGAGTTTGTGCCGTGCCGGCTCGTTGGGATGATGCAACTCCACGTTGTCCAGCACACCATTTTCTGTGACTTTCAGATTTTTACGATTAAAGAAGGCACTCAGCTGGTCCAAGACCTTCTGCTCCGGCATTTGCGCCACAAAAACAATGGCATTATCCACATCACCGCCCTTCACCAAATTGTTGGCGATCAGGAATTGCAACTCATGCAGAAAAACGAAGGTTCTACAATTGTATATATCTGGATAAAAGTTATTTATATCATTCAACTCCGCTGTCTGTGTAGCTAAAACCGCTGTACCGTAATCCACATCCACTTTCAGTTCAAAGCCATCGAAGGGTTCCGCACGCAATTCTATCTGCTTTTCAGGAATAGAAAAAGTCATGGGTTCTGTCACCACAAAATATTCTCTTTCCTGCTTTTGTTCCACGACACCTGCTTTTTGCAAAGCCTCCACATAGAAGCGGGAACTACCGTCCAGGATAGGCGTTTCCTCGGCATCGATATCTACAATGACATTGTCTATCTGCAGTCCGGCAAGGGCGGCCATCAGATGTTCCACTGTGCGCACCTCGGCATTGTTCTCCTTAAGGGAAGTGCCACGGGAAGTGTCGAACACATTGGTAGCGATGGCGTGAACTATCGGCTGTCCCGGCAAATCGACACGACGGAATACGACACCCGTATGTTCGGGTGCGGGGTTAAACGTTACATTTACTTGTTTTCCTGTGTGCAGGCCTTTGCCTGACAAGCTGACGGAGGTGGAGATGGTGTGGTTTTTCATGAGGTTACAGGTTACAGTTAATAAGTTTAGTTGGGGGAGTTTCGCACTTCGTGCTCAAGGGGAGTCTCGCTTCGCTCAAGGGGAGTGCTACGCAGGGGGAGTTTAATTAGCACATTTGCACATTAATAATTAGCACATTTACTAATTAACTAATTAACTAATTATCTAATTTGCTAATTTTTTGGAAGAGTTCAGGAAGTTTCTTGCGGTAAATGATGAGGCGGCGTTCCTGGGTGATGGGGATAGCAGGGCTGCCGAGATAGGCTTGTCCGCCTTTCAGCGAGTTGGTGACACCTGACTGGGCTGCCACAATGGTCTGGTCACCGATAGTAATATGTCCGGCGACGCCAACTTGACCTGCAAAAATGCAATGCTTACCGATATGGGTGGAACCGGAGACACCCGACTGGGCGGCAAAGGCACTACCCTCTCCCACTTCCACATTGTGGGCAATCTGCACCAAATTGTCGATTTTGGCATTTTTATGGATAATGGTCGAACCCATGGTAGCACGGTCGATACAAGTATTGGCACCTATTTCGACATTATCCTCAATGACCACATTACCAATCTGCGGGACCTTGGTAAACTCGCCATTTTGGGCAGCGAAACCGAAACCATCGGCACCGATGACCGTACCCGCATGGATAATGCAGTCGTTGCCCACCACACACTCAGCATAGATTTTCACGCCAGCGTTCAACACCGTGTCATGGCCAACTTTCACGTTGTCGCCAAGGCACACATGCGGGAAAATTTTGGTATTGTCGCCAACCACCACATTCTCGCCGATGCTGGCGAATTCGCCGATATAGACGTTCTGTCCGATTTTGGCAGATTCGGCGACGCAAGCCATTTTGGAGATACCCACCTTGCTGTTTTTCTTCATTTGGTTATAGAAATCCAGCAATTTGGCAAAGGCGAAATAAGAGTTCTCCACTCGCAGCAGAGTGCATGGGACTGGCTTCTCGGGCACAAAATCGTTGTTGACGATAGCGGCGGTAGCCTTCGTTTCATAAATATAATGAGTGTATTTAGGATTGGCCAGGAAAGTCAGTCCTCCTTCAAAACCGGCTTCAATCTTGCAAACGGTTTTAATTTTTGCCTGAGCGTCACCCTCGATGGTAGCGGAGATGACTTCGGCAATTTGAGCAACAGTAAATTCCATAATTTTCAAGTTTAAGTTGCAAAAGTACGACAAAATAAGCCGAATTGTACAATTTTGGCGTTCCCGTTCTATTAAAAAAAGTTAACAAGCAACATAAAACACTGATTTACAATAACAAATAAAAAAGTAAAAAAGATAGTCCTCACCTGCTTGTCGGAATCAAAAAAAGTTGTATCTTTGCAGCCGATTTCAGAAATGAACCAAACGGAAAGGTGGGTGAGTGGCTGAAACCAACAGTTTGCTAAACTGTCGTAGGGGTAACCCTACCGCGAGTTCGAATCTCGCCCTTTCCGCAATAAAAAGCAAGGTGAAAGCCTTGCTTTTTTGTTTCCAGACCTTTGTCGGGTGCTTGCATACGTAAAAAAGGTCTGGAAACAAAATGACATTGCGCAGCAATGCTTTTTATTGCAAGGACGCCCGCGGCAGCGAAGAGATCTCCAATCTCGCCCTTGCATACCTTCGACGAACGCCCGCGGCAGCTCGCTGTCGTATGGAAAGGATTATTTTTTCTTCAAGAGTTTGCCGAAAAGTCCTCCGAGCACACTGCCCGTGCTTGAACCCGAATTGGAAGCACCACCCAGTAATGAGCCCAGCACGTCTCCGATATTGCCAGCGCCTTTGTTGCTGCCCAAAATTGATAGCAGATATGGTGCAATAGAAGCCAAGATGCCAGAAACCTGATCATTGGAAGTTCCCGTCTGCTTGCCTAACTTCGTAATCACCGAGCCCAGATTCCCACCGAAAACCTTCGACAGGATTTTCTTACCATCTTCGAGATCCAAAGCAAATGACTGACCAGCATGGTTACCCAATGCCTGTGTCAAAGCTGCAGCACCTGATGCAGTAGAAGAGTTTCTCTGCATAGCACCCAAAAACTGGGGAATCGCAGCCTGAATCACAGACATGATTTTCGAGCTGTCAATATTCATGTTTTTACTGATTTCACCTACCATTTCATTTCCGGTGAGCATGGTGATAATTTTACTTAAATCCATAATACAAATTAATTTAATTGATTATTTTTCAGTTCCTTATAACAAATTTTGTTTGTTATTACCAATCTTATTTTTTTATTTTCGAAAAAGGATGCTGCAAATTTACAAAAAATGAAAATCCATCACCTAAAAATTTCAATAAAAAAAAGAACAAAAAAAATTTGTTTTTTTCAGAATAATATGTAGATTTGCAATTACAATTAAATATTAGAGTATTATCATTCAAAAACAAACAAAATCAAATATATTCCCAAATACAAAAATCAATAAAAAAACAAGATATGAAAAAAAATTTACTTTTATTTGTAATGGCCGTGCTATTCCTTCTGCCGGTCGCGCTCAAGGCGCAAGACATCGTGGAAATCAGCAACGGCAACCATAATTTTTTTAATAGTGCATTGCCGACATACACCGCGGCAAACTATTCCCTGTCGGAGCAGATCTACACGGCAGCGGAAATTGGCCGGGCGGGGACTATCTACAGTATCACGTTCAAAGGCTCGTGGTATTCTGCGACCCGCAATGTTGATATATATATG
>CACXXY010000080.1 GCA_902771655.1 uncultured Bacteroidota bacterium | reverse complement strand
TCCAGCACCAGACTTCCGATACGGCCGAAACCGTTGATTCCTATTTTAATTTTTTCCATAATAAGTTGATATTTATAATGTTATAGTTGATTAAACGTTAAAACGTGAAGGCGTTAAGAAGTTTAGACGAATCTTATTCCCACGTTTTTAAAAGTTTGCAAAATTACATAAATTTATTGAGATACATATCGTTATATCTTCAATCGGTCAAAATTCTTTCCAAACACACCGTATGTTTTTGATATACTGATAAATGATGTATCATCAATTTCCTTGATAATACGCGTAATTAACACTTTGTCGGTACGGTGAGCAATAATAAGCAGAATCTCGCTTTCCTCCATGGTGTATGAACCTGTGGCCTTGATAAAAGTGGCGCCACGATGGATTTCCTTATTGATACGCTCCGCAATCTCCTTGTTCTTTTTCGAAAAAACCATAATCTGATAGCTTTGCTTATAACCATCGATAACCACATCCGACACCACCATATAAACAAACATCACCACCATACTATAGACCAATTTTTCGAGCGACTGGACAATAAAATAAGAAGAACCCACAATAAGAATATTAGAATAGAACGAAATCCTACCGTATGAGATATTGCGATATTTGCCAACCATCAGCGCAATGATGTCGGTACCACCTGTATTGCCGCCCCAGTTGATGGCCATGCCCACACCGAAAGCCGACACAGTAGCGCCTATCAGGGTGCACATGAACTTGTCTTCCACCAGCGGAGCGGTGAAAATCGCCTGACCGATAGCCATAAACACCGACAAAATCACAGAACAGATGATGGTATTCACGCAGAATTTCTTTCCCAGCACCTTCCATGCGATGGCGACTAAAATCAGGTTCAACACCAAAGTAGAGATACCCACGGGAATCTTCAAGGCAAAATAGAGGATAGCACCGATACCGCTCACCCCACCGCCGGTCAGTTCGTGAGGTATCATAAAAGCAGTCCATCCGAATGCAAAAAGTGCCAAACCGATGGTGATAAATACGAAATTTTTAAGTTCTTCCAATAAGCTTTTTCCAGTAATTGACATGATATTTTGTTTTTAGTCTTTTTTACTCATTTTTTTACATTGCTGAATTTCAATATTTTATAAAAAATTTCAGATTGAAATCCGATGCAAAATTACAAAAAAAAGAAAAAAGAAAAAAATTGTCGAACGAAAGAAAAAAAATAGTATTTTTGCATCGTCAAAAACGGAGACGTGAAGGACACCTTGCTTCCTTAGCTCAGTCGGTTAGAGCATCTGACTGTTAATCAGAGGGTCCTAGGTTCAAGTCCTAGAGGGAGCGCAAAGCGAAAGCACCGAATTTCAACGAGTTCGGTGTTTTTTTTTTCTGTTGCCGCAATATAAATTTGAACGCATATTGATTTTTCAATATAAATTAATAATTTTTCAAAATAAATTTTCCAATAGTTATGTTTTATATCAAATAATTTTGTATTTTTGCATCGATTTATACGAGAAAAATAAAACACAATAACTATGAATACATCAGTAATACCGCAGCAACAGGGTGACCTCTCTTGGGCAGAAATCAAAGAAATGATAAAAGAGACCTCAATACAGATGCAGGAAACCGACCGAAGAATGCAGGAAACCGATCGAAGAATGCAGGAAACCGATCGAAGAATGCAGGAAACCGATCGAATAGTAAAAGAGACGAGTCGTGGAATCGCCGAATTAAAGGAATCGCGAGCGAAGACAGACGAAAAAATACGTGAGTTGGCCGAACAATTCACTTCCACCACCGGTCATATCACCGAGGGTATCATGCATCCTGCAGCCATAAGAGTGTTTCAGGAAGCGGGATACGACATCAACCGCTACTATCGTAACCTCAAGAGAAAGAATAAACAAAAGCAAACCGAGATGGAGGTGGACCTGCTGATGTTGGACGACACATTGGTCATAGCCGTGGAGATAAAGACGGACTGCCGGAAGAAAGATATTGATCATTTTCTACGACAAATGCCAAAGTTCAAGAAACTGTTCCCAGAATACCGCGACAAAGAGGTCTTGGCAGCTGTAGCTGCTATCAATTACGACTCGGATGCGTCCCAGTATGCCCACGAACAAGGCTTACTTGTTATCAGCACAACCGACGGCAATCTCTTCAACCTTGAGCCCTCCGACCGGAAAAAGCTAAAAAGGTTTTAGTCTGAAAGAGGCCAGCTACAACCTCCATATAACATATTTTTCCACACCCTCCCATAAATACCAAATGAAAACACCTGACTTGGAAAGACATAGAGTTTTCCCATTGATTACACTATTTTCTTCACATCTACCACAAAACTCCTTATATCCTCTTCGGTAGTATCCCAGGAAGTGACTAATCGAATCTCTTGGGTATTCTCATCCCATACATAAAAAAAGTGACTCTGTAGCAGTTGTTCTACCATCTCCGGCGACATCTTGAGCAACAAAATATTTGCATCGGGTGACTGTGTGAACTCGAAACCCAAAGCCAATAACTCCTGATGTAGCATCCGGGCCATTTTATTGGCATGAGCAGCATTCTTGTATAACAAATCATCCTGCAAGTAGGCGGAAAATTGTGCCGACACGTAGCGCATCTTGGAGAATAGCTGTGTTGACTGCTTTCTCAGATACTTGATATTTTCCGCCAACTCAGGACGGAAGGCAATGACGGACTCTGCCATCATACATCCGTTTTTGGTGCCACCAAAGCTCAGTATGTCCACTCCACAATCCACCGTAATTTCTTTCAGCTTCTTATCCAAAGCCACACAGGCATTGGCAATACGAGCCCCATCCATCAGCAAGTACATATCATACTGATGGATAAAATCCGCCAAGTTCTTAATTTCTTCCACTGTATAAACGGTGCCCAACTCGCTGCACTGCGAGATATATACCATTTTCGGTTGTGAGTGATGCTCAAAGCCGAATCCATGCAACATGGGTTTTATCAACTCTGGTGTCAATTTGCCATCAGCAGTATCCACTTCCTTAATTGCCGCACCACTCAGAAAACCAGGTGCTCCGCACTCATCCACAGCGATATGAGCGGTCCTGGCCGCAATCACCGCATGAAATGGCTGACAGCAAGCACGGATAGCAGTCACATTGGCCCCCGTGCCGTTGAAAACAAAACAAGGCTCAGCATTCTCACCGAAACATTGCTTCAAGTCCATCACCGCCTGCGCGGTCCAGGGGTCATCGCCGTATGCCAAGGCATGATCCTGATTGGCCTGCATCAAGGCTTGCATTATCTGCGGGTGCACTCCCGAATTATTGTCGCTTCCAAAACTTCTCATAGTCTTTTATTTTACAGATGCGGAAAAACGCTTATTTTATTTCATAAAAAAAGTGATATTATATCCTGATTTCCTTTTAATATCCTGAAAAACACCTTCCGTCAAAGACAAATTATTTATTAGCTTTTTCTTCATCGTTGTTATACCATTCCAAATAAGCTTCGGTATATTGCTTACCTGATTCCACCAAATTCTTTTTCTTCGTGTCAGAAATGTTGAAATCAATGGCGCTAACACCTAAAGTGTCGATATAAACTGTACGTTGCCAGTCATCGCTGTGCAGGTGAACATTGTTCTGGAAGTCGATGAGCGTTGACACCAACGCTTTAGTGTAAGTAAAGAAACTTTTTATCTCATTAAACTTGGTAGCACTATGAGTGAGATACATTGAGATGTCCTCCTTGGCGTCCAAACGGAATCCCAAAGTTTCTTTATTATAAACATATTCATTTTTAGCAATACTTTTTTGTAAAACCTTGGTTTTGTTGACTTTCTCGTAATAATCCGTACGTCTTGCATGATTTAGATTGGAGATATATGAGGACCGGTCAAAGGTCTTGATGGAATAGTTGTCCAAAAGTCCACCGTCCACAAAGACATGCTTGTTATCTTCTCCCCCTCTCACGGAAGCGAAAAACAGAGGTATGGACATAGATATGCGGGCTGCATCCGCAATTTTCACTTTTGGTGTATCTTTATGACTGAACATATTCGAAAGACCCGTCGTCAAATCTGCCCCTACCAAATAAATTTCCCTAAACTGTTTGGTTTTGGCAAGTTCTTCAAAAGTGATCTCGCCATTGCCAGTTTTCCTCTTGATAAAGTTGGCCATCAGGTCCCTGAAATAGTCACCTTTATACCAACCATAATCTTTGAGCAAACGATTTGTGTCACGGATAATACCGAAAGAACTATCCATGAATTTCTTGAAGTTGAGGTCCCAAAGAATCTCCTTCAGTTCATCAGCGGTGTATCGTAATCCAACCAAGACTGCCACCATGGCACCAGCGGAAGTACCTGCAACCCTTTTAATGTCTTTTAATATACCTTCCTTGTCGAGCACTTCAAGTGCTCCCACGTATGCGATTCCTCTCACACCACCACCTTCAAAGACCAGATTTCTAAAATGATAAGCCATATTATTTGTTTTTTGTTTGTAAGCTATGATTTCTTCAAAAAAACATACTCCTGAAAACGACATAGCTGTTGTATAAAATTTTCATTTTTCAGAATGCAAAAGTAAAATAAAATATTCAGAAACCAAAAAAAATAACGTATTTTTGCAGCCGAAAACAATAAAACAGAAAACATGTCCAAACGTGTATTGATGGCGATGAGCGGGGGTATCGACAGCAGCGTGTCGGCCTTGTTGTTGTTGGAACAAGGCTACGAGCTGGTGGGTGTCACTTTCCGCACTTTCGACTATATCAAGGAGTCGTGTTTAGCTCGTGAAAAAGGCTGTTGCTCTGTTGAGAGCATTATGGAAGCCAAACACTTTGCCGAAGGCTTAGGCATAGACCATCATATTTTGGATTTCCGGCAGATTTTCCGCGACCATGTCATCACCAATTTTGTACAGGAATACCAGCGCGGACGCACACCCAACCCGTGTGTACTTTGCAACTCACACATCAAATGGGGCGAACTGCTAAACGCCGCCGAACAATACAACTGTGATTTCATCGCCACTGGCCACTATGCACAAATTGAACAGTACCACGGACATTACTATCTGAAAACTGCTGTTGACCAGTTCAAAGACCAGACTTATTTTTTGTGGATGCTCACGGAAGAAAATCTGAAGCGCACCATTTTCCCGCTGGGTGGCTATGCCAAGGACGAAGTGAGGCAACTGGCATTGCAGCACCATTTTGAGAAACTGGCCCGCAAAAGCGAATCGCAGGAAATCTGCTTCATCCCCGACAATGACTACCGTCACTTTTTAGCTGAACAAGGGTGCCAGATTGAGGAAGGCAACTTTATAAACCGCGAAGGAAAAGTGGTGGGCCGCCACAAAGGGTTCTGCAATTACACCATCGGCCAGCGCAAAGGCTTAGGTGTGGCCTTCGGGGAGCCCAAATATGTGACCCATATCGACGCCGACCGTAACGAAGTGACCATAGGTGACCGGGATGAGCTGTATTGCACCGAAGTTCATGCCTCCGAAATGCGCATTCGTGATGAAGAATGGTTGCGTTCTTCCCCCGAAGTATATGCCCGCATCCGCTATAAATCACCTGCCACACCCGCAAAATTGGTCTTTGACGATGACTTTGCCGACAACAAACGTGCCTGCCTGCATTTCGAAGAGCCTGTATGGGGAGTCACCCCTGGACAATCGCTGGTACTGTACAAAGATGGACTTGTGGTGGGGGGAGGACTAATTGACAGTTGACAATTGACAGTTGACAATTAACAGTTGACAATTGACAATTAATAATTAATACTTGTAGAGCTGTCATATCATGGCAGCCGGAAAAATTCAAAATTCAAAGTTCAAAATTCAAAAAATTTGGATTCTGATTTTAATTTTAATTGGCACATTAACAACTCCCCTCGAACGAAGTGAGACTCCCCTTGAGCACAGCGAAACTCCCCTCGAGGGCGCAGCCCGAGACTCCCCCCTAATGTAATTAGCACATTAACTAATTTGCTAATTAACTAATTTGCTAATTTTCTTCGTGAAGGCTACGGAGTCGCCCCAGGCGTTATACAGGATTTGATGGCCAATGGCTTTCATACGTATATCAAGACAGGAATAGCATTCCTCGGGCTTGTCACTTACACAGGCCTTATCGGGATAAATAAGATAGTCTTCGCGATATTCATTAGGTGTCATATTCGGCATAATGACATTAGCGCCCGCCATAATGGCTTTCTCACGACCCATAGGGTCAACGGTTTGGTTGGCCGTGGCTGCCACCATATTAATTTCAGGCATCATCAGTCGTAAAACAGCAATCATCTTCAAGGTCAAATTCATTCTGTCTTCTGCGGAAGGAATCTGATTAGCATATTGATACAAAGGTGTATCCGGATGCGGGATAAAGGGCCCCATGCCTACCATGGCAACATCTTTTTTCTTGAAGAACAGCAAATCTTCCGCCAAAACGTCAAGAGTTTGGAAAGGCAAGCCCACCATCACACCTGTACCTGTTTGGTAGCCAATTTTCAGCAAAGAATCAATGCAGGCCAAACGGCGAGCAAAATCATGACGTTCGTCATGGGGATGGATTTTGTAGTACAATTCCTCGTTAGAAGATTCTATACGAAGCAGATAGCGGTGTGCACCCGCCTCAAACCATTCCTGATATACCTCATCGCTTTGCTCACCCAAAGACAGCGTGATACCCAACGCACCATTGTCTATCTCTTTTATCCGTTTAACCAAGCGTGTTATTTTCTCCACAAACGCCTTATCGTTACGTTCCCCACTCTGGATAGCCACAGAGCCATAACCCAGTTTATGGGCCATTTGGGCGCATTCCAGCACCTCGTCCTCCGTCAGCTCATATCTGTCCACTTTATGATTATCGCTCCTCACACCGCAGTACAAACACGATTTACGACAGATATTACTCAGTTCTATCAGACCTCTAAGATGCACATAATTGTCCAAACGAGCAAACTTTACCTCCCGGGCTTTTTGCAACAGTTGTTGCATTTCCTCGCCCTCCGTGGCAAGTAACTGCACAATGTCTTCCTTTTCAAAATATTGTTTATCAAGAAGATGCTGTAATGTCATAGATTTTTTTTAATTAGGCAAAGATACAAAAAAATGTAGAGACGCACCATGGCACGTCTCTACATTTGGTTAGGTATCAAGGCGTGAAGACGCTCACTTCGTTCGCTCGTTAAGACGATAATTACATTGACGACCTAACGTCTTAACGAATGCACGAAGTGCATGTCTCCCCGCCTCCCCGCCTTAACGTTTGATAAACTTCTTCGTCGCGGTCACACCCTCGCCATTCACTCTCACGAAATACATACCGGCGGCCATGTCGCTAAGGTCGATGCGGGCATGGTTCTCAGTGAGCTGTACGGTCTGGATCATCTGGCCGAAGGCGTTGAAGATCACAGCTTCTTTCACTTCTACATTGCTGTTGATGCTCAGTTCGATGTAGTTGTCAGCGGGGTTCGGCATCAGGTTGATGCTGTTGGCCAAAGTGATGTTGTCAATACCTACACCTTCAGTAGTGAAGGTAGCGCTGATGAAGTCGCTTTCATTGTCAGCGGCACAAACAGCTTTCACACGCACATCGTAAGTGCTGTTGGCGGTCAGACCTTCAATATCGTAGGAAGTAGTCTGAACGGTAGCTTCTTGCCACTGGCTTGCGGTGCTGAGTTTGTAGCCAACTTCCCATGAAGTCTCGCTGCCACCAGCAGTCCAGGTCATAGTGGCGCTGGTCTGGGTGATGCTGTTTACTTGCAGGTTGGTAGGAGCATCGCAAGGCTCAACGGGTTCAGCGGGAGTGGTGAAGCTGACGGGAGTAGTCCAGTCGCTAGTATTGTTATTACCGCAGTTGGCCTGAACACGCACCTGATAAGCGGTTTCAGCAGTCAGGTCTGTGAGCTGATAGTTGGTAGTCGTCACAGCGATGCTACTGCTCCAGTTGCCAGAACCAGCCTTGTACTGCAAGTTCCATGCGGTTTCGGTACCACCAGCGGTCCAGGTCACATTGGCCGTGTTGTAAGCTGTAGCTGTAGCGTTCAAGTTAGTAGGCACATTGCAGGTAGGTTGAGTTTCATCTTGTGTGGTGAAGTTTACATCTTCGCCATACACGGTATTACCATTGAAAGTAATGAATGCCTTATAGGTGTATGCAGTGTTGGCAGTCAAACCTGTGAGGTTATGGGTCAGCGTATTGGCAGTGCTGGTCAATGTGACCACAGTATAGCTAGCGTCGCTGACAGCTTTCCATTCAAAACCGCGAGCCGTAATGTCCACGTTATCTGGATTGTTGACTGCACCATGCAGGGTGGCAGTAGTTGTGCCAACTGCTGAAGCCTGATTAGTGACCACAGTAGGATCAGCAACGGGAACATAGCTGGTAGTTACATTGATGTCATCAATACAACAGGAATAATAAGAGGATCCATAGTACCAATGGAATGCGATATAACCCGTTGCTGGAATGTTAGAAAGAGCAGAGAAATCGACGGAATCAACACCACCTCCTCCTGTACCGGAATGCACAATAGAAGTGATTGTGGCTACAGAAGTAAATGTAGCGGCAATATTGCTTCTATCAGTAACATAGCCTACAGTCAATGTACCATTGCTTGCATTCTCCATAGCTCTCCAGAAATTCAGTTTCAGAGTATTCAGCGGAGAGGTAAATTCAGGAAGCACAGCGTATGCATCACTACCGGCCGACCCTGTAGTAAATACCAAGGAGTTCGGAGCACTATTATAATAATAGTAAGATGTACCACTACCAACAATATGCGGAGCGGGATAGGTTGTGTTGTTGGTAATTGTTGTCCAGCATAACGGTGCATCACCTGCAGTGTTGTAAGTTGTAGCATTATAGGAAGCGTCGTCAAAGTTCTCGGTATATGGCAATGACAATGGGGTGCAGTCGGTTGAGAAGGAAACTCTGTCGCTCCATGGACTTTCGTCGTTGCCACTGCATATTTGTCTTACATACACATCGTACAGAGTACCGCTTGTCAAGTTGGGCAGAACCAAGAAAGTATCCTGTGTACTCAGTGTGATACCAGCAGCGGATCCTTGCTCAAAACCAGCAGGACCATATTCCACATCCCAAGATACGCCTTCGAAAATTGGGGTCCATAAAATAGTGGCCTGCGTTGCTGAGATTTCGCTTACAAGCACATTTGCAACCTCATGGCAAGAAGGAGCAAACTCTAAAACCACGTCATCCAAATACATATAATTGGAGGCTGCGGTATCGGATGCAAAGGCGATAAAACGTCCTGTACCCGTATAATTGTAGAATTCAACCTCAAAATCTTCCCAAGTGGAAGTTGCGGAGGGAGATACCCTTGCTACTTCCACGAAGCTGCTCTTAACATTCGGATCCGTCATAACACCCACTTTCAGGTGATAAGCAGCAGAAGTTTTTCTCAGCTTGAAGGAAAGTCTCAAAAGGCTCAGGTCAAGAGATTCGTCTATTTCAGGCAAGGTAACATAGTTGTAAGTAGTTGAAGTGGAATAGAAGTACAATGAACCAGGAGCGCTGTTATTGGTTGTATTTATGTATGGATATTGAGTAGTGGTGCTATACGTGGTGTTTCTGTTCCAGCAATTCGGAAATGCAGTGGTACCTGTGCCGTAGGTGTCAAACGATTCGGTGTAGGGCAGTGTGTCAATCAACAGGCAATCGGTTCTGAATGAGCCTTTCATAGACCATTCACTACTTTCCTCGCTATTACATATCGCTTTCACATAGAAATCGTAGAAAGTACCAGGTTCGAGGTCACTGATAGTTAGCGGGAAGGACATTGTATTTTGAGAAACGCCGGTCACATTCGGATTGAAATTGGTGGGACCGTATGCCACAATCCATTCGTTTTCGTCTCTACCTGGACGCCA
>CACXXY010000079.1:2483-12790 GCA_902771655.1 uncultured Bacteroidota bacterium | reverse complement strand
GGGCAAACGCCTGTACCTGAAAGTGGCGGACTTGTACAAGTACAATGATGTCCCCCTTGTCCAACCCGATGCGGCCATGCCACAGGTAATTCTGGAAATCTCCGGGAAATGCTTGGGTGTGACAGCAGTAACGGTCGATAAAAAAGTGGTGGGAGCCATCACCGACGGTGACTTGCGACGTATGTTGGAAAAAAATCCCGACTATGCGCATCTGACAGCAAAAGATGTGATGACGGTAAATCCTAAAACAATCAACGTCAACTCTTTAGCCCTTGATGCACTGAACCTGATGAAACAAAAAAATATCACCAACCTATTCGTCGTCAACGATGCTGACGAATATTTGGGGGTGTGATACGAGAAGGAATCTTTTAACAAAGACAATTAAACACAATGAAAAGCACCAAATTAGCAGGCCGATACGCCAAAGCATTGTTTGATTTCGCCCAGCAAAAGGAAGAGATAGAAGCTGTCAACAGTGACTTGGCCCTCGTGAAATCCGTGCTGAAAGAGAATTCACAGCTGAAAGCCGTCATCGAAAGTCCTGTCATCTTCCCTGACAAGAAGAACGACATTTTCACCGACCTTTTCGATGGCAAGATCAGCAAAACGACCTTTGGTTTTCTCTCCTTAATCATCAAAAAGAAAAGAGAACCTTCCTTATCCATCATCTGTGACGAATATTTAAAATTATATAATATTCATCACAACATAAAAATAGCATATATCACCACCGTTTTCCCGCTAAGCGAAGAACTTGCTGCCGCACTGAAGAAACTGTTGGAAGAAGAGACCCATGCCACCATCCAGATTCAAGAGAAGGTGGATCCGAATATTATTGGCGGCCTTCTCATCAAAATCGACGACTTCCTCTTCAACGCCAGCATTTTGGCGAAGATCAACAAGCTCAGGGCCGAATTCTCATACAATGTATATCAGGCAGCGTTCTGACAATGCACAATGCACAATGCACAATGCACAATTATGACTCCTTGGACTCCTAAAAATCTATAGATTTCCTCTTCGACAAAACAAATAAACAGATAAACAAATCAACAATTCAACAAACATAATATGGCTGAAATTAAACCATCAGAAGTGACCGCGATACTGCGGCAGCAACTACAAAACTACGACACCAACTCCGAGCTGGAAGAAACGGGTACCGTTTTGGTTGTCGGTGACGGCATTGCCCGTGTCTATGGACTATACAACGCCTGCTCTGGCGAGTTAGTGACCTTCGAAACCCAGGAGGGAAAAACCATCACTGGTATCGTGTTGAACCTGGAAGAGGACAACGTGGGTGTCGTGCTCCTTGGCGACTCCAAACTGCTTAACGAAGGCGACATTTGCAAACGTACTGGCAAAATCGCCTCCATCAATGTGGGTGAAGGATTGCTCGGACGTGTCATCAACACCTTGGGTGAACCTATCGACGGCAAAGGCAAGATCGAAGGAAAACTATACGAGATGCCCATTGAGCGCAAAGCTCCTGGTGTGATTTTCCGCCAACCCGTAAAAGAGCCGCTCCAAACCGGTATCAAGGCCATAGACGCCATGATTCCCATCGGCCGTGGCCAGCGTGAGCTGATTATCGGTGACCGACAGACCGGTAAAACCGCTATCGCCATCGATACCATCATCAACCAAAAAGAGTTCTACGAGAAAGGTGAACCTATTTATTGTATATATGTGGCTGTTGGACAGAAGGGGTCTTCTGTCGCCTCCATCGTCAAAACGCTGACGGAAAGAGGTGCCATGCCTTACACAGTTGTGGTAACCGCCACCGCCTCCGACCCTGCCGCCATGCAGTTTTACGCACCCTTTGCCGGAGCTGCCATCGGCGAGTACTTCAGAGACAGTGGCCGTCCTGCTTTGATTATCTACGACGACCTGTCCAAGCAGGCTGTGGCCTACCGTGAGGTTTCCCTGTTGCTCCGTCGTCCACCTGGACGTGAGGCATACCCCGGCGACGTGTTCTATCTGCACTCAAGACTGCTGGAGAGAGCCGCCAAAATCATCGAGTCTGATGAGATTGCCGCCAAAATGAACGACCTGCCCGAAAGCATCAAACCTATTGTCAAAGGTGGTGGTTCACTGACCGCATTGCCTATCATCGAGACCCAAGCCGGTGACGTGTCAGCCTATATTCCCACCAATGTCATCTCCATCACCGATGGCCAGATATTCCTGGAGACTGGCTTGTTCAACGCAGGTGTACGTCCCGCTATCAACGTGGGTGTTTCCGTTTCCCGTGTAGGTGGTAACGCCCAGATCAAATCCATGAAGAAAATCGCCGGCACACTGAAACTCGACCAGGCACAGTTCCGCGAATTGGAGTCATTCACCAAATTCGGCTCCGATGTGGATCAGGCCACCCAGAATGTGTTGGACAAAGGTGCCCGCAACGTGGAAATTCTGAAACAGCCCCAGTACTCACCCCTCAAGGTGGAAGAGCAAATCGCCATCATCTTCTGCGGTGTGAAAGGACTGCTGCAAAAAGTACCCACCAACAGAATCAGGAATTTCGAAACTGAATATATCCAAACCATGCACGACGAGCATCAGGATATTTTGGATACCCTGCGCAGTGGCAAAATTGACGACAGTATCATGCAAGAAATGGAAGCCGTCTGCAAGAATGTTTGCAAAAAATACGAGAAATAATCTATGGGAAATCTAAAAGAAATACGAACCCGAATTACCTCTATCGAGTCAACGGAAAAGATTACCAGCGCCATGAAACTGGTATCGGCCGCCAAATTCCGCCGCTCGCAGCAGGCTATCATTGCCCTGCGCCCTTACTCCAACAAACTGAGTGAGATCATGCGGAACATTTCCGATGCCGCCGACACGGTGGAAGATATGCCCTTGTTTGTCCAACGCCCGGCTGAAAAAGTAGTGATTATAGCCATCACCTCCAACAAAGGCCTCTGCGGCAGCTTCAACTCCTCCATTGTGAAAGAGGCCCATAAACTGGTGAAAGACAAATACGACAAACAACTGCAGAATGGAAATGTGCAGTTCATCTTCCTGGGCAAAAAAGGAAAAGAGCAACTCGGCAAGACCTACCCTGCCCTGCTGACCAATGAGCAACTGCTGGACAAACCAGAGTTCTCGGAAATAGCCAGCATTGCTGAAGATCTGATGGACAAGTTCGCGAAAAAAGAAATCGACAGGGTTGAAATCATTTACAATCAGTTCGTTAACGCAGCCACACAAAGAGTGACCGTGGAACAATTCCTGCCAGTGGCCGCTCCCACAAATACCGAAAACAACAAGCTGAAAAATGACTATATCTTTGAACCCTCCAAAGAAGAGCTGTTTAAAACACTGACTCCCAGAATTTTAAAACTACAGCTATACAAGACTCTCATCGACTCCATCGCTTCAGAACACGGCGCACGCATGACCTCCATGTCAAAGGCCACCGACAATGCCAATGAGATGCTTAAAGAACTCAGGCTCAAGTACAACAACGCCCGACAGTCGGCCATCACCAACGAGCTGATAGAGATTGTGAGCGGAGCGGAAGCCTTGAACAACTAAAAACAAACCCGTATTCTTGCGGATTAATTTGTGACAAATGAAAAAGATTGGCGTTTTCGGGGTCGGACACCTCGGACAAATACATTGCAAATGCATCAACGAGAGCGACAAAGCCGAACTATGCGGTATTTATGATGTGAATATTGCCCATGCCAAAGAAGTATCCGAACAATTAGGAGTTCCGTATTATGAGAAGGCGGAACAATTGTTGGCACTTTGCGACATTGCCGATATAGTATGCACCACTACACACCATTACGAAATGGCGAAATTGGCCATGCAATACCGCAAGCCTGTCTTCATCGAAAAGCCTGTCACCGCCACGGTCGAGCAAGCCGAAGAACTGCTGCAACTCAGCAAAAAAAACAACATCCCCGTGCAAGTCGGCCATGTGGAGCGCTTCAATCCGGCATACCTCGCCGCCAAGAACAAAATCAGACACCCCATGTTCATCGAAGGACACCGTTTGGCCCTCTTCAATCCCCGTGGCAACGATGTCTCCGTCATCTTAGACCTGATGATCCATGATATCGATATCGTACTGAAAATCGTTGACTGCCCTGTCGTTGATATCCAAGCCAGCGGCGTGGCTATCGTCACCGACACTTTCGACATCGCCAATGTCCGCCTTACCTTCGAAAACGGATGTGTCGCCAATCTCACGGCCAGCCGAATCTCGATGAAAAACATGCGCAAAATCCGTCTTTTCCAGGAAAACGCATATATCAGCATGGACCTTTTGGAGAAGAAGACAGAAATGATTCATATTGAAAATGTAACAGGAGAAATAGATGATCCTTTCGCTATGATTCTTGATTTGGGCGAGGAAAAAGGGAAAAAACGCATCATCATCGACAATCCAAAAATCGAAGCCAACAACGCTATCCGCTGCGAACTGGAAAGTTTTATCCATTCAATTGATAACCAACTTATTCCAGAAGTAAGTCTGCAAGATGGCTATAACGCGTTGAAAACAGCCTGCCAAATTATCGAAAAAATGAACTGTTGCGTAAAATAAAGTGTCATCATTCAACGTTACATACAGGATGAAAAAATTTATACTCTTATTTACGGTTTTATGTTGCTGTTTTTGTTCCTGCAAAGACAAGCACGACTATACCCCCGCCCTGTTGGAAATCAGCGAGGACGCCTTTGACGACTGTTTCAACATTTCCAACTACAATATAGAACATGACGAACAGATTACCGACGAGGACAAATTGCGTGTGATGGGCCAACACAAATTCACCCATGTTTATGTTTCATACGGCGGTAATGCCCTAGGCGTTTGGGAACTTCCATGCACGGTCCCCATCTTGGACGTCAATGGCAGCGACAGCAGCTATCTGGACATTGTTCCCTGCTTCAAGAAAAACGGGCAAAGCAGCACCATCAAGGGTTACAGCTATGTCAAATCATACAAAAAGAAAGTATTGCTTCAGAAAGGCAAAACCAGCTATATCAACAAAGAGAGCATGCACGGCTTTTATGAATACCATAAGTATGCCGTTTTCAAGCTGATAGAACCTTTCAGCTCGCAGAATTCATTTTCACCACACAACACGATGGTATCTGTCGTCAATTTCAACTGTGTGCCGGATCCGGATGACCAATCCAACAGAATCGGGCTGCTCTCGCTCACCAACGATTCCCTGCGTAGCAGTTTCGAAGTTGCCAGTTCCGAAATCAATCTGCCCATCCACTACCAGACTTATTTGGAAATCCGATACAAATGCGACAATGATCTGAGCATAGAGATATACGCTCCCAACTATTTCAACGTATATCCTTGTGGCGGCCTATATGCCACCGACAAATGGCAAACCGCCTACATCAATTTGGACGAACACCTGACCAGCATATACAACTCAGGAGTCATTTTTCCTGGTTCTATCAATATCAAAGTGCTGCTGAGCGGTGCACGACTGAGCGACCGTGACACGCACTATTATATTGATTATGTGAAGATCATTACCGGACCGCAAGCGTAAACAGGTTACAGGGGACAGTGATTAGGGGTTAGTGATTAGTGATTAGGGGTTAGAAGGTTACAGGATGATGGGATGACAGGTTACAGGGGTCAGGGGTCAGGGGTCAGGGGTCAGGGGTCAGGGGTCAGTGATTAGTGATTAGGGGTTAGATGATTATAGGATTACAAGATGATGGTTATTGGATTGTGGATTGTGAATTGTGAATTTTGAATTGTAAATTGTAAACGGATGAAACGAAACAAAAATTTACTCATTGGCTATCACGTTGTCATGGACATTTTGGCAGCGGTTGTCACATGGGTGATTTTTTTCATCTATAGAAAATACAATGTGGACCCCCACGTGTTCGATCAATTTTCCACGTCCATCCTGCAAGACAACAAATTCTGGCTCGGCATTTGCCTTTTGCCCGTCTATTGGCTGCTTTTACACTTATTTATAGGATATTACCATAATATATATAGGAAATCACGTCTCAGAGAATTAGGACGCACCTTCGCGGTCAGTCTTTTCGGCGTCATCCTGTTTTTCTTCGTCTTCATCTTGGACGACATTGTCAACAGTCCCTCCGACTACATCAAATACTTTTTAGTCCTCTTCTTCTGCCAGTTTTTCCTGACCTACATTCCAAGGGTTTTGATGACCACACATATCAACCGTATGATCCACAACGGAAAGATTGGCTTCAAGACACTGATTATCGGTAGTGACAAGGTGGCATTAAACACATACAACTCTGTAGTACAGCAGAATATACGCTCCGGCAATTTCATCATAGGCTATGTTTCGCTGCCCGGAAATGACGACCATACCATGGACAGTGTATTACCCAAAATGGGCGACACTCATGAATTACGGGAAATCATACAAAAGGAAGGCATTGAGGAAATAATCATTGCCATTCATAATGGCCAGCGGAAATACATTGAAGAGATACTGTCAACCATCAGAGAGATTCCCGGACTGACCTTGAGCATACTGCCTCAGACACAGGACTACCTGATGGGCACCATCAAAATGTCGTCGGTATTTTATGAGCCTTTGATTTCCATCGACTCCGAATACATGTCACCCTGGCAACGC
Source organism: uncultured Bacteroidota bacterium (assembly GCA_902771655.1). Taxonomy (GTDB): domain Bacteria; phylum Bacteroidota; class Bacteroidia; order Bacteroidales; family WCHB1-69; genus RUG11690. Next base: position 6,167 of record CACXXY010000079.1, on the reverse strand, counting down.
TATGTCAAACGCATGATGGACATCATCATTTCTTTTTTTGCCATCATACTCCTGTTGCCTTTATATCTCTTTTTGGCCATCGGGGTCAAATGCTCATCTAAGGGTCCCATTTTCTACAAGCAAGAGAGAATCGGCTATCAAGGCAAACCCTTCAACATCATCAAATTCAGATCGATGTTTACGGATGCGGAGAAGAACGGTCCCATGCTGTCGAGTGAGGAAGACCCCCGCATCACCAAGTTCGGCCGTTTCATGCGCCGTTCGCGTTTGGACGAGACGCCCCAGTTTTTCAATGTGCTGAAAGGCGACATGTCGTTGGTAGGACCAAGACCTGAGCGTCAATATTATATTGACAAAATTGTGGAGAAAGCCCCCTACTATCGATTGCTGTTAGGTGTCAAGCCCGGCATCACTTCCTGGGGGCAGGTAAAATTCGGCTATGCCGAGAATGTGGACGAGATGGTGGAGCGTATGCGTTTCGACCTTCTGTACTTGGAAAACATGTCGATTCAGATGGACATAAAGATACTCATTTATACTGTGCTGATCATCTTGAAAAACGAGGGCAAATAAACCCAAAGGAAAAGCCGTGAATCACCTCTTTCCGAAGCAGTCAAATCCTGGCAAATAGAAAAAGTTGAAAAATTTTCTATTTACCTATCTATCAATCAAAAAAATATGTATATTTGCACTCCCTAAAATGAGGTAGAGGAGTATGGAATTTTTATACATAAACATCTCATTATAAAGGGATTACAAAAATGAAAGAAAAATCGGTTTGCGAGAACCGGAACTAAAAACATTATAAAATTAAACAAAATGTCTGGATTATTAGGAAAAAAAATTGGGATGACTAGCATCTATGATGCCTCTGGCAAGATAGTGCCATGCACGGTATTGGAGGCTGGTCCTTGCGTAGTTACGCAAGTCAAGACCGTTGAGAAAGACGGTTACAATGCAATCCAATTGGGTTACGATGAAAAGAAAGAAAAACGGACGACCAAAGCGTTGAAAGGACACTTTGCCAAGGCCGGCACAACCCCGAAGAAACTGTTGCGCGAGTTCACACGTTTCGAGGAAGGTCACAAGAAACAGTATGGTGAGATTTTGGATGTCACCGTATTCGAGGAAGGTGAGTTTGTTGATGTCATCGGCATTTCAAAAGGTAAAGGTTTCCAGGGTGTCGTCAAACGTCACGGCTTCGGCGGTGTCGGCGACAGCACGCACGGTCAGCACAACCGTCTGAGAGCTCCCGGTTCTCTGGGTGCATCCTCCTACCCTTCAAGAGTATTGAAAGGTATGCGCATGGCTGGTCAAACCGGTAACAAACAGGTGAAGATGATCAACCTGCAGATCATGAAGATCGTGAAAGAAAAGAATTTAGTTTTAGTAAAAGGTTCCGTACCAGGACCTAATGGTTCATATATAAAAATTGAGAGATGGAGTTAAGAGTATATAAAATCGACGGAAGCGAATCAGGCAAGACAGTCACATTAAACGACAACATCTTTAATGTAGAGCCTAACGATCACGCTATTTGGTTGGATGTGAAGCAATATCTGGCCAATCAAAGACAAGGAACGCACGACACTCTGGAAAAATCAACCGTTTCCGGCAGTACGCGCAAACTGAAAAGACAAAAAGGTACGGGCGGCGCACGTGCCGGTAGCATCAAGTCTCCGACTATCCGCGGCGGTGCAACCGTTTTCGGACCTCACCCCAGAGATTACAACTTCAAGCTGAACAAGAAAATCAAACGCTTGGCCCGTTTCTCAGCATTGACCTACAAGGCTAAGGAAGACAAAATCATCGTGGTGGAAGACTTCTCTTTCGAAGCTCCCAAGACCAAATCATACATCGATATCCTGAAAAAATTCAACCTGCAGGATGCCAAAACATTGATGCTGGTCAACGAAGGTAACAAGAACGTCTATCTGTCAGCCCGCAACCTGAAACGCGCCAACGTGATGAGAGCAAAAGACGTGAACACCTACAACGTGCTGAACGCCAACAACCTCATCATCTGCGAAAACAGCTTGAAAGACATTGAAAACATGTTGGGCGAGTAATATTTAACAGAGTAAATAACAAGTAATACATACAAAAATGAACGTAGTTATTAAACCCATCATCAGTGAAAAGATGACAATGGTTGGTGAAAAATACAACCGTTATGGTTTCATTGTTGACAGAAAGGCCACCAAACCTCAAATCAAAAAAGAAATTGAGGAACTTTATGGTGTGAAAGTGCTGCAGGTGAACACCCTCATCCAGCGCGGCAAGTCAACTTCCCGCTACACCAAGGCCGGCATGATCCAAGGTCAGAAGAACACCTTCAAGAAAGCCATGATCTTCGTCAGCAAGGAAGATAAAATCGATTTATACAGCAATATTTAATAGCAATAAACAATGGCATTAAAAAAGTACAAACCAGTAACGCCAGGTCAACGCTTCAAAGTTATAAGCGCGTTTGACGACATTACCACAAGCAAGCCGGAAAAGAGCTTATTATGCGCACATCCGAGCACAGGCGGTAGAAATAATTGTGGTAAAATGACGATGCGAAACCGCGGTGGCGGTCATAAGAAGATGTATCGTTTTATTGATTTCAAAAGAGAAAAAGATGGTATCCCGGCAACCGTTAAAACCATCGAATACGACCCGAATCGTTCGGCCCGTATCGCTTTGGTTTTCTATGCCGACGGCGAAAAGCGCTACATTGTTGCTCCTCACGGCCTGAAAGTAGATCAAGTGATCGTTTCAGGAACGGGTGTATCTCCCGACTTGGGCAACACGCTTCCACTGGGCGAGATTCCTTTCGGCTCCGTGATTCACAACATCGAATTGCGTCCCGGTCAGGGTGCTAAGATCGCACGTAGTGCAGGTTCCTACGCACAGCTGATGTCTCGTGAAGGCAAGTATGCCGTTATCAAAATGCCATCCGGCGAAACCCGTATGATCCTCTGCGCTTGCAAGGCCACTATCGGTATGGTTTCCAATATCGACCACAGCCTCGAAGTCTCAGGTAAAGCAGGTAGAAGCCGCTGGTTGGGCCGCAGACCCCGCGTCCGTGGCGTTGTTATGAACCCTGTTGATCACCCCATGGGTGGTGGTGAAGGTCGTGCCTCCGGTGGACATCCCCGCTCACGCAAGGGCTTGCCAGCTAAAGGTTACAGAACCCGTCATCCGAAGAAAAATTCTGATCAGTACATCATCGAAAGAAGAAAAAAATAATCTTAAAGTAGAATATTATGAGTCGTTCATTAAAAAAAGGTCCATATATCCATTACAAATTGGAACAAAGAGTACTGGAAGCTCAGGAATCAGGCAAGAAAACCACTATCAAGACCTGGTCACGCGCCTCTATGATCTCCCCCGATTTCGTCGGACTTACTATCGCAGTGCATAACGGCAACAAATTCATCCCCGTTTACGTTACTGAAAACATGGTAGGCCACAAATTAGGCGAATTCGCTCCGACACGTATCTTCCGTGGTCACGCTGGTCAAAAGGACAAAGGTAAGAAATAATCTCTTCTCCTTAAGCCTTATTTCTTATAAATTACAAAGCCCCTCCCCTGTCGGAGGGGCTTTTTTTATTCCATAAAATATCATTATAAATTTATACGGACACAATGAATCAACAAAGCCTCCAAAAGTTATCAACATATATACTTAATTCTGA
>CACXXY010000079.1:0-2431 GCA_902771655.1 uncultured Bacteroidota bacterium | reverse complement strand
GAAATTGAAAATCTGCTTGACGTTCTGCATCTTGTTTTTCACATTGGCGGAAGCGGCTGCACAAACCTGCCCCTTCAAGGTAAGATTCGACACCATCAGCGCCACTTGTTACAACAACGGAAAGGTGCTCTATGCCCTGGTGGACGACGGCGGCAATGCCCTCAGTACCGTTCCCGGAGATCTGACCAATGTCCGCATCTACTACAAAACCGGCGAGAGTGACTCCGCATACTTCGGAAACCACTACTACACGGGAGGATGGGACACGCTCACCATTGACTATGGTTCCTACATCATCGGTATGGAGGCCGCTTGTCCGGACGGAGTCGGAGGGTTTGTAAAACTGGACACCCACACCGTCCTCACCATCAACACCACATACTCCAAACCCAAGGCCGCGGCACTGTATGTGACCGCCCAGGCAATTGACGACTATGGCAAACATCCCACTTTGAGCTGTGTCAGTTCCGGAAGGGTACAGCTCAAAATACAGGACGGCCGTTTCCCCTATACGGTCACCGTGCGCGACCACAGCACACACGACTCGCTGCGGACACTGGTGTTCGACGACTACATGTACAGCGGAACCGATGCGACAAAATACGACTACAAATATTACTACACCGTTGACAGCCTTCCGGTCGGCACCTGGGATTTCTATGTGGTGGACGGATGCGACTACGGACTGCCACGCACCATACAGACCGTGGATGAGATCAGCCTGCCCAAACTCTCCAACATCGAGGTCTTTGCCTCCTCAGGCAACTTCGCCGACAGCAACATTGTGAAAATCAACGCTGTCCTGGACCAGTACTACGGCTATTACAACGATTTGCTGACAGGATACGTGCAGTACCGATTCCTGTATAACGGGACACCCAACGGGGAATGGAAGACCTTCATAGCAAATCCTGACAGCAAGAAAACGACAATAATGGACACCGTCCTCAGCTACAACCGCTATTGTGACCTGTGGGGCGACGACATCACCTTCGAGTACAAGGTGAACGGATGCGGACTGAACGAGACCATCTCCAAGATTTTCCGCTATAACCAGCCCAATCCGATTCATTTCCATAAGGATGTTGCCTACAAGAGCGACTCCGCACTCGTTGCCGTAAACACCTGCGGCGCAAAGAGTTATTACCACACCAGCAGTCACTCTATTGCCTATTACCGTACCGATCGCAGTTATTCTCCCAACCATACTTCTATCGACAACGATGACAACACGTATGCATTTCACCGTTACCATTACACGCACCCGCTGACATGGCTGTACATTGACACCAACACTGGCGATACCATCAAACGGGATGAAGTGGCCTCCATCAGCACAGCCTCGAGTCTTACTGAGAGCGAGGTGGTTGCCCTTTACGGTTCATTTACGAGTACCCCGCTCACCATCAATGTACAACGCACCCTCGTGGACGCGCATGGGTGCATACTGTACACCACCAATAACAATCTCACATACGCATACACATCCTCGACTGGAGACACCTATTGGCAGATTGACAACTACGGCAACGACCATTGCGCCAACATCAAACGCTCGGTCAGTGTGAGGGAAGGAAACTACCAGCCTTTCAACACAGGCATCACCACCATCAAATTGGAACGCAGCCCCTACAACGACCGTTTTAATTTCACCGCCGTTTTCGACCATGCCACACAATCATGGAGCATCACCAAAGCGCAGGCACTGATAAACACTGCTGAGATTGTCGGAGGAGCGGAAGGCCACTCCGTGTCCATACAAGCATTCGGGCTCCCCTCAGGTCCCTACCGCTTCAGCATCGAGTCTCCCTGCGACACCCTGGTCCTGTATAAGGAATGCCAATTTCCCGACATATACGACACAAAGATGACTGAGGAACCCGTTTTGGCTTATCACCAGGAGTGCACCGACCGGTATATCAAATATACGGCGGGACAATATGCCAGGATTGCAAGCAACACCTCGCCTACCACTGGACTTGACCTGACTCCCGACACGCTGAACCTGAGCACAAAGTTTGTCATCGAGAAAGGGCCCGTGGGAGGATTCGGGGCCACCCCGCACGCCATGAAGACCGACAGCGCGCGCATTTCCATTCCAGGTGAATATGTCATTCGTATTTACCCTTATGTGGGTGACAACGAGATCTGCAACCTGCCATCGTATTATGACACCATTGTCTATGACGGCGCCACCGTTGAGTTCGAATACGCTTTGGCGCTCATCTGCGACAACACCTGCACATCGGGAGATGTCTATGTGAAAGGCAGTAACGGCACCGAGCCATATACCTACACCCTGTACAGCGAGAAAGACAAGGAGGGGGCTGTATTGGGGACCAACAGCACCGGGGAGTTCCTGAACATGCCGGTAACCGCCGGCTCCATACTCTCATGCATGGTGGAGGACGCCTGCGGTTCCTATTACCAC
>CACXXY010000078.1 GCA_902771655.1 uncultured Bacteroidota bacterium | reverse complement strand
TGTGTTCACCACCCAGTGGGGTCGTTTGGTGGAGGCTCTTTCGAAGCCTGCGGCCCTGGCACTGTTCAAAAAGGAGGGTATCGAAATTGACCGCGTCTTTGAGGATGTCCGCAAAATCAAAAAGGACGGACAGGATGTGATGGAAATTGACGTCGCCCTGTGCGATACGACCACAGCCGTTATTGTGGAGGTGAAGTCGCACTGTGACAACCACGACATTAATCACTTCTTAAGCCAGATGGAACACTGCAAGGAGTGGTACCCGGATTTTGCGGACAAGAAACTCCTTGTGGCAGTGGCAGCCATAAGCTATGCGCCCGGAACCGAAGCGTATGCACAACGGCTAGGACTGTATGTGCTGAAACTCACTGGAGAAGAGACTTTCACGATGGAGGTGCCCCAAAATCCGTTGGCATTCTGACAGAATTGGGTGCTTCTTGTGCGAAGATTTATTGTAGAATTCTATGCAAATGCGTGAACAGTACGAATGGTTGAGAAACTTTCGAAAAGAGCTTGATGACTCCATGCACTGCTCTATGGAAAGAATGGAAAGACTTGAGAGATTCTTGGAGATATCGAGGTTGGAACATGAGAAAAGCATCAAACTTTGCACAGGCTCTGACAGAGCTGAATTCTCTGTCCGCTGCCTCCGCGACAGCAGTCATTTTCATTCCCCTCTGCGGCTCCTCAAAATATCAATCGCCAAATAGATGGCACTCCTCAACGACTGCTCGTCAGCCATGTTCTTGCCGGCAATGTCGTAACCGGTGCCATGGGCAGGAGAGGTGCGTACAATGGGCAAGCCTGCTGTGTAGTTCACCCCCTCGTTGTCTGCCAACACTTTGAACGGAATCATGCCTTGGTCGTGGTACATGGCTAACACCGCATCGAATTTGCTGTAGTTGCCCGAACCGAACAAGCCGTCGGCAGGGTAGGGACCAAAAGCGTTGATGTGCTGGTCGAAAGCCTCGCGGATGGCGGGAACAATAACGCTCTCCTCCTCCTTACCAATCAAGCCCTTGTCTCCCGCATGAGGATTCAGCGACAAAACGGCAATCTTGGGGTTGGTGCTGCCAAAGTCCTTGAGCAAAGTCTGGTGTAATGCCTTTATCTTTTTGATAATCAGTTCTTTTGAAAGATTTTTGGACACCTCGTTAAGGGGCAAATGATTGGTGGCAAAAGCCACTTTCACCGCAGGGGAAATCATCATCATCAGTGGATTGTCAGCCCCAAAAACAGAAGCCAAATACTCTGTGTGTCCAGTGAAATGGAATTGCTCCGACTGGATGTTGTTCTTGTTGATGGGGGCGGTGACAAGGGCGTCAATGGCGTTGCTCTTGAGGTCGTTGCATGCATAGCGCAATGCCATTTCCGCATATTTGCCAGCCACATCCGTCGATTCTCCCATGTTGATGGGAATCTCATTCTCGCTCAGGTTGATTAAATTCGCCTTCTTCTGTGATGACTGGCCCGCATTCTTGATGTACTGGAAAGAAAAATCCTGTATCTGCAAATTTTTCTTGTAATATCCCGCCACTTTGGATAAGCCATAGACAATGGGCGTGCAGATGTCTAATAACTTGTTGTCGGCAAGAGCTTTGATGATGACCTCGTAACTGATACCGTTGAGGTCGCCATGCGTGATGCCTATCTTATAGATCGGTTTCTCTCCAGACATGATATTTGTTTTTATAAGGTGACTTTAACTTCGTATTCTTCGTAACCTTCCACAATATCCCCAACCTTGATGTCGTTGAAATTCTCGATATTCAGACCGCAATCCTGACCGGCGGTGACTTCCTTGACATCGTCTTTGAAACGGCGCAGGGAACCCAACTTGCCAGTGTAGATGACAATACCATCGCGGATGAGTCGTATCTTGCTGTTGCGCTGTAATTTGCCATCCAATACCAAACATCCGGCCACATTTCCGACCTTGGTGATCTTGAAGACTTCCTTGACTTCGATGTTGCACAGGATTTTTTCGTGGATTTCGGGAGAGTGCATACCGGCAATAGCGTCCTTGATTTCGTTGATGGCGGTATAGATGATAGAGTAGGTGCGTATATCGATTTGCTCCTGCTCGGCCAATTTGCGTGAACCTGGGGAAGGACGTACCTGGAAGGCCACGATGATGGCGTTGGAGGCGGTGGCCAACAACACATCGCTTTCGGTTACCTGACCCACGGACTTGTGAATCACGTTGACCTGTACCTGCTCGGTGGAGAGCTTCAACAGAGAGTCTGACAAGGCTTCCACAGAACCATCCACGTCACCTTTCACAATGATATTCAATTCCTTGAAATCGCCAATAGCGATACGGCGGCCGATTTCATCCAGGGTAATATGTTTCTGCGTGCGCAGACCCATCTCACGGTTCAGCTGGGCACGCTTGGTGGCGGCGATACGGGCTTCGTGTTCGGAAGCGGCAACCTTGAACAGGTCGCCAGCTTGCGGAGCACCGTTCAAGCCTAACAGCAATACAGGGGTGGCGGGACCAGCCGACTGTACCTGCTGGTTTCTTTCGTTGAACAGGGCCTTTACTTTGCCATAGCACGGACCGGCAATGATGGGGTCTCCCACTTTCAAAGTGCCATTCTGAACCAATACCTTGGCCACGTAGCCCTTGCCTTTGTCCAATGAGGATTCGATGACAGTACCGACACCGGGACGTTTGGGATTGGCTTTGAGGTCTAACAACTCGGCCTCCAACAAAACCTTCTCTAACAATTCCTGGACATTGGTACCATGTTTGGCGTCAATTTCCTGGCATTGGTACTTGCCGCCCCATTCTTCCACCAAAATGTTCATCTTGGCTAATCCTTCCTTGATTTTTTCCGGATTCGCCTGTGGTTTGTCTATCTTGGTGATGGCAAATACCATGGGAACGCCGGCAGCTTGGGCGTGGTTGATGGCCTCAACGGTCTGCGGCATGATATTGTCGTCAGCGGCAATAACGATGATACATAAGTCGGTGATTTTGGCACCACGGGCACGCATGGCGGTAAATGCCTCGTGACCAGGGGTATCCAGGAAGGTGATCTTTCTCTCGTCGGGCAGTGTTACCTCGTAGGCACCGATATGCTGGGTGATACCACCGGCCTCACCGGCGATAACATTGGATTTGCGGATGTAGTCCAGCAAGGATGTCTTACCGTGGTCAACGTGTCCCATAACGGTAATGATGGGGTGACGGGGCTGCATGTCTTCAGGATTGTCCTCCTCGTTCATGGCTTGTTCCTCATCAACGTCGGCACCGACAAACTCTACCTGGAAGCCGTATTCGTCGGCCAAAAGAGAAATGGTCTCGGCGTCTAAACGCTGGTTGATGGAAACAAACAGTCCGACACTCATACAGGTGGCGATAATCTTGTTGACGTTCACGTTCATCAGCGTGGCCAACTCGTTGGCGGTGATGAATTCCGTGACTTTCAGTATCTTCTGTTGTTCGAGTTCCTGTTGCTCGTGTTCCAGCATTTCGGCGTGGATGTGCTGTCTCTTCTCTCTTCTACGTTTCGAGGTCTTTGATTTGCCAAGCGGCTCAAGGCGCATCATGGTCTCTTTGATCTGGCGCTGGATGTCTTCCTCGGAAATTTCCACTTTCGGAGCGGCGGCTTTCTTGCTGCCCTCTTCTTTGCCGTGGGTCTTGACAGCCTGTTGTTTTATTCTCTTGCGCTTTTTCTTCTTCTCGTCGTTCTGTTCTTTGGTGGGATTTTGGGGCTGAGGTTTCTCGGCTTTGGGTTTCTCCACAGGCAGGTCTATCTTGCCCATGATTTTGGGAGCCTGCAATTTCTCTACACGAGTCTCGATATGCTCAATCACTTTCTCGGGAACAACAACTTTCTTTTCAGCCTCTTCGGGAACCGCTTCTTCCTCTTTCGTGGACTCAACTTTGTCATTGTCAGCTGTCACTTCTGTTACCTCTGTTTCAGCTACAACGGCAGTATCCTGTTTCTGGCTTTCTTCTGTTGTTTCTTCAACGTTTTCTGCCACTTCGGTTTTCTTGCTGGCTTTTTTGTTCTTCTTGTTCAGGCTGTCCAAGTCGATTTTGCCGACGGTGACAATATTGCCGGTGATATCCTCAATCTCGGTTTCTATGTGCTCAACTTCCTTGGCGGGTTTGGAGATCTTCTTTGTGCTCTCTTCCTCAATGGGTTCTTCCTTTTTCTCGCTGGCAGATGTCTTCTTGGCAGAAGGTTTTTTCTTGGGTTCGATGTCTATCTTGCCTACGATTTTGGGTTGTACCGTTTCCACAGGAATGTCAATGGGCTCATGCTCAATGACATTGGGCTTTTTGATCAGCACTTCGTTGGAGTGTGACTCTTCTTCCTGAACGGGCTTCTCAACCACAGTTGTTTCAGGAACCTCCTCTTCTTTCTTGAAGGTGCCGATTTCAATTTTTTGAGCTTCCTCTTTGACGAGTTTCTCTCCTTGGAATTCCTGAAGGAGAATGTCGTACATTTCGGGAGTCAGTTTGGTGTTGGGACTCTCGACGATGTCGAAGTTCTTCTTTTTCAGCAATGCTGTAATAGTGCCGATAGCGACATTGAATTCGCCGGCTGCCTTGCCTAATCGTGGTATTTTTCTTCCTTCTGCCATATTCTTTAAGTTGAAAGTTGAAAGTTGAAAGTTGAAAGTTGTTTTATCTTCCAGTTTTCAGTTTCAATTATTTGTTTTTTTAGTTTTCAGATTTCAGTTTTCAATTTTCAGTTTTATTCAATATCAAGTTCTTTCTTGATGGATGCCAGTACTTCGTCAACGGTTTCCTCTTCCAGGTCGGTACGTTGCACCAGTTCGTCGCGGTCGATGGCCAACACATTCTTGGCAGTGTCGCAACCGATTTTCTTGAAGGCTTCAATCACCCAGTCATCGAATTCGTCTTTGAATTCATCCAGGTCAACATCTTCTTCTTCTACCACATCGTCGCGGAAGATGTCAATGTCGTAACCAGCTAATTTGCTGGCTAATTTGATGTTGTAGCCGCCCTTGCCGATAGCCAGTGACACCTGGTCAGATTTCATATATACATTGGCGGTTTTGTTTTCTTCGTTGATGTCGATAGAAGAAATTTTGGCGGGACTTAAAGCTCTGCTGATGAGCAGTTCAATGTTGGAAGTATAATTGATGACATCGATGTTTTCGTTACGCAACTCACGCACAATGCTGTGGATACGGCTGCCTTTCATACCTACACAGGCACCAACGGGGTCGATGCGGTCGTCGAAGGATTCCACCAGTACTTTGGCTCTTTCGCCAGGAGCGCGCACCACATTCTTGATGGTAATCAAACCGTCGTTGATTTCAGGAATCTCAGTCTCCATCAGTCTTTCCAGGAAGGTAGGTGCTGTTCTGGAGATGATAATCAGCAGGCTGGAGGCACGGACTTCCACACGCAATACCACTGCGGTAAGGGTATCGCCTTTTTTGTACTTGTCAGCGGGAATCTGCTCTGCTTTGGGTAGCACCAACTCCACACCGTCCTCGTCAATCACTAATATCTCCTTGCGCCATACTTGGCTGACTTCTCCGGTGACCAACTCGCCGATGCGGTGCTCATATTTCTTATATACCAAATCCTTCTCGTACTCCATGACCTTGGTAATCAGATTCTGGCGCAGTGCCAAAATCTCTCTTCTGGCAAAGTCGGTCAGTTTCACATTCTCCATCACCTCTTCGCCAACCTCGAAGTCGGGTTCGATTTTGATGGCTTCCGACAAGGCTATCTGGGTAAATTCGTTCTCCACCTCGCCGTCTTCCACGATCTCACGATAGCGCTGGATCTCAAGGTCTCCACGGTCAACATTGACAATGATGTCGAAATTGGCGTCAGGGCCATATTTCTTTGTCAATGCGGAACGGAAAACATCTTCCAAAATACGCATCAAGGTTTCTCTGTCAATATTTTTGAACTCCTTGAACTCGGCAAAGGTTTCAATTAAATTCAAACTGTCTTCCATTGTTGTTTAATTTTGATTTATATGTTATTATTGTTTTTATGCATCGCCTGCGGTTTCACCGCATGTAAATCGTGTGAATTTTCCACTGTCATTCATCTATGCGGCGGTTGCGGTTTCACCGCAAAATTTTTTGTTTCACTATTCCGCCTGCATAGCTGGCTGAATCTCCATTCATCATTCCTTAATTTGAATTCCGAATTCTTGATTCTTTCCCACTTCCACCTTTCACCTGATTTCTCTATTACACGCAACTGCGAGACACAGTTGCCTACAAGGATGTCCCTTCTACCTCTCACCTTCTACCTCTCACCTTTTAACTTTCAGTTTTCAGTTTTCAGTTTTCAACTTCTTACTCCCCTCTTTACAACACAAAGGGGGCCTTTCGCCCCCACATCATCTTTCTTTACAAAAAACTCCCACTTGACAGAAGTGAGAGTTCGCTGAGTTGACCAACCAGGATTCGAACCTAGACAGACAGTACCAAAAACTGTAGTGCTACCATTACACCATTGGTCATCGTCTTTTGAGGTTGCAAAGATACAACTTTTTTAATTTACAGATGAAAAAAAATGAAAAATTCTTTTTAGAGTTATCTGCCTGTAAGTCAATCTGTTAATCATTAATTGTTAATTATTAATTGTAAACCCTTAATGCTTTCCCTCCAAAAAAACGGAAAAAATCCGCCATCCTGGCGGTTTAGACCTTCCCCTGCAATGCCTGCCCTGTATGTGATTTTTTGCTTTTGACAAGGTCTTCGGGTTTGCCTTCAAAAATGATTTTGCCGCCTTGATCGCCACCCTCTGGACCTAAATCAATAACCCAGTCGGCGCATTTGATCAATTCAAGGTTGTGTTCGATCACTAAAATGGAATTGCCTTTTTCTATCAGTCGGTTGAAGGCTTCGTATAGCTTGTGGATATCGTGGAAGTGCAAGCCTGTTGTGGGCTCATCAAAAATGAAGAGGGTGTTCTGCTGGTTGCTTCCCAACGACAGGTAATAGGCTAACTTGACACGCTGCGCCTCGCCACCGGAGAGGGTAGAGGAGGACTGTCCCATCTTGAGGTAACCCAAGCCCACATCCTGTAAAGGTGTCAAGCGGGCTATGATATTATCGATGATTTTCTGCTTTGGCAGCGACTGGAAAAATTCAACCGCTTGGTTGATGGTCATATTCAGGATGTCGCTGATGGTGTTGCCTCCGACTTTGATGTCCAAGACCTCTTCTTTGAAGCGTGAACCGCCACATTCCGTGCAAACCAGATCGACATCGGCCATGAATTGCATCTCGATGTGTACCACTCCTTCGCCTTCGCACTCCTCACAACGGCCGCCAGGACTGTTGAAAGAGAAAAAGCCGGACTTGTAATTGCGCTGTTTGGCCAAAGGCTGGTCGGCGAATAGGTCTCTGATAAGGTCGTAGGCCTTGATGTAGGTGACAGGATTGGAGCGGGTGGATCGTCCGATGGGGTTCTGATCAACCATGACCACATCGTTGAGCCTGCTCAAGTCGGCATTGATACTGCGATGCCGTCCGGGTTTCTCGGCGGTCTCGTTGAGCATGCGTTTCAGGGCAGGGTAGAGGATGTTCTTGATGAGTGTGCTTTTGCCGGAACCGCTGACGCCAGTCACTACCGTGAAGATCTCCAAGGGTATCTTGACGTCCACGTTTTTCAGGTTGTTCTCGACAGCCCCGATGATCTCAATATAGTTGCGCCATTTCCTGCGCTTGGCTGGAATCTCGATTTGAAGATTGCCTTCCTTGCCTGGCTCCTTCATCCCGCGCAAATATGCGGCAGTGAGATTGTCCTTTTGTTTAAGCAGTTGTTTGATATCACCGGCGAAATCCACATTGCCACCCAGACGGCCTGCCTTGGGACCTATGTCGATGATATAATCGGCCGCACGGATGATCTCCTCGTCATGTTCCACAATGACAACAGTGTTGCCAATGTCGCGCAAACGTTGTAAGACTGAAATAAGCCGTTGGGTGTCGCGGACGTGCAGGCCGATGCTGGGCTCGTCGAGGATATATAAGGAACCCACCAGGCTGCTGCCCAAAGAGGTGGCTAAGTTGATACGCTGCGACTCTCCGCCTGAAAGCGTGCGGCTGTTGCGGTTCAGTGTCAGATAACCTAAGCCCACATCCACCAAAAAGCCGATGCGGTTGACCAACTCGGTGACGAGCTGATGCGCAATCTGTTCTTCATTTTCGTTTTTGAACTTGAACTCGACGAAGAACTGGTATAGCTGTTCCACAGGCATCATCATCAGTTCGGTGATGGTTTTGCCGTTGACTTTGACATAGTTGGCGTCTTTGCGCAAACGGGTGCCTTTGCAGTCGGGACAAAGCGTGCGACCGCGGTAGCGGGCCTGCATCACGCGGTATTGTATCTTGTAGATGTTCTTCTCCACATATTCGAAGAATTGCTTTACGCCTTCAATATTCTGTCCAGGGCGGCCATTCCATAAGATGTCGAATTCCTCTTCGCTTAGGTCATTGATGGCCCGGTGAATGGGGAAGCCGGCCTTGCCGGCCTGGCGGACAAAATAGTCCTTCCATTCAGCCATCACCTGTCCGCGCCAGCACACTATGGCTCCGTCATATACCGACAGTGTACGGTCGGGAATGACCAGGTCGGGGTCGATGCCCTCCACCATGCCCGTGCCTCCGCAGGTTTTGCAGCAGCCGTACGGGTTGTTGAAGCTGAACAGGTTGACCGAAGGCTCCTCAAAGACAATGCCGTCAGCCTCGAATTGGTTGCTGAACTTACCGCGTTTGATTTTTCCTTGGCTTTCGTATTGGATGACGCAATTTCCCTTGCCCTCATAAAAGGCGGTCTCGATGGAGTCGCTCAATCGGGCCATATTGTCGGCGATTTTGGCGGCTTTGAAACGGTCTATCAGAATGAAAATCTCGGCGTTTTTGCTGACTTTTCCGGCCAGCACTTCGTCAATTTCCTGTAATTCCTTGTTGTAAATAATCCTGCTGAAACCTTGCTGTTTCAGGATCTCCAGCTGTTCGGCATTTGTCCTTCCCGAGAAAATCTGCAGGGGTGCCATGACATAGAAAACCGAATCATTGGGTAATTCTTGTATGAATTGGATGACATCGCCCACCGTCTCGCGTTTCACCTCCTTGCCGCTGATAGGGGAGTAGGTGTGGCCGATGCGGGCGAACAACAGTTTGAGATACTCGTATATCTCGGTGGTGGTGCCTACCGTGGAGCGTGGGTTGCGGGAAATCACACGCTGCTCGATGGCTATGGCTGGCGGTATGCCGATGATGCTGTCCACATCGGGTTTGGAAATCTTGCCCATGAATTGTCGGGCGTAAGAGCTGAGGCTTTCCACGTAACGACGCTGTCCTTCGGCATAAAGCGTGTCGAAGGCCAGTGAGCTCTTGCCCGATCCCGACAGCCCGGTGATGACGACCAATTGGTTGCGGGGAATCTCTACGTCTATGTTTTTCAGGTTGTTAACCCTCGCCCCCTTAATGATGATACTTTCTTCAGACATGATTTGCGGCACAATTTAGACAAACTGCAAAGATACAAAAAATAATTCGCAAATGAGCCAATTTTCAGTGATTAGTGATCAGGGGCCAGGGATCAGGGGCCAGGGATCAGGGGCTAGGAGTCAGTGATCAGGGGTCAGAGATCAGGGATTAGGGGTTAGGGGTTAGGGGTTAGGATATAGAGATTAAGAACTATTAACTGTCAACTGTCAACTGTCAACTATTAATTATTAATTATTAATTTTTAATTGTTAATTCTCCTGGCCCCTGACATGCTCAATCGCTTCTTCCAAGGTCACTTCCTCCTCACCTAAATGGGCGTTGCGGATTTCGCCATGTACCACCGCGATGTTGCGTTTTTGTTCCATTAGCTTGGCCGTAAGCAGAATGTAGGGCCAGGTGGTATTGACGTTTTTGCGATAGCGCATCTCCATTTTGGCGGTCACACCTGCGGTTTGCAGTTGGTAAAAGACCACCCAGCCGCAAATTTCGTCCAACAAGGTGGCTTGGATGCCGCCGTGCAGCGTATCCACCCAACTGACAAAGTTGGGGTTGGCTTTCCATGGTGAAATCACCTGTTCACCGTCCCAGTAAAAGTGCATGTGTACCCCCAAGGGATTATTGGGGTTACAGCCGAAACAGTTGTATCCTTTGGTGTTGCCGATCCACGGGTTGATAATGGGTTTCATGGGATATTGTTTTATGTTTTTACAGATTTCTAACTATTTGAGGATGCATGCTAAAAAACGGATGTCCTTGCCGCTGTTGTTAGAGATGCTGTGCCTGTCGCCATTGCCTGTGAACACCACATCCCCAGCATGGATTACTGCCTGGGTGTCATTGTCGGTCACAATGGCCTCGCCTTCCAACATGTTATATATCTCGGCATCAGGCAGATGCGAGTGTTCTTTGATTCTACTACCAGAAGGAAGTGTGATGACGTTGAACATCAGGGCCTTGTCCAGCATCTCCTTAGGTGTGAGAATGATGTCTTTGGAAATTCTTCCTTCTATATTGCCGCTGTTTTCCACAACAGTCACACCGATGTTTTTCTTGTATTTGATCATATTTTTGAATTTTCAAACTGCAAATGTACATAAATTTCGAATACACACAGATAAATGAAATTGCCTTATAGAGACAATGCACGCA
>CACXXY010000077.1 GCA_902771655.1 uncultured Bacteroidota bacterium | reverse complement strand
GATATATGGAGCTAAAAGATTAGGGGAATTAAAGCAACAGGTTGATCTGACAACTCCGACAAACCCATCCATACCGCCATTTACCATTGGCATGAGGCAATATGAGCTGACTGACCATTTGGGCAATGTGATGGCCACTATCCTCGACCGCCGCCAACCTTACTCCTCAGGTGATGCCACCTATAAGCCCTATATCGTTAGCAACACCGACTATTACCCCTTTGGCTACCCCATTCCCAACCGAAGTACCGATATCGGGGGATATCGGTACTTTTTTAACGGACAAGAGGGTGATAATGAGGTGTTTGGGGAGGTGGCGAGTTTTATCGCTGAATTTTGGCAGTATGACAGCAGGTTGGGGAGAAGATGGAATATAGACCCTGTGTTCAAAGCGTATGAAAGCCCCTTTGCGTGTTTAGGAGGAAGTCCTATTTGGTTTTCTGATCCACATGGAAATGAGAAACTAGTTTTTGTTGGGAATGATTCAAGAAGTCAGCAACTACGTAAAGCTAGCGAGAGATATTATAAAAATGACCCTGTTATACACTTGTGGGCACATGGTGATCCTTATCAAATATATACAGGGGATAATAGGACATTCATCAATAATGGTGTTGAAATGAATGCTTTTTTAAGTAAAAATAGTGAAGTGTACCAAAAAAACATAAAAGATAATAAAGTGTCCATATTAGTCCTTCATGCTTGCCAGACAGGGAAAGGTCAAGATAATATAGCACAACAGATTTCAGCAGAATTACCTCTGTTAGTAGTTGCTCCCAGTGAAGATCTACATGTTTACACGACGGATCCAGGCAAGCCCTATGAATATTCATTTGAGGATGCCACATTCAAAGGATATGGCACTGTTGTTGGATCAACTGTACAAAGAGACATTCAGCAAAAGGGAGTATGGAATATTTACTATAAAGGAGAATTGATGGAAAGTTTTGATGGAACAAGTAAACCAATATTTCAAAATCCTGAACAAACAATAGATAAATATGAGAAAATATTTCAAGAACGTCATCAAAATGACACTCAAACAGAATAGTATAATTTTGTTTTTTTGTCTATCCATGTTTACGACTAATGTATATGGTCAGACAATAGATCAACAACATACAACAATCACACCCCAATATTCTCCGTCAGAGATTCAAGATTGTAAACAGCGGTTGATAACAAAAGGTGAAATGAATGATTATGCGTGTATTTTATTTTCCAAGAGAAAAAACGTGTCTCAGGACTATTATGAATTACTAATTCCATATGCGTTAATATTTGCAAATAGATACAATAACGCAAATGCATGCTATCACATCTATTTTTATACAAAAAAATTATACGAACAATACAATTTGGATATGGATTCTGTTACAAGTGCATTTATTATGAGTTATTTAGAGAAAGGTGCCCAACTGAACGATTCTTCTTGTTTTCTTGAATTATCAAGAATATATGAAGAAGGTGTGTTGGTCCCTCAAGACTCAGTAAAAGCAGCAGAATATAAAAAGCGTTACAAAGCTTTATTGCCATAAGCTAGAATTCAATGTTTCTCAATAATCAAATAGCATTTTTTTTCTTTTGCCCCATGACCCCACCCCTCACATATCACCCCGAAACATCCAAGTCCCAATATCGGGGGGTATCAACAGGTAGCGCTTCCAATGGTTGGCACAATAGGTTAAGCAAATTTTTCGTATTTTTGTCGGATAGAAAAACCTTAAACAAAGCTGTTCGATGATTTCAGACGAAGAAACCAAGACGAGACATTCAATTTCGAAACTATATAAGTTCGAAGACCGTGAAATACGCCGGCAGGTAAGCGAATATTTGAAAACATTTTTGTCGGAGGAGCGTGTTGCACGGCTTGAGGAAGTGCTGAACTTGCGAACCCGCCATTTTACAGTGGTGCTGGAGGATTTGTTCCAAACCCAGAATACCAGTGCCGTGATGCGTACCTGCGAGTGCTATGGCCTGCAGGATGTGTATGTGGTGGAAGGACAATACGAGTTCCAGATTCACAATGCTATTTCCATGGGTTCCAACAAATGGCTAACATTACACAATTACAAGGCCAGGGAGCATAATATGCGGCAGTGTATCAGCGACTTGAAACAAAAAGGGTATAAGGTGGTGGCTACTTTGCCTTCTGAAAAAAGCTGTTTTCTGGATGATTTGGATATCAGCGAGCCATTGGCTTTTCTTTTTGGTACCGAATTAACAGGTTTGAGCCAGGATGCCATTGAAGGTGCCGATATCCATGTGAAAATTCCGATGTATGGTTTCACCGAGAGTTTCAATATTTCCAATTCTGTGGCTATAACCTTGTCACAACTTGTCGAAAAATTGCGAAAAACTTCCATAAATTGGTCTTTGTCAGAAATAGAAAAGGAAGAATTATTGCTTGAATGGCTACAAAAATCGGTAAAAACCCCTGATTTACTTATCAAACATTTTTTGTTGAAAAATAATTTGCCAGAATAAAAATTTTTTGTATTTTTGTAGCCCCAAAATGAAATACATTTATATCCCGTAAGGGATTCAATATCAATAGGAATTTAACAATTAGAAATAATAATAAAAAAACATAAGCGATGAAAAGAACATTCCAACCGTCAAACACAAGACGTAAACACAAACATGGTTTCAGAGAAAGAATGTCCACTGCTAACGGTCGCCGCGTTTTGGCTGCCCGTCGTGCTAAAGGAAGAAAGAAATTAACCGTTTCTGATGAAGAATTAGGAAGAAAGAAATAATTTTGAATTTCTCGTCCATAATACAAAAAAAGAAGGCCGTCGTGTCTTCTTTTTTTGTAATTTCGCAGCCAATTATCAAAATGATGAAGAAATTCTTATTCACCTTGCTATTACTGGCTTCCGTCTTGGTTTGCACGGCGCAGACCAACTATTTTTTGGACGGTATCATCGGTGTTGTCGGCAAAGAGGTTATCCTGAAATCCGACTTGGAGAAAGTTTATGCCGAGTACAGCAACCAGTATTCTTTGGATGAGGACGAGCATGACCTCAAATGCCAGCTTTTCCAACAGTTGGTGTTCCAGAAACTGCTTATCCACCAGGCCGACCTGGACAGTATCACCATCACCAACGATGAGGTGGACAACACCATCAACTACCGTATGGCGGCGATGATTCAGCAGGTGGGCGGAAACGAAAAAATCATCGAGGACTATTATCACAAGAGCATCGCTGAAATCAAGCGGGATATACGCGAAGATATTTATAATCAGATGCTTTCGGATATGGTGCAGCAGAATATCACCTCTGATGTGATCATTACTCCATCAGAAGTCAAAGATTTCATCAAGCGTATTCCCGCCGACAGTCTGCCCACGATACAGACCACCTATGAATACGGGCATATCGTGAAGATTCCGCCAGTGAGTGAGGATGAGATTGTGGCCATCAAGGAGCAACTGGAAAGCTATAGGGAGAGGGTTTTGCGTGGCGAGCGTTTTTCCATGTTGGCCCGCTTGTATTCCGACGATCCCGGTACGGCCACCAAGGGTGGTGATCTCGGTTTTGTGGACCGTGGCACGTTGTATCCGGAATTTGAAGCCGCCGCGTTTGCGTTACACACGGGGGAAATATCACCTGTTATCAAGACACAGGCAGGTTATCACATTATTCAGATGATAGAGCGTAGAGGCGAGAGTATCCATGTGGCCCATATCCTGATACAGCCCAAGCCTTCGGCAGAGGAACAAGTGAAGGCCATAGAATACCTCGATAGTGTGCGACAGGAAATATTGGCCAACAAAATGGATTTCAGTGAAGCCGCAGAGCTCTATTCTGATGCTCCTGACAAGATGGCCGGCGGTTGGGTGGTGAATCCATATACCAACTCATACAAGTTTGAGAAGGACTATATTGACGCATCCACATTCCTTACCATAGATAAGTTGATTCCGGGTGAATACTCTTCACCGGTTCCGTTTGTCAACGAGGATGGTATCATGACTTACCGCCTGATTTACCTCAAATCGAAAGTCGCTGCCCACCAGCCCAACATGTACGAAGATTACGATTATATAAAAAATGCTGCTTTAGAAGAAAAAAAATACAATACTTTACAGAAGTGGATCGTTAATAAGGTGAAAGTTACCAGCATCAAGCTGAATGAGGAATATAAAGACTGTCCCTTTGTAGAAGAATGGCAAATACCTTAATCACAAACTATTACTATGGATTTACAATTCAAGAACGACGTGGAGGCGATAGATGCTTTCGTAGAGAAGTATGCCGAACTGAGAAAAGAAATAGCTAAAGTCATTGTTGGACAAGACGACATTGTGAAGAATGTGCTGATGGCCATGTTCAGCCGCAGCCATGCCTTGCTTATCGGTGCTCCAGGTTTGGCTAAAACCTTGATGATTACCACCATCGCCAAAACTATCAATCTTACTTATAACCGTATCCAGTTTACTCCCGACTTGATGCCCTCAGACATCATGGGTACGGAAATTTTGGATGAGAACCGTAAGTTCAAATTCGTCAAAGGCCCTATTTTCGCCAATATTGTGTTGGCCGACGAGATCAACCGTACCCCTCCGAAAACACAGTCCGCTTTGCTGGAAGCCATGCAGGAGCGTTCGGTCAGTATGAACGGTGTCACCTACCAACTGCCCGACCCATTCTTTGTCTTGGCAACCCAGAACCCGATTGAGCAAGAAGGTACCTATCCGCTGCCGGAAGCCCAACAGGACCGTTTCATGTTCAATATATACTTGGATTATCCGAACTTTGAACAGGAGGTGAATATTGTGAAATCCACTATTCATGGCGACATGGTGGAGCCCAAGCAAGTTTTGAGCATTGAGGAAATTATATATTATCAGAAGTTGTTACAGAAAATTCCGATTCCTGAAAATGTATATGAATATGCTGTAAGATTAGCCACTATGACCCGTCCGGGCACAAGCACTGGTCACCAGTGGGCCACCGACTATTTGTCATGGGGTGCTGGTCCACGTGCTTCCCAGTATTTGGTGATTGGCGCACGTACCCACGCTGTGCTCAATGGCAAATATTCTCCTGATATTGAGGATATTAAAGCGGTGGCTCACAATATTTTGCGTCATAGAATCATCAGAAATTACAAGGCAGAGGCCGATGGAGTTACGGTCAATGACATTATCGACAAATTGTTGAACGAATAATCCCGACAATGGAATTATATGCCACCAAAACAAGATGGAAGTGGTTGCTGTTTTTATTCGCGGCCCTCATCTTTTTGGTTATCATTTTCTATTCCAACCGGTTAATCAAAAATGTGGCACAAGAGGAAAGGCGCAGAATGGCCTTATGGGCCGACGCCATCTCTTATCGTGCCGAGTTGGTCAATCATACTGAAAGTTTCTTTGACCAAATCCGGATAGAGGAGGGGAAACGCGCCGCTATTCTGGGTAAGGCATGGCAAAAAGTCAACGAAGCCTCGCTTAACGAGGATGTGACCTTCTATGTGGATATCATGTCCTACAATTCGACTATCCCCTGTATTTTGACTGATGACAAAGGCAATGTCAACATAGCTGTCAATGTGCCGCCTGATGTCAACAGTATCAGCAATATTGCTGAGCTTCCCAACAAAAACGAATACGACAGTATCATACTTCAATATTACAGAAATCACTATAATGTGATGTATTACAAGGAGTCGCAGATTTACACCAACCTGCGTCAGGTGATTGACAATCTGGTGGAGCAATTTTTCCAGGAAGTAGTCATCAATACTGCGTCGGTGCCTGTAATTGTCACAGACGCCAGTGAGCAAAAAGTTATAGCCTCGGGTGGCTTTACAGCTGATTTTCTTCGCAATCCGGAATTGGTGGAGAAAGAAATCAGCAAGATGAAAGGGCAGAATGATCCCATTAAGGTGGAGTTACCGGAGCAGGGGGCCTGCTACGTCTTTTACGAGGAGTCATCGGTGTTGCGGCAGTTGCGGTTCTTCCCGTTTTTCCAGTTCTTTATTGTCTTTATTTTCGCTGGAGTAGCCTATTTGTTGTTCAGCTATGCCCGCAAGTCGGAACAAAACCAGGTGTGGGTGGGCATGTCGAAGGAAACCGCCCACCAGTTGGGTACACCTATTTCCTCGCTTATGGCTTGGAATGAGTTGTTGAAAGAACAGGATGTTGACCAGAGCATTATTGCGGAAATTGACAAGGATGTGCACCGTTTGGAAACCATTGCCCAACGATTCTCCAAGATTGGCTCAGTTCCGGAATTGAAGGATGAGGATCTGGTGACGGTAATTGCCGAATTTGTGGCTTATTTGCAGACACGCATCTCTTCACAAGTCAATATCAAATTCAACAAGCCGGAAGAAAGCATTATTCTGCCTCTCAACCGGTATTTGTTCGAATGGGTGATAGAGAATATTTGCAAAAACGCTGTGGATGCCATGAACGGGAAAGGTGTTATCATTATTGACATTATACAGGAGCTGCATCACGTGCATATTGACATTGCCGATACGGGCAAGGGCATTCCCGCCCGCAAATTCAAGACGATTTTCAAGCCCGGCTTCACCTCCAAGAGTCGTGGTTGGGGTTTGGGATTGACTTTGGCCAAGCGTATCATTGAGGAGTACCATAAAGGCAAATTGTTTGTCAAATCCTCTGTCATTGATCACGGTACAACAATGAGGATAACGCTGAGGAAAGAATAGAATTTTCCGGATTTATTGGAGAAAAATTCCCCATGACAGCTCCGCTTGCCGATACAGCATGGCCAACCCGTTTTTTGTGAGGGTGCCCTTTTGCCTTCCATTTCGCAAGAAAACGGTTTCTTCCGGGTTGTAAATCAAGTCGAAAAGGTAATGTTCTCTGCCGGTGACTGAAAAATCGATTGGTAGTGATTCTTCAGTATGCGGATACATGCCCACGGGAGTGGTGTTAATCCATAATTTGTGACTTTCTGAAAGAGTCTGATTTAAATCAGAATAAGTTATGGTTTGTCCATCGCGCCTGCTTCTGGAGACAAAATAAAAGTCGATGTGCAGTCGCCGCAGGGCGTATGCCACCGCTTTCGCCGCACCGCCAGTGCCGAAAATTAGCGCTTGGTCGGGAAGTGTTGGCCAACCCTCTTTCAGGCAGTGCTCAAAGGCAGGAGCGTCGGTGTTATAACCCTTCAATCGGTAATCCTTCCCGATTAGTTGACAGTTGACAGTTGACAGTTGACAGTTGTTATAGTTCCTCAATTGGTAATCCTTTTTTGTAGGCAACTGCATCTTTGTAGGCAACTGCGTCCTCGCAGTTGCCTTATTGCCTTTGTCTTCTTTATCACCATTTTTCAGTACCTTCACGCAATTCACCGCCCCGATTTCCGCAGCTGCTTCATCCAACTCATCCAAATAGGGAATAATGGCTTCCTTGTATGGGATAGTCACGTTAAGTCCGCTCAAATCGGGGTGTTGCGCTATAAATTCTGGAAATTGTTCAATGGAGGATAGGGGGAAGGCCTCATAACTGTAATCCGTCAAGCCTTCCCGCTGGAATTTGTCCTTGAAATAAGCGGGAGAGAAACTGTGCTCGAGGGGGAAACCGATGAGACCGAGGTGTTTCATTATTTTAATCGTTTATGCGTTGAGACGGGAAGACATGCACTGCGTGCATTCGGGGAGACGGTGAACAGATATTTTCATCTTACCGAGTGAACGAAGTGAACGTCTTGACGAACGAGCGTGGCGAGTGACTTCACGCCTCCACGTATTCACGCTTCACCGTCTTTACGTTTCTTCTTCAACCCCGTATATACCAAATAGACAATGAACAGGATGCCCAGTCCCAAAAGGATGTATGACAGTTCATGGCTGTATTGGTTGATGAGGTCCTGTTTGCCATGAGCCACATAACCCAGGATGGCCAGAATGATGTTCCATGAACCGGAACCGAGGATGGTGTAAAAGGTGAAGGCTCCGATGTTCATCTTGGCCAGACCTGCGGGAATGGAGATCAGCTGACGGATGCCCGGCACTAAGCGACCGATAAAGGTGGAGGAATTGCCGTGTTCGATAAAGTAATCTTCGGCTTTCTTCACTTTCTCGCTGTTGAGCAGGAGTAGGTGACCCACTTTGCTGTCGGCGAACCAATAGACGATGGGACGACCCAGATAACGTGACAGGAAATAGTTGACGAAAGCTCCAATCAACGCGCCCAAGGTGGCCACCAAAACAATGAGGGTGATATTTACGAAAGGCGAGCCAGTGGCGTAAAGCACAGCATTGTCGGGATTACAGGCCTGATAAGCGGCTGGTGGCACCACCACTTCCGAGGGGAAGGGGATGAAAGAGCTTTCCAAGGCCATCAGCATGGTAACGGTCACATAGTTCAGATGATGGTTGTACCAGTCTATCACACGGATTACAAAAGAGCTTTCTTCTTGTGTCTCCACAGCTGGTGTCACAGTTGTGATGGCCGTATCTGCGGAGATGGCAGACTGGGCGTTTGTCTGTTGAGCTGACAGCTGACCAATGGTGGCCAATAACAGCAGTAAAATACAGATTTTCTTCATCATAGATAAATCGTTCTACTTGTATAATTCAATAAGTTCGTTGACTTCGGAGAAGGTTTCCAAAATGGGGTCGATGGCCAGGAAGTTTTTATACCCGTCGTAATCAATCAGCAAGGCATTGGAGAGGTATTCGCAGCCTTTGGAGATATTCTGGTTGAGGAAATGAAGGGCTGCCAAATAAAAGGCTATGGTATAGGTTATGGCTGGGTCGGTCTGATGTTGCTCCAGCACCTCGATGGCGTAGTCGTATAGTTCGTTCTCGCAGCAGAATTGGACAAAATAACGATAAAAATCCTCCTTGTTTTCCACTTGTTTCAAGGTGGTGGTGAAAAATTCCTGCAGTTTGTTTTTCTGTTGCTCTTCATCGTAGTATGAAAGCACCTCAAACAGCAGCATGAAACTTTGAGGATTGTGGGCGAAAGCGCTTTCGATGGCGGCACGGGCATCGCCGGTATGTCCCTGGTCTTTCAGTACGGAGGCTAAACCTAATAAGGCATCGCCCTGTGTTGGGTTGAGGGAAAGTGCCTTACGATAATAGCAAAGGGCTTCCTCGTAATTTTTCTGGTTGGCGTAGCAGTCGCCGATGCAGGTCAGTGAGTTGAAGTCCTCCGGATCTTGTTCGTAGGCCTGCTGGTAGTGGCTCAGTGCCTGCTCGTAATTGTTGAGTTCGAAGTAGCAGTTGGCCATGTTGTAGTGGGCGGTGGAGGTTTTCTCATCGATGCTCAGCACATACTGGTAGGCGTCGATGGCCTTGTCGTATTCCTTGTTCCAGCTGTATGACAGTCCAAGACCGAACCAGCAGCCAGGGAAGAGCGGGAATTCCTCTGTCAGCTTCTCGTAGAAGGCGATACCATCCTCATATTGTTTGTTTTCTTCCAGCAGGAAGGAGAAACCGAAGAGTTGCTCATCGAAAGCCTCATCTTCCCGCAGGGCGAAAATGGAGTGTTTCAACGCATTGTCCACGTCTTTGTTTTTCAGGTATTCGTAAGCCAGCAGGAAGTGCACTTCGGGGTCTTCCTCGTCCAATTTCAGCGCTTTGTTTAACAGCCTGAAGGCATCTGTATGTTGACCGGTCATGCGGGCCAACATCACTCTTTCCATATACAGTTCCGGGGTAGGGGGGAAGGTGGTCTCGATGGAATCCAGTTCCTCTTCGGCCTTGTCGAATTCCATTTGGAGCATCATTTTCTTGGCGCGCAAGATTCTGAAAAACGAATCGGAAGGATAGAGGCGGATGGCGTATTCAATGGCTTCGGAGGCCATCTGCACATCCATCTGTCGCATCAATTCATCAATAATAATTTCCAGCTCTTCCGAATCAAAAAACACGGAGGTGCCGGAATCTATCATCGACTTAAAGCGTTCGACCAATTCTTTCGTTTCTCTTTCTTCTGCTTCAAAATCTCCCATATCAAGAACTTAGGTAAAATTTGCCATCAAAAATTTTAGGGGTGCAAAGATACAAAAAAATAATTAGCAAATGAGATAAATAGCAAATTCGTTAATTCATAGCTGTGTTTTCATATTCTATGGTTTTGTAAATGAAATTTTACATATTTGCGAACTTGAGTCAACTTGAATAAAGTTATCAACAAAATGCATGAAATTCAACCTTCATTAAAAAAATTATGTGTAACTTTGCAAGACGATATTGGAATATTGTTGTAAAATAATATAAATAACTATAAATCAATTAAATACAAATTATTATGAAGAAAATTTTATTTTTTATCGTTGCTCTGCTGATGGGAGTGTCAGCTTGGGCACAAACAAATCCGCCTGCCGATGTGACAGCTACTGCTTTGTCATCATCGAAGGTGAAAATCACTTGGAATACGCCGGCAGGAACCACCCAACCAGCGCGTTTAGACCTATACAACCAAGCCATCATGGTGAATCAGCCAGGCGCTGGATACAATGGTGCTGATGTAAGTGCCATGTATGGAGGTCAAGCTCTTTATGGCGTGAACGCAAACGCAAACTCCAAATTTTGGATCGCTGATGATTTTACGCTGAATAGTGCCGCTCAAGTAAGAGAGATAGAATTCTATACCTATCAGACTGGAAGTACTTCAACTTCTACTATTACAGGATGTTATGTTAGCATTTATGATACAGAACCACTTGATTCCACTGCGGTTCCCGTATGGACAAGCGACACCGTCAGCTGCATGACATCTACCTCATGGACAGGAATTTACCGTACCACAGCAACAGCTTTGACAGATACAACAAGACCTATCATGCGTGTGGTGGCTGGTATTAACACTACCTTGCCCGCTGGCAATTATTGGGTTGCCGTATGCTTTAGTGGTAGCCTTTCCTCTGGTCCTTGGGCAACTCCTATTGCAGATTATAATTTGGTCAGCACAGGTAACGCTATTCAATACCTTCCTGGACAAGGCGCATGGGGACC
>CACXXY010000076.1 GCA_902771655.1 uncultured Bacteroidota bacterium | reverse complement strand
TTTGTTGTATCTTTGCCATCGACATATAACAAATGAATGATGAAAAGCAAAGAGAAAAAAAATCCCATTGAGGAGGCCCGCCGCTATGTGGCCAATGCGAAAGATGTCATCACGAATGCGAATTATGACACCGGATTAAAAATGTATATGGACGGGAAATATGTCAAGATGGCGGGTAATACCTTGTGGAGTGGATGCTTGGTGGCCTTGGACGCTGTCTTGGGTATTCGCAAAGGCAAAGGCCGCCCGTCTATAGAGAAATACAAAGAGGCCGCTGCTCAGCGTGACCACAAACTGCTGGCCGCCATTGTAAAGGGTTACAATACAATGCACCTCTCCATGGGTTATGATGGTAATAATGACAAAAAAGTTTGTAATGCAGGCTTTGAGGCAGCCAACGCTATCATCAGCCGATGCACCCTGCTGTATCATCCGGAAGAGGTGTCCGTGTGTGGATAGTTCTTTTATTCGGTGTTTTCAACAGCCAACTATCAACTATCAATTGTCAACTGCCAGCAGTTCCCCCACCACAAAACAACTTCCTCCCACAAAAATCAGGTCGTCGGGGGCGGCGTCGGCGTTGGCTTGGCGGCAAACCATGCCGCATCATGCGTTCTGCCAGTTCTTCTGCGGGAATGGCGCGCTCAATCTGTGCCTGACACACATAATATTCGGCATCTTGGGGCAACATGCCGATAACTTGTTCCACATCTTTGTCTTTCACCATGCCGAAGACCATTCTTAGCTGGCGGCAAGTGTATTGTTTCAGTTGCTGCATGGTAAGCCTCAAGCCTCCAGGGTTGTGGCCAACATCGCAGATGGTCAGCGGATCGCGGCGCAAAATCTGCCAGCGGCCCTGAAAACCAGTGTTGCTGACCATGTTGCGGATAGCTTGCGGTATCACATCTTTCTCTGCAGGCCATAGCTCTTCAATGACTTCTGTAGCCTGCAAAAAGGTCTTGAGGTTCTTGAGCTGGTATTCACCCGTCAGCGGAAGCTGGATGTGCTCATAAAGGGTTCTCCCCAGCACATCTTTGATGGTAAGGTCGTCAAATGGACCGCTGACGCTGTAATTGTTCTCTGCTAAAAATAGGGGAGCGTCTTTTTGGTTGGCAATGTCCTCGAAAACAGGAAAACTCTCAGGATGGAATTCGCCAATGACCACAGGAGTTTTGGGTTTGATGATGCCCGCTTTCTCTTTGGCGATTTTGGCGATGGTGTCGCCCAACATCTGGGTGTGTTCCAATGAGATGTTGGTGATGACAGAGAGTAGGGGAGAGAGCACGTTGGTGGAGTCCAGTCGGCCGCCGAGACCCACTTCAATCACGGCTATATCCACCTTCTGTTCCGCAAAATAGTGGAAAGCCAGGGCAGTGGTCATCTCGAAAAATGACGGCTCAAGCTGGTCAAACTGAGCTTGGAATTTGTTGAAAAAAGCCATTACGGCCTCCTCACTTATCATTTCTCCGTTCAGTCGGATGCGCTCACGGAAATCCACCAGGTGTGGCGAGGTGAACAAACCTGTTTTGCAGCCGCGTTCCTGGAAATAGGAAGCCAGCAGGTGAGCGACAGAGCCTTTGCCGTTGGTGCCGGCAATGTGTACAGCTTTGAATTTGCGTTCGGGATGGTCGGTGATGTCCATCAGGGCCTCAATGTTTTCCAGCCCTTCCTTATAGGCGGCACTGCCGATTTTATGATACATTGGATAGGCTTGGAAAATCTTATCCAACAGTGATTTGTACATGATGAAAGTAGTTTTGTTTGAAAACAAAAACACCCAGTTCCTCTTGCTTTAGATGAATTAGGTGTTCTTTTATGTGTTGAGAAATTTTTTCGGATTACTTGAAAACAATGATACGCAATTCTTCTTTGCCTTTGCGATATTTGGCGGTTTTGGCCTTGGCCACGCAGTCGGCCTGAATGCGGCTGTTGGTGATGGTTGTTGGATATTTGCTGTTGTTGATGACACGGGCTTCTATCACATTCCCTTCAGTGTCAACATGCACTTCCACATATACTTGTCCGGTTTCCGAGACGGTCAAATCTGGCATGTAGGTATAACCACGGTTACCGGTGCCATAGCCTATGCCTCCGCCATAGCCACTTCCTTCCCCGGGACCGAGACCACTGCCGGTTCCACTTCCGCTTCCTGTGCCGCTGCCTCCGCCGCTACCGCCACCACGACCAGGTCTGTAGGCCGCATTTACATCGGGTTTGGGCTCCTCCACAACGGGAGTTTTGTCTGCGGTGGTTTTGGGTTTGTGTGTGCCGGAAATTACAGGGGCTTCTTCGGCGTTTTGGGTAGCAACAGGCACAGAAGAACTGGCGGGTTGTGTCTTCTGCTGTGTGGCTTGTACTCCGCCACCTCCACCACCTCCGGAGGTCAGCTCAATCATGATGGCTTTCTTGGCGGGCGGCGGCGGAATGATCTCAGTGAAACCGCAACTCCACATGAATATCATCAGCAATGCCATGACTCCTGCGGTCACCCCTGCCGATATGATTTTATTTTTTTTCTCGTTATCCATTCTTGTTATTTCTATGTTCTCCTCCATAGGAGAATCTTATTGTTCATCCGTTTGACGGTCGCGATAAATCGCATTCCTACTGTCCCCCTAATCACTGACCCCTAATCACTGACCCCTAACCACTGACCCCTAACCACTGACCCCTAACCACTGACCCCTAACCACTGACCCCTAACCACTATTTCGCCTCCGTGGCCAACACAATCTTATACCTGTCCGCTTCCTCAAATTCGTCATTGAGCTGGTTCAGCACGTCCATCAAGGCTACCACATTCTCAATAGGAACGGTCTTGTCGGCGCGCAATACGATGGATTTGTTCTCCGATTTGTCGTTGGCAGCGGCATCTTGCAAGGCGGGCAACAACTCTTCGTATGCGATTGGGGCCGACTGATGACTTTGTGGATTCACATAATAGTTTTTGTCGGCATCAATATACACCTCGATATTGCGTGAAGCCAGTTGCTTGCCCGAATTGCTTCGAGGCAGCAACAAGTTGATGGCATTCGGAGCCACCAGCGTCGAGGTGATCATGAAGAATATCAGCAACAGGAACACCAAGTCCGACATGGAGGCCGAATTGAACTGTACGTTCTGTTTATTTTGCAATTGAATATTCATCTTAATAAAATTAGTAAATTAGCAAATTGGTAAATTAGCAAATTGGAAATCAGTGTTTTATATAATTAACTAATTGACTAATTTGCTAATTTGCACATTGATTACATGGGCTCGTGTAACAGATCCATGAACTCTGTTGATTTGGCCTCCAACATATATACAACGTTGGAAATTCTGTTTACCAGAATGTTGTAGAAGAAGTATGCGATAATACCTACAATCAAACCGCCAACAGTGGTTATCATTGCAGTGTAAATACCTGAAGACAATGTGCTTACGTCTAAGTTGTTGGGGTTGGCAGCCATGTTGTGGAAGGCGATAACCATACCTACCACTGTACCCAAGAATCCCAACATGGGACCAGCACCGGAAATGGTGCCCACAATGGATACACGCTTCTCCAGACGTTGGATTTCCAATTTGCCGGTATTTTCAATGGCGGTGGCAATGTCGTTGAGGGGTTTGCCCAAACGTGACAGGCCTTTCTCAATCATGCGGGCCAAGGGGGTGTCGTTGCCTTTGCATAAAGCCACGGCTGACTCGATCTTACCGTCATGGATAAAATCACGGATGTTGTTCATGAAATTACGGTCTTCCTGACTGGCCTTATTGATGGCTAACAGTCTCTCCACAAAAATATAAATTGCCAAACACAGCATGATGATAAGAGGTATCATAATCCATAAACTGTGTACATCAAATACCAATTCGAAAATGCTGAGTTGGTGTTCTGTTGCCTCCGTCACAGCCTCGGTGACAGGAATTTCTGCTTGTAATAAAGTTAGATAACTCATAGTCGTGAAAATTTTGACAAAAATACGATTACTCCACTAATTTCTTTTGTATTGGATAACGAAATTTCCAACATATTATTGTTAATATTCTCTTTTTGCCAAAATATTTTGCCATGATAAAATGAAGTATTTTTGTATGATATTTATTTACTTTAGAAGAATTGTGATTTATGTATAACGCTAACAAAAAGCAG
The DNA here is from genome assembly GCA_902771655.1 of uncultured Bacteroidota bacterium. Taxonomy (GTDB): domain Bacteria; phylum Bacteroidota; class Bacteroidia; order Bacteroidales; family WCHB1-69; genus RUG11690. Next base: position 8,757 of record CACXXY010000076.1, on the reverse strand, counting down.
AAGCCGGTGGTGAACAAGGTGAAGACGTCCAAACTTGTTTCCCGAAAGTCCTCAGGCAAAGGTAAAAAAGAGAAGAAAACTTCAAAAAAAAGTAAAGAAAAATCCTCCTCAACATCATCCGGAGGCGGTATCTTTGGACCTCGTGCCATGCAGGTGTACGGTGTCTTGCTGATGCTTTTCGCCGTGCTGTTGCTGGTGTCTCTTGTCTCTTATTTATTCCATCATGAGGCCGACCTCTCGCATGTGTCTGGACATATATCCCCCGGTAATGTGGCAGGTACTTTGGGCGCCCACTTGGCCTATTTCTTTGTAGATTGTTGCATGGGCATCTTTTCTGTCGGCTTTGCCTTCCTGTTTCTCCTCTATGGTATCCGGCTCACTTTCTCCAAAACTCCACTTCCGTTGTTCCGCACCACAGTGGCTACACTACTGACCATGGCATGGCTGTCATTGACTTTGGGCGTGTTTGTCTATAGCTCGGACAAGGAATTTCTTGCAGGCAATTTCGGCACTTATTTTTCCAATCTGCTGATTTCTGCCACAGGTCGCTGGGTGGCAATCCTCATACTGATTGCCTTACTGCTGATACTGCTCATACTTTGCTATAATTTCTCCATGAACTATTTCTTGAAGTTTCATTTGCCCAAAAGGGAACATTCGGAAGGTGATGATTCGGGAGAAATGGTTGATAATCAGAATGGAAGAAAAAGAAGAAGATGGTTTGGACACGACAAGGATGATGAGGAAGATGTCAAGTTCGAGCCTCAGACTGAGGATACCAAGTTGTCGGATTTGTATATCACTAACAAAAATGAACTGAGCGATGAATATCGTGGGAATGTATATCATTTCGGACCTGAGAAAACAGAAAAAGTTGGTGCTCAGACAGATGAGGCTGCTGATGAATTAAACGAAACAAAACAGGATGACGGTTTCGCTGAATTGTTGTCGCATAAGAAAGAATCCAAGAAGTACGAAGAGGTGCCTTTCGAAGTTAAGATTGGTGGTGGTGACAAGTCGGCGGACGAGCTCTTCCCAGGAGAAGAGGATTCGGTTGAACCTGTTGATAATGAAACCGATACTGCTGAGAATGCGGAAAATGCCATCACAGGCGTTCCTGAGGAACCTCTGGAAGACTATGATCCCAGAAAGGATTTGTCGTTCTATCAATTCCCGACCCTGGATCTGTTGAATGATTATCCTGCCAAGGAAGCCAATGAGGAACAGATGCGTAGGGAGTTGACGGAGAAAAAAGTACGTATCGAGCAGACACTTAACAATTTCGGTATCAGCATCAAGAATATTACCGCCACTGTGGGACCGACAGTGACTTTGTATGAAATTGTTCCCGCAGAAGGTGTGCGTATCAGCAAAATCAAGAATCTGGAAGATGATATCGCCCTTAGCCTCGCCGCTTTGGGTATCCGTATTATCGCTCCTATCCCAGGTCGTGGTACTATCGGTATCGAAGTGCCGAACAAGTCGCCGAATATTGTGTCCATGAAGGATGTGCTGGCCTCCGACAAGTTCAAGAACAACAAGTATGAGCTGCCCATTGCCTTGGGTAAGACCATCAGCGATGAGCCGTTTGTGGTGGATTTGGCCAAAATGCCGCATGTGTTGATGGCCGGTGCCACCGGTCAGGGTAAGTCTGTGGGTCTGAATGCTATTATCACTTCTTTGCTCTATACCAAGCATCCTTCAGAATTGAAGTTTGTGCTGGTTGACCCCAAAAAAGTGGAGTTTACCCTTTATTCAGCCATAGAGAATCATTATCTGGCCAAACTTCCCGATGTGGAAGAGGCCATCATCACCGATACTAAAAAGGTGGTGCGTACACTCAACTCGCTCTGTGCGGAGATGGACCAGCGTTACGACCTGCTGAAAATCGCAAAAACAAGAAATATCAAAGAATACAACGCGAAATTCTGCGCACGCAAGCTTTCTCCCGCATTCGGCCACCGCTATCTGCCCTATATCGTGTTGATTATAGATGAGTTCGGTGATCTGATCATGACGGCAGGCCGTGAGGTGGAAATGCCTATTGCCCGTCTGGCCCAGCTGGCACGTGCTATCGGTATCCACTTGGTCATCGCTACCCAGCGTCCGTCTGTCAATATCATCACCGGTATCATCAAGGCCAACTTCCCGGCCCGTATCGCTTTCCGTGTCACCTCTGTCGTCGATTCCCGTACTATTCTTGATGGTAGTGGTGCCAACCAGCTGATAGGTAAGGGTGATATGCTGATTTCCACAGGTAGCGACCTTATTCGTCTGCAATGCGCGTTTGTCGATACCCCCGAAGTGGAACGTGTAGTCAATTTTATAGAGGAACAACAGGCTTATCCCGAACCCTTCCTCTTGCCTGAAGTGGCGGAAGAAGCATCAGATGACCGCGGCTCTGACGGTGGTGACGATTTCGACTCGGATGAGATTGATCCGCTTTTCATGGATGCAGCTACCTTGGTGGTGCAAACCCAGCAGGGCTCAACCTCAAGCATTCAGCGAAAAATGAAATTGGGGTATAATAGGGCAGGGCGTATCATGGACCAGCTGGAGGAATTTGGCATTGTCGGTCCTGCGGAACGCAGCGGTAAGCCTCGTGAGGTGAAAGTGAAAACTTCTGAGGAACTGAAAGTTATACTTCAGCGAATGGGAATTCTTTAAACTTGCTGTATTTTCTTTTATCTTAAGGTAAAATATATTGTATATTTGCAGCAATTTTTAGAAATCTGAATTAACCCTGTAAAAACTCAACAGCAATGAAAAGAATAAGCCTGATAATCGCGATCGTCTTGGCAACATTCGGCCTTGGCGCACAAAGTGTTGACGGAGGGGCTACGCCCATCTTGAAAAAGCTTGCTTCCAAGTATGCGGCTTATACGACCATGAAAATTGACTATACTTATAAGTGCGAAAAAAATGGCAAAGTGCTGGACAGCAAGTCGGGGGTGATGACCATTAAAGGTGATAAATACACTTTCGTCTTCGGCAACCAAACCAGCTTCTGCGATGGCAAGACACTGTGGAACTACCAAAAGGATGTGAATGAGGTTTCTATTTTTGAGTATGTAGAGGAAGAAGACAACCTGCTTAATCCTGCTAAAATCCTCAGTGAATGGGATAAGGAATATCGTGCGAAATTTATCCGTGAAGATACAGAAAACGGCAAAACTGTCCAGATTATCGACCTGATGCCGATACAGTCAAGCTCCTTCTACAAAATCCGCCTGGTTATCGACAAGGCGAAACAGGAAATTATGAGCATCTCGGCTTTCGAAAAAGACAACACTATTTATAGCTATCACATTGATAAATTTATGGCTAACACTCCCATGGAAGACTCCTCTTTCGTCTTCGACCTGACCAAACACCCAGACGTTGACGTCAATGACATGAGATAGTTGACAGTTAACAGTTAACAATTAATAATTGATAATTGATAATTGATAATTAACCTTCCTAACCTTCCTAACCCTCCTTACCTTCCTGAACTTTGAATTTTGAACTTTGCCCCCTAACCCCTAACCCCTGAATCCTGACCCCTGAATGAAACACACCCCCTTAATCATCCTCACCCTCGCATTGTTCTTGTCCGCTTGCAGCTCTACCAAAGTGCTGAAGGACAATGAATATATGCTTGTCAAGAATACGGTGACGATGAAGGATGTGAAAGGGGATGAGTTCTCTGGTATGGTCAATTATGTGCAGCCGTTGCCCAACAGCAAGTTTATGGGCATTTTCAATCTGAAAACCTCGTTATATGCTTCAGCCCAGCCTAAACCGGACAAGAAGACGGGCGAGATGAAAGATAGCAAGGCAAGAAGATGGCTTCGTGAAAGTGTGGGAGAACCACCTGTCTTACTAGATTCCATGCAGATTGCCAAATCTGAACAGCGACTCAAGACAGTGATGAAACAAAAAGGCTTTTTCCATGCGGAGGTGAGCTCCGAAGTGGTGTTCCCCAAAAAGAAAAAAGCCCAGGTGAATTATTTCGTGAAAGCCAATGACCCGTATTATGTGCGGAAGGTCGCTATGAACGTCCCCGTCTATGAGTTCAGAAAGATTTTTGTGCTCAACATGAAGGAAACCACCATTAAGCGTGGCGACCGCTATGATGAGGATCTGATCACTCAGGAAATAGACAGGATGGTGAAATTGCTGAGAAATGAAGGATATTATTATGCGAATTCCTCCTTGTTTTATTGCGAGGTGGATACCATCAATGCGGCGGATTTTCTGAATGAAAAAGGTTATAAAACATTGATACTCACTTTTGTGATGGATACTACGGATGTGCAGGCCGTGGAGAAAAGCAAGTACCGTTACTACTTCGAAAATGTGAATATTCATCCTAATTATAACCCTTCTTATCCGGAAAATGCGGAATATGATACCACAATGTTCTTTTCCTATCGATTGAAAGGCGATTCCACCAATTATGCCTTCATCACTCCAAAATTGAAAAACAGGTATCATAAAAATGGTAAACTGAAGAAAGATTTCAAGTATAGAACTTTAACGGACAAGATATACAGCAAAAAAGGCACCAGATATTCCGAAGACCTGTATTCACGCTCGAAAAAAGGCCTGTCGGATTTGAATAATTTCAACAACATAGAGATTATTTTCACAGAGGACTTGTCAAAACGTGATTCGGTGACCAAAACGGGCTATCTGAATTCTGAATATCGTTTGGTCAGGAGAAAGGTTCATAGTATAGGCGGCCAGGTGGATGTGCGATCAGACAAGAGTGGTCTGTCGTTCACATACGGAAATAAGAATTTGTTCAAAGGCGCTGAGAATTTCACTTTCAACATTTATGGCAGTTATTTCTACTACTCTAAAGAATACCAGTATCCTGAATTTGGCGCCAATGTGAAAATAGATTTCCCGCGCTTGTTTTTGTTCAAGCATTTTGAGAACCCTAAGGCATTGAAATATTCCACTTCATTGATGTTGGGAACCACTTATTCGGGTTTGTACGAAAGGTGGATGTTTAATATTGGTTATTTCTACACGCTTCGTCCGAATAGTTATATCACTCATGAAGTCACTCCTGTTGAATTCAGGACCGTCAATAATGACGGTTCGCGAAGCCTGCTGTTTCTGGAGCATTATACCGATGAATATTTGTCGCGTTTCGACCAGTTTTTCTTGCTTTCTCTCAAATATTCTTTCAATTATGTGGTGCCTTTCAAAAAGTATAAGCAGAAAAACAGCATGCGTTTTACCTTGTTGTTTGAGTCCAGTGGCTTGTTGCTGACGGGTTTGAATGCTTTGTTTTCGCCCAATGAGCGATGGATGATGGGCAAATATAGGTATGTATGCTACGAGAGCCTGGAATTCATTTTCAAGTATATCAGAACAATTAACGAGAATAACTCTTTCGCCATGCGTTTGGATGCCGGCTTCAAGTTGCCTATCGGTTCGGAAAGCACCATCCCGTATGAATTGGGCTACTACTTGGGCGGGAGTAACAGTATGCGTGGCTTCCCCTACAGAAGAATAGGCCCCGGCGCTTATTATGGAGGTCGAAGAGTGGAATATACCGGTGATATCAAGTTTGAGTTGAATCTGGAATATAGGGGTACGATATACAAAGCCTTCAAGTATGGCATTTTTATAGATGCCGGTAATGTGTGGATGTCTCATAAATATGAGGGTATGGAGAACGCTGAGTTTAACTTCAAGCGTTTCTATAAAGAATTGGCCCTGTGTGCCGGCGTGGGTATCCGCCTGGATTTCAACTTCTTTATTATCCGCCTCGATTATGCGGTGCCCTTCTACGATCCTCGTCTGGAATTTGCCGGAGGACCATGGATTAATAAAAAATGGACGGAAGGGAAAAACAAGATTGATAAATTGTGGTACTGGGCTCAGGGTTTTAAATTCGCTATCGGTCATGCTTTCTAAACAGGGTTTTCAGTCATTTTTCCGTCAACAGATTCCTTTTGAGCCTACTGCCGGCCAGGAAATGGCTATCGATATGTTGTCTGAGTTTGTGACCACACCGCAACATAATGGCCTGTTTGTGCTGAAAGGTTATGCCGGAACGGGTAAGACCACTCTGGTGAGCGCATTGGTTAGAACATTGAATATACTGAGCCAGCGGGTGGTGCTGCTGGCCCCGACAGGCCGTGCGGCCAAGGTCTTTTCTGTATATTCCGGCAATAAGGCTTTTACCATCCATAAGCATATCTATAGGGTGCAGATGCAAGAGGGTATGCTACATTTCAGCAGGAAAGACAATAAATTAAACCGTACTTTGTTCATCGTGGATGAAGTGTCCATGATTTCTGATTCACAACAACGTTCAGATTTGTTCTCTTCCCGTAGCGTACTGGAGGATCTGATTAATTATGTGTTTGAAGGTGAACAAAACAAGTTGCTCTTTATCGGTGATGACGCCCAGCTCCCCCCTGTTCATTCGGATGAAAGTCCCGCCTTGCAAATAGAGTATCTGAAACATTCTTTCAATCTGTCGTTGACATCCTGTCAGCTGACCGATGTGGTACGCCAGGCCTTGGATTCGGGTATTTTGTACAATGCCAATCAGTTGCGTGGAAAACTTAAAGCCGGGGATTATGGTTTTCCCTATTTCAGTGCGGAAGAATTTCCTGATTTCCAGCGTATCGCAGGTGGCGATTTGGAAGAGGAACTGAACACCCTCTACGGTCGCCACGACCATGATGAGATTGTGACCATCACACGTTCCAACAAAAGGGCTTTCATGTTCAATAGCGAAATCAGGAACCGTATTTTATTCCGTGAAAGCCAGATCGCGGCAGGTGATTACCTGATGGCGGTGAAAAACAATTATTATTGGGTGGACGAAGGCTCTGAGGTGGGCTTTATTGCCAATGGTGATATTATGGAAATATTGGCTATCAACAAGATACAGGAGATGTATGGTTTCCATTTCGCGGATGTGACGGTACGCTTGTGCGATTATCCCCAATATCCAAATATAGATATAAAATTGATATTGGAAAGCTTGGATTGTGAGTCGGCTTCGTTGTCCCAAGAGGATGCCAATCGTTTATACCAGGAGGTGTCAATGGATTATCAGGATATCGCCAATAAGCGTTTGCGTTATCTGAAAATCAAAAATGACCCTTTCCTGAATGCGGTGCAGGTGAAATTTGCCTATTCGCTCACTTGCCACAAAACCCAGGGCGGCCAGTGGAAGATTGTGCTGGTTGACCAGGGCTATTTGCCCGACGACGCTTTGGACAAGGAGTTCTTGCGTTGGCTATACACTGCTGTCACACGTGCCACAGAAAAGGTGTACCTTATTAATTTTAAGAAGGAAATGTTTGACAATTAATAATTTATATTTTTTTGAGGGGGTAGGGACGCACCGCGTGCGTCCGCAGAATGTAGGGCTGTCACATCGTGGCAGCCAATGCAATGACAAAAAACAATATTCAAAATGAAAAATAATCGGAATCTATTGCAATTTGTGACCTTGGTTTTATTGATTGGCAGCTTGGTCTTTTTATTGGTGGAACACAGTGTATCTCCAGAGAGTTTTGCGGAGACATGGTGGATGCGTATGTTCCCATTTACTGTGGGTATCAATTTTCTTTTTGTTTTGCTGGCTGTCATCAGCCTGTTGATGTCGTCCCGCTGGGCTGGCAGCAGAGGTATGCGGATAGCCCGTTATGTGTTGTTGGCGGCTTCGGTGGTGTATCTTGGCTTTGTGCGTGGCGGCTGCCCTTGTGTGGTCTCTTATTTCCAAAATGCCGTACTTTTCTTGCTGGGCAAGAAGGTGATGATCGCTTTTTTTATTCCATTTATGGTATTATTGGTGCTGACCTATATATATGGCAAAGTATGGTGTGGTTGGCTGTGCCCATTGGGCGCTTTGCAGGATTTGATTTTTCTGGGCCGTTGGCCGAAATTAAAGGATAGCAAACTCTTCAAAATGTTCAGAACCCGAATCGCACAGCTGGTGATGCGAGGAATTCAGATCGTGGCGTTCATCGCCTTGATGGTAGTGCTGGTTGTGAAGCAGATGCCGCTATATTGTCGTATTGACCCGTTTAAGCCTATTTTCCGTTTGTTTTGGAATGAAGGATTGGCCCAATTTTTGGGAAGTGGTGTGCTGATGTGGATACTTGTCATCGTGTTGGTAGTATCTTCGTTATTGATATACAGACCTTTCTGTAAGGCTTTTTGTCCTGCGGGACTGATGCAGAATCTGGTTTCTTTGATACCTGGCGCGCGTCGTATCAGGATAGACAAAGATTCGTGCAAGCATTGCAAACGCTGCGAGAAAAAATGCCCTATGTCGGCCATTCATGACGATAAAGTTGATCATACCTGCATCCATTGCGGCGAATGCCTCAGTACGAAGTGCAAGTTTTTAGGTAGTAGTAATTAGTGGTCAGTGGTCAGTGGTTAGTGGTTAGTGGTTAGTGGTCAGTGGTCAGTGGTCAGTGGTTAGTGGTCAGTGGTTAGTGGTCAGTGGTCAGTGGTTAGTGGTCAGGTGTCAGTGGTCAGTGGTCAGGTGTTAGGTGTTAGGTGTCAGTGGTAATGTTGGCAATAGCATCTCGCAGTTGCGAAAGATTTGAATTAATCACCAATTATCAACTGTCAATTGTCAACTGTCAACTGTCAACTGTTAGGTGTTAGGTGTCAGTGGTAATGTTGGCAACAGCATCTCGCAGTTGCAAAAGATTTGAATTAATCACCAATTATCAACTGTCAATTATCAACTGTCAATTATCAATTATCAATTATCAACTGTCA
>CACXXY010000075.1 GCA_902771655.1 uncultured Bacteroidota bacterium | reverse complement strand
ATCGCCTTTGGTGGGCGGGATGAAAGAAGTGATGATTTTCATCATGGTGGATTTGCCGGCTCCGTTGGGACCTAAGAAGCCCACAATCTCTCCTTTTTTGATTTCAAAACTGACATCGTCTAAGGCATACTGGGTGCCGAAAACCTTTGAAACATGATGAACTGCGATGGACATGACCTGAATGTTTGCTTTTATTATGGCTAATTTTATCGGAGGGCAAAAATACAAAAAATAATTAGCAAATTAGCAAATTAGTTAATTAGCAATTTAGAGTTATTTAGTGCCTCGGTAGAACTCCAACAACTGCACTTTGTAAATATAGTCGTATTGTGCTTGTGCCAAGTCAGAGGTGGCCTTTAGGTAGTTGTTTTTGGCTTCGTTGAATTCGGTGAAAGTGGACTTGCCGTTCTCGTAACGGGCACTTTCTAATGTGAAGGCCTCTTGGGCACTTTCCGCCGCAGCTTTGCTGCTGTTGTACTTGTCACGTGCGGCAACCGCCCCGTAATAGGCCTGCTGGATTTCTTTATATAGCGTTTTCTTGACATTCTCTATTTGCAGTTCTTGTCGGCTCAGTTGTAATTTAGCGCTGCGTACATTGTTGCGGGTGACTAATTTGTCAAAGATGGGAATATTCAGGTTGAAACCAAGATAAGGACTGAAGTTGTCTTTCAGCTGCTGTCCGAATTTTTTGTTCTGATAGCCTAAAAGGGCATAGTAATTGGTTCCGATGCCGCCATTCATGGAAAGCGTGGGAATGTAACCGCTTTTGGCCAAAGCAATGTTGGTTTTGGCATAATCATAGCGGATTTCTTCTGCCCTGATAGCTGGTCGCACATCCAACGCTTGGGTGTATATCTGCTCTGGATTGGGCAGCTGGCGAAGGGTAAAAGTGGAGACGTCAAAGGGCACTACGGAAAAACCTTCAGGGAAGGGGAGCTCCAGCAGTTGTGTCATATCGAGAACGGCCATTTTCAGTTGGTTAATGGCTTGGGTATAGGTGAGTTGGCTTTGGGCTAAGGATGATTTTTGGGTGGCCACCTCCGCAGGTCCAACTTTACCGGCTTTCTCCAAGGCTGTGAGCCGCTCCACTTGTATGGAGTCAATACGGATTTGCTCTGCGGCCACCTTGCTGATTTCCATACTATACAGAATCTGCATATAGGCTTGCATCACGGCAATGCGGATATCGTCTTTTGCCTTCTCGTAGTCGGCGGTGGCGGCCTGCAGGTTGAGTTTGCCCATCGTAATGTTGTTCTTGACCCTCAAACCGGTGAACAGGTCCAGGTTTCCGCCGATGCTGAACGAGGTGTTGGCGGTGTTGTTCTTTGTATAGGTGTTATCTTCCGTCAAGCCTCGTCCGAAGTTAAAACCTTGTGACCCGCTGGCCATCAAAGACGGCCAAACGCTGTTTTTGGCGGTATTCAGCTCAATAGAGCTTTGTTGTACTGAGTACTGGCTTTGCTTGACCCCGTTGTTGTGTTCAATGGCATAGTTGATGCACTCATCCATGGTCCATGGTCCATGATGAGGGTTGTTTTCCTGTCCGGAAACAGAGAACAACGATAAGCTTACAATGAAACTAAGCAATATTTTTTTCATGGTTTATTCTTTTTCAATGATTTGTGAACCTCTTACAATTTCTCCTTCTTTTAGTCCACTGGTAATCTGAATGTTAATTCCATCACTCAGACCTGTATTTACTGCTTGGCGGGTGAAATTGCCGTTTCTTTTGACATAGACAAAGGTGGAGTCGCCTGAGAATTCGAGGGCACTTTCGGGAACTGCCAACACTTTGGAGGCCTGTTCAAGGGTAATTTCCGCGTTGGCGCTATAGCCAGAACGGATTTTGTGATCTTTTTGTGGCAATATGGCGGCTTTGATTTCAAATTTGTTGGTGCCGTTGTTTTCCGTCGCTTTCGGAGCTATATATTCCAAAGTGGCGTCAAAACTCAAGTTTTGCAAGGCACCTATGGTGATGGTAAGTGGCATACCTTCCTGTAGTGTTCCGACTTCTGTTTCGTCAACGTTGCCCACAAAAATCAGGTCGTTCATGTTGGCGATAGTGGCCACGGTGGTACCATCGTTGAGCGTGTTGGCTTGGATGACGGAGTTACCCACCTTGACGGGAACATCCAGAATCAGTCCCGAGATGGTGGAGCGCACCAGTGTTGAGCTGGAGGTGGCGTTAGAAGAGGAAACACCGTCACGGATAATTTCCAAGGCGTCTTGTGCCGCCGATTTTTCCTCGCGGGCCTGGTTCAGCAGTTGTGTGATTTGTTCAAAAGACTCCTGGCTGATGAGTTTCTGGTCGTACAAGTTTTTTTCTCTTTTGTAGTTGCTATAAGCCTGCTCGTAATTGATTTCGGCAAGGCGAACCCGGCTTTGGGCAGCACTCAGCGAGTTCATGTCGGGAATCACCTTCAGTTTGGCAATCACCTCGTTTTCTTTTACTTCCTGTCCGGCTTCTTTGTATAACTCGGCAATGATACCGTTGATTTGCGGCTTGATGGCCACCTCGTTTCTGGGGTTGATTTTGCCGGTAATCAGTGCCTGCCGCTTGATATCCATCTGAACTACCTCATATTCGTTGTACTTGATTTCTTTTTTCTTTGATTTCTGAAACAGAAATACGAAAGTGCCGATAAAAATCAAGCCTATCAGCGTGAAAATGATAATTTTGAGTCCCTTTTTCATGATATGTTGTTTTATTGTTTATTCGTTAATGCGTGTAGACGCTCATTTCATTCGCTCGGTGAGACGCTCGCTGCGCTCGCTCGGGAAGACGATTATCGTCTCCCCGTCTTCCCGTCTTTCCGAGTACACGTTAGTGTACGTTTTTCCGTCTCCCCGAATGCACGCAGTGCATGTCTCCCCTTGAGGGCAAAGCCCGAAATTCCCCTCGAGCACGCAGTGCGAGACTCCCCGCTTATTCATCTCTCATCGCGTCAACGGGTTTTATGTGCATGGCCCGGTAGGCTGGGGCGATACCTGCTAACATGCCAAGTAGCGTGAGCAGGAAAAAGGCCGCCATTGCCGTGCCAAAATTGATCTGGAAGGCGGTCTCGTGATGAGCGATCACTTCAAGCCCATTCAGCATGAATACCGAGAACACGATGGCCGACAGTCCTGCTACCAAAGTGAGCACGATGCCTTCCATGACAATCTGGAACAGAATATCGAAAGGAGTGGCACCAATGGCCCTGCGGATGCCGATTTCGATGGTGCGCTCTTTCACCACCACCATCATGATGTTGCTCACCCCGATGGCTCCGGCCAACAAAGTGCCAATACCGACTAACCAAATCAGGAAATTCACCCCCTTGAAAAGGTTGTCCACAATCTTGAAGATGGGCTCCATGTTGAGTAGGAACATAGCTTCTTCATCGTCGGGTGCTATGGTGTGTGCACGATAGATGGCCTGGCGGATGCGTGGTGCCATCTCGTTCATCTTCACTCCGTTTTTGCCTACCACACAAATCATGCCCACCACGTCCCCATAGTTGAGTATGTCCTTCAAAACAGTTATGGGTACGGTAATGTCTTCTTCGCTATTGCCATTGATGTTGATATTGGAAGTGCCATAGTTGACGCCAATCACCTGGTAATAAACGGATCCAACACAGATATATTGGCCACATGGGTCACCCCCTTGCGGAAACAGTGCCTGATATATTTTTTTGCCGATGACGCATACTTTTCGTTTCTGCTGCAAATCGACCTGGTTGAGGTAGCGTCCGTATTTGATGGCAGGGATTTCCACATACTGATAATCGGCATTGAGGCCGCTCACGTGGCAGTTGACGGAAAAACCCTCGTTGACGGCGACCACTCCCCATTGGGCAATCTGCGGTGTTACAATGGCCAATTCCGGAAATAGGTGTTTCAACCGTTCCACATCTGTGTATTCCAGATTCCAATATCGGCCTTCCTTGAAACCTTTGTATGGTTTACCGGTTTCGCTGGAGCCCATGATAATGGTGTTGGTGGCGAAACCGGAGAAATTCTTGGAAAGCAATTCTTTCAACCCGTTTCCGCCACCTATCAGAAACAACAACATGAACAAACCCCAGAAGATGCCGAAACCGGTGAGGAAACTCCTTCGCTTGTTCCGCATCAGCGAGTCTGATATTTCTTTGTAGGTGTCGAGGTCGAACTTCATCAGAATTTTTTTTAATGTATTATATTTATGTCACTACCCCGGCCTTCGGCCACCCCTTCTAAAAGAAGGGGAATTAGGGCTCGTTTCATTTTTATCATTCGTTTCGTAGTGCCTCTATTGGGCGTATGCGTGCTGCTTTCAGGGCGGGAGAGAGTCCGGCGATGGTGCCGGCGATAATCAGTACAAGTGTCACCCCGAAAGCCACATCCAAACCAACCGTGGGGTCAACAAACACACTGAATTTCTCTCCGAACATTTCCAAGGAGGATTTCCCAACAGTGGCATCCATGATTTCACAGGCTACCAAGCCGAGAATCATGCCAATGTAGCCAAACAGGGCTGTGATGGTCACGCTTTCGGCCACAATGAGTTTCATGATGGAAGCGGGTGTCGCTCCGATGGCTTTGCGGATGCCGAACTCGTGAGTTCTTTCTTTCACTGTTATCAGCATAATGTTTGAAACCCCGACAATACCGCCTAATAATGTCAAAATGCCGATAATCCACAAGGCTTTGTGCAGAATGCTCGTGCCTTTGTTCATTTGCATGTTCTGTTTGAAACGGTTCCATATCCAAATGGCCCCTTCATCATCGGGATCTGCCCGATGTGACTTGTTGAGCACTGCCTTATATTGCTTCTCGAACTCGTTGTTTTCCTGCTCAGTGTTCAGTCCGTGGAAAGTGAAAAGGATATGGTCCTCATAGTTGAGTTGGTTGGTGAGCATCTGCATCGTGGTGAATGGCACATAGACATCGTTGTTACGCATGTTGTCCTGCGATTTGTAGATGCCAACTATCTGATATAAAGTATTGTTGATTTTGAGATGTTTGCCGATGAAATAGGAGTAATCTGTGCCGCCATTCAGCAATTGCTTGGCGTGAGAGCTGGCTATTACCGCTGTTTTTCGCCGCTGTTCCATGTCGATATTGTCGATAAAGCGACCTTCAATAAGGTTGATTTTATCCATTTCGGCAATCTTTGGATAACAGCCAGAAAGAGATACGCTGACTTTTTTGTTCTTCCATACCATGTAAAAGGGGCCTTGTCCAATGTTGGCTGTGACATCGTCAATATGGTCGGCAAACAAGTGACTTTCAGTCAGTTCAATATCTTTGTCATTCAAATCGATATTCCGTCCTTGTTCCAGTCCGTCGTAAGGCATGGTGGTATAGCCGCCGAAAATCATCATGGTATTGGAAGCGAAATCGCGGCCGTTGTTCATGAAAGCGTTCATCAGGCCGTTGCCCGCGCCCAAAAGTACTATCAGCATGAAAATTCCCCATGCCACCGCGAAGCCAGTCAAGCTTGTACGCAGTTTGTTGCGTTTCAGGGATTCCCATATTTCGATAAACAGGTCCTTCATGCGTAGTGTATCTTATTGTGCCAAGGTGTTTTTATTTCATGATAGTGTTGCTGCCGAAAACAGAGGCATGGTGTTCAGTATTCAAAGTTGTTTCGCCTATAATACCATCCTTGATGTGGATGATTTTGTCGGTACAGTTGGCCACTCCGCTTTCGTGAGTCACTACAATTATGGTGACTTTTTCTTCTCGATTGAGTTGGGTTAACAGATCCATCACTTCAACGGAGGTCTTGGAGTCGAGGGCGCCGGTGGGCTCGTCGGCAAGCAGGATTCGTGGTTGCGTGATCAGGGCACGGGCAATGGCTACACGTTGTTTTTGTCCGCCTGACATCTCGTTGGGATAATGCGATGCCCAGTCGGCTAAACCGAAACGTTCAAGGTAATGCATGGCCAGGTCGTGACGTTCTTTGCGGTTTACTCCTTGGTAGAACAGCGGAAGCTCCACATTCTCAATGGCGGTTTTGAAATTGATGAGGTTGAAAGATTGGAACACAAAGCCTATCATCTGGTTGCGGTAATGAGCCGCTTCTTTTTCGCTCAGGTTTTTGATCAGCTTGCCGTCAATATGGTATTCTCCCTCGTCGTAATTGTCCAGGATGCCGAGAATATTCAGTAACGTTGATTTTCCTGAGCCGGAAGCGCCCATGATGGAAACAAACTCACCTTTGTCGATGCTGAGGTCAATGCCTTTCAGCACATGCAGAGGCTGCCCGTTGTCGTAGGTTTTGTGAATGCCCTTTAATTCAATCAACATAATTGTACAATTCTGATATTTATAACGTTATTGCTGGACGCTTATTGTATCCGTATGGGTAGTATTTTTAGTATTTTGTTTGGTATGTTTTTGGGGTTGGCTTTTACTGCTAACACGTATAGTTGTGCCGGAGGCAGGATCCGATTGGATGAAAACATCGTAGTCTTTATCATCGTCCAAATCATCAAGTATTGGTTGAACAATGCTGTCAATCTGTTCTGAATTGTATTCTTCGGGATAATTGGAGTAATATTCGTAGGAATAAGTATTTGTACCCCATTTGCCATCAAAATTCCTGGCGGTCTTTTCAAGACGATCTCCCAAATCACCTTGTTTGCCTTCTTCTATACCGAAACCGATGATGCCAAACAAGCTGAGTATCCAGATGGCAAGCAAGGTCCAGCCCACCCATTTGTGTTTGCGCTCGCCGTTTCTGAAGGCGCGAACGCAGAGAACGATAATACCTATGAGAGGGCAAAGACAGAACACCCCGCAACTGACTAAAAGGGCAATATCGATGAAACTGCCGAATTCTCCAGGTGTATGGGTGAGCAGGCCTACAAAAATGGCGATGGCAATGCCAACTACACAAACAGCCAAAGTTATGGCGATGGCGATACCGATGAATATCAGAATGGCTTTGATGATATTCCAAAAAGTGCTGCTTCTTTTAGGGTTTACTGGTGTCTGGCTAAAGTTGTCAATGTTCTCCAAATTCGGTTCTATGCCTTGCATTTCAAGCAATTGGGCTTTGGTGTTTGCCTCAGGCATGGCAATGAGGAAAATCAGATAGATGAGTATGCCCCAGCCGAGACTGGCAAAGGCCAGCACCACAAAGAGAATACGCATCACTACAGGATCGAGGTCGAAATAAGCAGCTAAGCCTGATGCCACACCGCCAATAATTTTGTCGGTACTATTACGGTAAAGTTTTCGGTATTCTTTTCTTGAGCGATTGGTGAAGTTTCTTTTCTCTTCTGAATTTTTTTCTTCCGAATTATATCTTTCTGAAGAATCTTCCTTTGGAGAGTTATCGCTTTCATCGTCAAACTGTTCAGGACGTCCGATAACTTCAATGACTTCATTGACATCATTGATGTCTATTACATTGCGAGTTTGTAATTTGAAAGTGAACAATTCCGCCATACGGCTTTCAATGTCACGGAGAATTTCCTCTTTCTCGTCTTCAGGGAAACGTTTTGATAATGCGAGGAAGTATTGATTTAAGACATCGTATGCGTCATCATCAATAGTGAAATTCATTCCTCCTAAACTGATTGTGCTTGTTCTTTTCATGATTATATGTTTTTATTTTTGATTAATTCAACTACATTTTTGATTTCCTTCGTAGTATTTCCGTGGAGGACCTTGCAGAGATTCCTGCCATTGGTATGCGAGTATGCCGCTGCTTTTCAAACGCGACAGAAGAGGGTATAGGGTGCCTTCCACTACGATGAGGTGTGCTTCTTTCAGTTCGGAGATGATGTCGGAAACATACATAGGCTTTTTGGAGATGATAAGCAGGATGCAGTATTCCAAATAACCCTTCCGCATCTGTGATTTCACATTTTCAGCGTTGATTGCCATAGCTTTTTATTTTAAATCCGTTGCAAAAGTAGATAAAATTTTAGTACCTTGTATCGCAAGGTATTTATAATTAACTTTTTTTAACATTTCAAAAAATAGAAAAAAATATTCTCAGTAAAAATCAGGTTTAATTGACTTATACTGAGAATAATATAAAGTTTTGTGCTTTGATTGTTAAAACAATAGGAGTGTTATAGGATTAGTTGTATTCTGTTGAGGTACTGATAGGAATAGATCCTTCGTAGTGGAGTGAAGTGGTGCTGTTGATGTTGGCGTTAATGACGTATCCTGCGCCATTGTTGGATACTTGGAATGAATTCAAAGAAGCGGAAACTCCATTTCCGAATAAACTGTAGTAAGTATAGCTTGTGTAGGAGTATGTCCAGGAACCATTATCGTAAGTCCAGGATCCAGGATCGATGGTGGTAACTTGTACAAGGGTACGTGTCACAATGAAAAAGGACAAAGTACCACTTTCCGCATAAAAACGGACAATTCTGGTGGAGCAGAAGGAAGGACTAACTTGATAGCTATAGGTAATGGAACAGTTGGCGTTTCCCAGTTTGGTGATGTTTTCGCCTTGTTTGATATAGTTTACGATATAGCTGATCATCACTTCTGAAATTCCCATTTCGCCTTGGTTATCAGTGGCTACAGCTTTCAGGGTATGGATACCTTGGGACAAACGTCCTGCCGGGACGGTAAAAGACGCATGGCCTCCAATCTGGTTGTCGAAGGGAACGTCGTCAATATAGAGACGGATGGTGCTGATACTGCCGTCGGGGTCAGAAGCTTCTATTTCAACAGTGAACGCATCTCCAGCGATAAACTCGTCGCCATTGCTGATATTGGTTATACTACAGGTAGGAGCCTGGTTGGTTCCACCGCCAGTTCCGCCGCTCCCGCCGGAACCACCTCCGCCTCCAGTGCCACCACCAGTTGGGTTAAAGGTAAAGGTTGCAGGTTGGCCGTAGCCAACACCCACAGAGTTTGTTGCGTAGGCGCAATAAGTATAGGTTGCGCCTTCAGTGAGACCGCCAAGTTCACAACTAAAGGCACCGATACCGCTGCCTCCGCTTATCCTATGGTTGGAGACGGTGGGTGTTGAGTTACCTTCTATGAAGCAAATACCGCGGTCAATGACATCACTTCCTCCGTCGGACTGGCAGTAACCTTCGCAGAGCATAGCATTGCCCGACGAACTTAATTGAGCCTGACCAGTACTCACCACAGGAAGTTTGGCTTCCTTTTTACATCCGAGAAGAGTGAAAGTCATTAAAACCAGTAATAAAAACTTGTATTTCATGATTTGAAGCTTAGGTTTGTATTAAATATCTTTCTGCAAATTAAAAACTTGCAGGTGCAAAAGTAATAAAAAAAAAAGGATAAATGCGGAATGAAGGAGAAAATTTATCACGTTTACCGCATGAAAATTTTTTTTATTCCACCTCCGTCTCGCCATGTAGGCATTCCCAACGCAAAATCGTCAATGGGCTGATGTTGCCATAAGTTTGTACTTTGCCAATGTATGCAGGCTGAAGGCCTGCAGGAGCAGGTAGCTCAGTGCATCACCCTGAGAAAAAAGCGTGTCATCTATGGCGTTTATTTTACAACAAATATGCATGTTACCAATGTCACGGCAGGCCGAAGGTCTGCTAGAGCAGGTAGCCCAGGGCAAGGTGCGAGGTACAAGCACCGACACCCTGGGGTAGGAGGGGTAAAAACCATCACCGAATCCCGTTAGGGATTCCAAATCAATAGAAATAAGCATTGTCATATATCACGGTCGCGGCGCGGGTGTCATTTGCTCCGCAAGCAATGTGTCTGCCCGCCGCGAAAGCAAATATTATAGCTGAACGTCACATTCTTGTAATAAACTTGAGGTTGAAATCTGTTCTTCTCGTCAAATCTTTCAATGTTATTTTTTACTTGCTTATTGAATCGTTTAGTCGTATTGTCTTATACTTTTATCAATAAGTCAATAATTAAGGTTTTGTTTTACATGATAAAAGTATGATTTCGTTTCAAAATGCTTTGTTATATTTTGCATTCCATTGAATTAATACTTCTTTTGTTTTGGAAACAGCATCACTAAAGCTACAATCAATCGGAACTATTTCATTTTTATCGTCAACTTTGTATGAGTTTAAGCTATCAATATAGTAACCTACACTATCCATTACACTGTTTAAGGCATTTCTCCCATACCCATATATTATAAATAGTTTACCTTTTTTACCTTCGAATAATTTACGAAAGTAAAAATCATCCGTAGGGCCCATTGAACAGCCATATATGATATATATTTCTTTCTCATTCATGTAATTCATTAAGTCATGGATATTAGATAATTGCTGGTGAGATTTATACAAGAATGAATGAGATTTTTCCACCTTTTGAAGATCGTCTATTCCAAGTACAATGCTATCAGCAGGATTTTCTATTCCTTTTTCTGGATTATAGATTGATCCATGTTGAAATATTATTTTTTCTTTATTAAAAGAAAGGTTTGAATTGTATAGTTTGGCATCCGCCGAATATGCAGCCACAATATAAGTATAGTTTAATGAAACTATTTGATAATCCAAGAGATTCCATTCCTTGGATATTTGTCCTACCAAATATCCTGGATTGTTTGATTTAGAGGAATTTATTTCTTTCTTTAGATACAAGAATAAAGCCTTCTTTAATTCGTTAAATTCTGTTTTAAATTGTTCAGAAGACTGCGTATTATCAATCCCATTAATAGATGTTATTAGTTTAGAATATTCATATAAACCACATTCCAAATCTCTCCATAACTTACCATTGACATTGTCTATAATGTGTTTGCATAAATGATTCCCTTGCATAGATAATTTTTTAAGTTCCTTACTGTTTTCATAAAAATCCTTGTAACTTGTTTTGTAGCCATGTGCTATATCAAAACCGTTTCCTATGAAAACCATGGCTTTGAGTTTTTGCTTTGTAATTGTATCCATTTTTCCTTCTTTCTGCAAAAATAAGGGAATTTATGAAAAAAAATAAAATACACATTTGCCAGTTTTTGTTGTCATGCGGTTTAATTGGACAGCAGGATATGTAACCCTAAAAGGTGAATGTGATATTTATGCAAGTTGTATTAATTTGTATATAGGATTTCTTCTATATATTCATTTAAATTATCAATACCATAATCTCTGTCATCAAGTGGTTCTACTTTAGTTATCTTATGTTTGTTTAGTACCTCTGCATAACATCTACGTAAGATTATCCAATACATGTCGCTCAAAGACCAAAATCCATCTCCTTTTATTGCGTTATAACAAGATTTTCTAAAATCATCATATTTTCCAATAACCTCAATAACAAGGTCAATTACCTCCTTTATTATCTCTTCTTGTGAAACTTTATATCTTTTTGCATTTGAATTACTTAATGTTATTCTTTTTATAGGAATACAATCCATCACTTTTAATTTATCCAACTTAGAATCAGTATATCTTAATATCAACCGGGCATAATCGGGAACAAACATTTCTTTTTTAAAATCCGGAAACACGTCCAATATTTTTAATATTTGTGTGTCATCTAATCTTTTGTAATTTATCACTGAATTTAGTTTCTCAGGGATGTATTTTGAAATTTTCGGACAACACAAACACATTATTTCTAATTGATTGAGCAGGTTCTCTAAATTTTTATTATTCTTATACGATTCTATCAAATCAAAGAATAGTATAAAAGCGTAGGTTATATAATCTTCATCTTGAAGATTATAAAACTTTCCTTGTATGAAATCATTCTGAATCTTGTAATAATAATCTTGATACTTAGTTTCATAGGATAACAAATCCCTACGTTTATAAATAAGATGTTTGGGGCAAGTACCGACAGTATCACATGGAGATAAAAGAACAACTTCTTTAGTATAAGTCCATGGAAATTTCTTTAGAAAAGACCTATTAACATTCTCAATTATATACTCTTTTGGAGGGGCTTCAATTATCGGAACAAATGGAGTAATGGTTTCATGTTGGAATTGGTTTTCTTCTACTAATTTATCAATGACGCTTTTTGGAAATATGCGTCGCATTTTTTTTAGCGTTCCTGTTGGTATCACAATTGCTTGTAAAGAGTCACAATCGGCAAAAACTTGGGAAAAAATCTTAACAATATTACTATTTACATATACGACTCTTAAATTTTTGCAGCCTTTAAAGGCTCGCGATAAGATAACTTGCAAGTTGTCAGGGAATTTTATTTCCAACAATAATTCGCATTCTCTAAAAGCATCATTGCCTATTAACTCCACAGTATTGGGTATTACAATTGTTTTTAATGATTTACATGCATTAAAAGTATAACCACCTATTTCAATCAACCCATTTGGCATAACGATTTCTTCCAACGAATGACATTCGCTAAAAACAGATTTTCTTAATTCCTGCATTTGTCCATGAAATTCTACTCTTTTCAAAGATGCACAATTTGAAAAAGCTCCAAGACCAATTTCCTTTATATTTTGGGGTATAATTATGGTTTGTAAGGATGTGCAATTATAAAAAGCCTCACAGTCAATATGTTCTATAGTATGTGGGAAATCTATAGTTTTTAGTGAGGAGCAACAACTAAAAGCACCTGCTCCAATATATTTTATTCCTTCTGAAAAAGTAAATTCTTCTAATGAAGAGCATTTACGAAAGCATTGGTTTTCAATTTTCTCTATGTCCTTAGGCCATCTAACATATCTTAATTTAACACATTCTTCAAAAGCATTCTCTTTGATTGATTTAAGTGATGGCGGAAATTCTATATTTTCTATTTTTTCACACCATTTAAAACAGCCTTTCCCTATCGTATGTAATTTTTTTGACAATTTGATTTCTTTCAAAGAATTATTTCTAGCAAATGCCATTTCTCCTAATTCTTCTACATTATCTGGTAAATCAACACATTGTAATTTGGTCCTATAAAAAGATTCTCTACCTATTTTTTTAAGGCTTTCGGGAAACTTTATTTTATGCAAATTCCAGTGAGTGTGTATGTTATAATCACCAAGAATATTCATAAAATCTCCTAAATCCATATAACATTCATAAGGATATTCAATTGTTTCTATACCTTCTTTTATTACACAACTTGTCTTTTCTTCTTTAATCGCAATTACCATTTTTTCTCTCATATTGTAATAAACACCACCGGCAAGTAGTATGTCTTTCTTTTTTATAGTCTTATGTGGATTATAATTAAATCCACTAATAGAAGGCTGCCTATAATATTCTCCTAATTTAGGTTCAAGAAGAAATTGCTCATTGGAAACATACGATTTTATGCTATTAGTAAGTTCATAGAAAATAGATTCAGAAATATAACCAAGAAACAACAAATCTTTTAATTCACTCCTTGTATAGTATTGCCAGATATATTTATAAATTTCCATAAGAAAAACATTTTAAGAACATATATATCCGCAAAACTACAAAAAAAGCCGTTACCATCGGCAACGGCTTTATAATTAAATTGGATATGGATTATGCCACATCGGCACGCTCCATAGCGTCTTTGTAGTATTTCTGGTTGATGAATACGTCTTCCTTGTAAGGATTGATGTGACGTTTTTTGGCTTGTACGAGGATGTAGCAGAGAGCGATGGCGTTAGTGATCAATGCCAAAGCACTGATTACGGTCATCATGGTGGGGTTGCCTGCCACGGTGTCAACAGTAGTGCCTACAGCAGCTTCAGCACCGCCTGCAGCGGCATAAATCTGTTCAATAGTAGCGATACCTTCGGGATATTGAACTGGCAATACAGCCCAGCTGAAAGCCTGGAAACCGTCTTTGAAAGTTTCTTGGAAGAGCGGGAAAACCTGAGCGAACATACACCAGATAGCCAGCGTATTGGCGCGGTTCTGAATCCAACCGCCGCGGTTCCACATAAGGGCAGCGATAGTAGGAGCGAGCAACAAAGCGATACCACAGTACCATGAGTGAGTGGGCAAGCAGTTGTAAGTGTAGGCGAAATTCCAGATGTCATAAACCACGATGAATACCCAGGTCATATCGGCCCAGATCATATCTTTCTTGTCTTTTGAGGGGAACACGTTCCACCATGCGGTCATACAGAAGATATTGAGGATACCGGCGATGCCGTTGAACACATTATGCCAGCCACCATAGAGCCATACGCCTTCTGAAGAGAGCCACCATTTGTTCCAGCCCATGAAAGCGCTTTCGAAGTCAGAGACAACAGCGATTAGAATGTTGATGGCCACGATGACAAAGGGGAAGGGTTTGAACCAATGTTTGGCGCCGATACCCCATTTGTACTTGATCATCATAAAACCGATACAGCCAGTGAGGGCGGCATACAGCTTGGCATAGTGGAACCAGCCGTTCATGTAGATATGAGTCTGGTTGTTTACAGCCCAGTCAGCTCCGGCGCGAGCACCGATGGCGATAGCCACGAAATAGATGGTCAGAATGACGGGAATAGCGAAGAAAGTGATGATACCGCCGAGTTTAGTGCGACGGGCAAACTCGTTGAACAGGATGAGACCCACGAGGACGACGAGCAGCATTCCCCATTGAGCCAGGGCACTAGCCCCATAAACTTGGAAAAACATAGTTTAAAAGTTTAATTGTTGATTTGTTTAGTTATTTATTTGTTGAATTGTTTGTTTATTTGTTTTGTGTTCTTTCACAAGGGCGTATATGGCCCATGCTGCGGTTAGGACCAAGGCCATGGGTACTCCCACGGTAAGCATTTCACGTAACATGATCTGGAAACCGCCTTCAGCATTCAGTGCGGTGAAAAAGGGAAACTGTAAGCTGAGTTCGCCGTTGATGGCATGGTCAACGACGAGCATCAATGAGCCACCCCATAGCATCTTCTCCAATGCGGGAATGTTCCGTTTCAGGGATGATGTTGAATTTTCTATGGAATTTTTGTTCAGTTGACGATAGGTGCTTGTCGCTATCGCTTCGGTTAAGGGAACTAAAAAACAAGACATATTTTTAGATTTTTGTTGTTTATGACTTTGTATTATTGAACTTTATTGTTGTGGACTTCGTGTAGAAGAGTATGGTTGCTAACAATTATTTGTTTCACACCACGATACTGTTGATTTCCACTTCGTTGCCGTGTAGTAACCAAGTGTTGTCGCTGTTGCAATGGGGACATGTTTTGCCGTATTTGACGGTTTCGTATTCCCGCTTGCATTCGTCGCACCAGGTGACGGCTGGAATCGTATTACATTGCAGCTCACAGCCTTGTAATAGGGGCTCCTTGTCAGCTGCCCAGCGCCAGCAGTCGGTAAGCAAATGCGGCACTACGGTGGAAACCTCACCGATGTCCATGACCACTGTGGAGACATGATCCACATGGTTTTCCTCCGCCACTTGCTTGACATCCCTAATGATGTAGAAGACGATTCCTAATTCGTGCATTTTATTAGTTGATAATTGACAGTTGACAATTATTTTTTGCCGAAGATAATCTTGCCAGTGCGTTTGAGCATGTAAGGCAGGATGCCACCGAACTTACCTTCGGAGGTACGCATGATACTTGCATCGGGGTTGTCGCGGAAGAGATGGATGGCGTCGAAAGCGCATTTTGTGGTGCAGATGCCACAACCTATGCAGCGGTTGGTATCTACCACAGAGGCTCCACAAGAAAGGCAGCGCGCTGTTTCGGTGCGGACTTGTTCTTCGGTGAGAGTCTGCATGTATTCGCTAAACGGTGTTTCCGCCTTGCGCATACCTTCAACCTGACGTGATGAGTTGTCGTAGTTTTCCACCACGATGTCGTCCTTATCCAGCTCAATGAAATCGCGGCGGTTGCGGCCGATGGTCAAATGGCCGTGCTGTACGTAGCGGTGCAGGCTTTCGGCAGCCTCATGACCAGCGGCGATAGCGTCGATGGCGAATTTTGGTCCCGTGAAGCAGTCTCCACCCACGAAGATGTCCTCTTCAGCGGTTTGGTAGGTCAACTTGTCGGCAACAGGATATACACCACGGATAAATTCAACTTTGGTATCCTTCAGCAGGTCTTTCAGAATTACGGTCTGACCGATGGCGAAGATGACCATGTCAGCATCTAATGTGATAGTCTCATTTTCATCGTATTGTGGGGAGAAACGGTGTTCTGCATCATATACAGAAGTACATTTCTTGAAGACAATGCCGGTGACTTTATCGGTGCCGAGCACTTCCTTCGGACCCCAGCCGGGGTTGATGACCACACCGTCTTCACGGGCTTCGCTGCGTTCCTCTAAGGAGGCAGGCATAATGTCTTCGGTTTCCAGCGAAATCATTGTGACTTCCGAAGCACCATTGCGTTTGGCCACACGGGCCGCATCGATAGCCACATTGCCGCCACCAACGACAACAACTTTTTTATTGGTCGTTTGTAGAGACGCATGGTCGTTCATATTTACATCCACATTTCCACAATTGGCATAGTGAAGATAGTCAATAGCCGTAGTGGTGCCTTCGAGGTTTTCTCCGGAGATACCTGGTAATTTGCCTCCTTGACATCCGATGGCCACATAGAAGCCCTTGTAGCCTTGTTCGCGCAGTTGCTGGATGGTGATGTCTTTACCCACTTCCACTCCAGTATGTATATCCACTCCGATTTCTCGCATGATGTCGATTTCAGCCTTAATAACAGCTTTGTCGAGTTTGTATGACGGGATGCCATATTGAAGCATACCACCGGGGATGTCGTTTTTCTCGAACACGGTGGGTTTGTAGCCCATGGTGGCGAGATAGTAGGCACAGCTCAGACCGGCAGGGCCGCCACCGATGATGGCGATTTTTTCTTCCCAGTGGTCTTTCACATTGGAGCAGATGTTCACTTCTGGCACAAAACGCGTTTCAGCTTTTAAGTCTTGTTCAGCAATGAATTTTTTCACGGCATCGATAGCGATGGGTTGGTCGATGGTGCCACGGGTACAGGCGTCCTCGCAGCGACGGTTGCATACGCGGCCACAAACTGCAGGGAAGGGGTTCTCGCGTTTGATTAACTCCAAAGCCTCAGTATATTTGCCTTCGGCGGCTTTTTTCAGGTAACCTTGTACGGCGATATGAGCCGGACAGGCGGTTTTGCATGGTGCTGTACCTGTAGGATAACAATTGATGCGGTTCTTGTCGCGGTAATCTTCGTCCCATTTGTGTGGGCCCCATTTGGTGGCGTCAGGCAATTCTTGTTTCGGATAAGTCTGTTCACCGTGTTTGGTGCAGAGTTTTTGGCCGAGACGGACAGCCCCGGCGGGACAGTATTCCACGCAGCGGCCACAGGCCACACAATTCTTTGGGTCAACTTTAGCCACGTATGCGCTACGCGACATGTTGGGGGTGTTAAAGAGCTGTGATGTACGTAAAGCATTGCAAATCTTTACGTTACAGTTGCAGATGGCGAAAATCTTCCCTTCTCCGTCTATATTGGTGATCTGGTGTACAAAACCATGGTCTTCAGCCTTTTTCAAGATAGCCATGCATTCATCGTAGGTGATATAGTGACCGCGGTTTGTTTCAACCAGGTATTCTGCCATGTCGCCTACGCCAATGCACCAGTCGTGATAATCGTCCGCACAACCCTCGTCCAACTGTTTACGTCCGATGCGGCAAGAGCATATTCCTACTGCCAGATGTCCTTCATAGCGTTTGAGCCAGTAGGAGATATGTTCGATGTCGATAGATTGGTTCTCCATGGAGATGGCCTTTTCCACTGGAATCACGTGCATGCCAATACCACTGCCACCCATGGGTACCATAGGGGTGATCTTTTCCAGCGGGAGGAAGGTCATGCGTTCGAAGAACATGCCCAATTCGGGATGTTTCTTCATTAATTCCTCGTTCATATTGGTATATTCGGCGCTGCCGGGAACGAACATGGGAACCCAGTAGATACGGTCTTCCCTTTTGTATGTTGTACCAGGGACAGGACCATCTTTGGTATATTTGTCTCCATAATCGTACTCCATGACACCCAGACGGGCCATCAGGTCAAGCAGCTCATCAAGGGACTTGTCGTCAGGAGTATAATGCTTCTGGGCATTCATTTCATGCAGTTTAGCATAGGTATGATGCTCACGCACCCGGAAGAAATTGCCGGGAAGCATATCTAAAAGCAAATCCAATGCGGCTTCGCGTGTTACGGCATCCATTTCGTCTTCGAAGATGCAGGCGAGCCCCCAGTATTCAGGAGCATCGGTGGTCATCTTGATTTTTCCGGGGATACGGTCCGTTACGTGGCGGACGAATTTGAGTAGTTTGGGGTTCGGATTTTTGTCGCCTTTGTGTTT
>CACXXY010000074.1 GCA_902771655.1 uncultured Bacteroidota bacterium | reverse complement strand
GACAAAAAGAACATTGATGGCCGAATCAATATCACTATGTTGGAAACCATCGGTAAAGCCAGTCCGAATCATTGGGTTTGCGAGGAAGAGTGCGAAGAGGCTATTAGAAATTTGAAAGACGGGGAGGCGTGAAGACGGGGAGACGGGGAGACGGGGAGACGATATCGTATAACCGAGTGAACGAAGTGAACGACTTAACAAGCGAGCAAAGCGAGCGTCTCCCCGAGCGAACGCAGTGAGCATCTTCACGTTTCACCGTTTCAGCAAATCAAAAACCGTTTTCACGGGATTGAAGGTGGCCAAGGGAACCTCCACGAAAACCGTGATCCAGCGGGCCATGGCACCATTCCATAAGCCTGGCAATTCCATCGCTTTCAGGCTTCTGTCACCATACGATTTCGATGAGATAAAGCCTTTGGTTTCATCCACATAATCCTTCAAATTGAAGTATTCGCCTCTATAATTCCTGAAAGCGCACACCATATCCACCGGATTGAAATGCGTAGCCTGACGGGCAATTTCCATCTGGGCGGCATCTTTGCTGTTCATCTGTGACGATTCCACGATTTGCAGGCTTTCCACCTCGTCATCAATCACCCAGAAGGGACCGCCACCCGGCTCACCCTCGTTCTTCACCATACCGCACACACGGATAGGACGATTCATTTTCTCGAACAATGCTTCTGGTGTCGGGTCGTCGTCCACATTAATCATCAGCTCGGTGGACGCGAAATCCAACATCTCGCACAAATCCATATCATCCACCTCACCCGCTTCAATCTTCTTCATATAATGGAAAGTCTTGTTCTGCAACTCTATCAAATAAGCTGCCAAGGCTTTCTTGTAGGTGAAAGTAGGTTCCGCTTTGTCTTCAGTTATCACATTATCAATGTTTTTAACGAAAACTATATCCGAATGAATCTCATTCAGATTGCCAATCAGAGCCCCATGGCCACCTGGACGGAACAACAATTCGCCTTTCTCGTTCCGGAAAGGAGTATTGTCCAGTTCAGCCGCCAAGGTATCGGTAGATGGTTTCTGAATGGAATAGGATATATCATATTTCACCCCGAAACGCTCTTCGTAAGTTGGCAGAACCTTTGCCAAAAGCTGTTCGAAACCCTGCTGATGTTGCGGAGAAACCGTAAAATGCAGGCGGCAAAGACCATTCTCATCCCTGGCATACTGGGCAGCCTCCACCAAGTGTTCTTCCACCGCGGTCCTGTTGACCTCGCCATAACGGTGGAATTTCAGCAAACCCTTGGGCAAATTGCCGTAATTCAGTCCTTCTTTTTCCAAAATATAACAGACTATCAGCTTATAATTCTGATATTCAATCTCATGCTCCAGCGCATAGCCGTCTTTGTCCATCGCATTTCGCAAATCCTCATAAAAAGCGAATTTCGGAAGTTTTGTCAAAAAAGCCTTTGCCTTGACAACCACTTCCTCACTCTCGCTTTCAAGGTAAGAATATAACTCCTTGAACATACGGGAAGCCGCACCCGATGCCGGAACAAATTTTGTAACTGTCTTTCCGGCAACAAGTTGATTATAATCTTCAACCAACTCCTCAATTTGTTCCTCTTCCAAACGGACAATGCCGTCGTCGATAGTGGCGGGGCGGTCAAGATTCACAAAATCAAAGCCCTTCTCGAAGAAAGAAAACTGGCGCTGCACTTCTTCGGGGTTACTGCCGCGGGCTTGCATAAACTGAATGTCTTCGGGGGTAAACTGGATTTTCATAATCAATAATTTTGAAAAGACAAAGTTACGGAAAAAATTTAATTCAAAGTTCAAAATTAAAAATTCAATTTGCTAATTTACTAATTAACTAATTTGCTAATTAAAATCAACTTCCCCCTGTTGAAATTATCTAGACATTCCAGCCTCTATCTCATATTTTTTTCGTATTTTTGAAGGTTGATATTACTGCTCTGAAAACTGACTTCCCTTATACTACCCCGGCCTTCGGCCACCCCTTCTAGAAGAAGGGGAATTTAAACTCCCCTCATGTGCCGCATGACTCCCCTTGAGGGCGCAGCCCGATACTCCCCTTGAGCACATAGCACGAAACTCCCCCTAACCCCTATAACCTAATCACTAACCCCTGTAACCTGTAACCTGATAACTAATTATGGCAGAATATAACGACGACAATATCACCACACTGGAATGGGACGAACATATACGAACCCGGCCAGGTATGTACATCGGCAAATTAGGCGACGGCTCTGCCCATGACGATGGCATCTATGTATTGTTTAAAGAAGTGATAGACAATGCGATAGATGAATTTATGCAAGGTTTCGGAAAGACTATTGAAATATCTATCAAGGAGAATAAAGTCTCCATCCGCGACTATGGCCGAGGCATCCCGTTGACCAAGGTGGTGGACTGCGTTTCCAAAATGAACACGGGTGGTAAATTCAAAGAAGGTACCGCTTTCGACAACTCCATCGGTATGAACGGTGTGGGCGTGAAAGCCGTCAATGCCTTATCCACCTACTTTTTCGTACAGAGTGTCCGCGACGGGCAAAAGAAAACCGCCGAGTTCTCCTGCGGCAAATTGGTGGAAGAATCCCCCCTGCAACTTTGCGAAGAGCGCAACGGCACCCTCGTCTCTTTCATCCCCGATGGCAGTATTTTCGAAAACTATCACTGGTACATCGACTATGTGGAAAAGATGATTTGGAACTACGCCTACCTCAACCGCGGATTGTCCATCGTGCTCAATGGCAAACGTTTCATCTCCAAAAATGGACTTTTAGACCTGATTAACAACAACATAGGCAACGATGCCCTCTATGAACCCATTCACCTGGAAGATGGGGATTTTGAATTCGCTTTGGTGCATACCGACCGTAAATACGGTGAGGAATACTACTCCTTTGTCAATAGCCAGAACACCACCCAGGGTGGTACACACCAACAGGCTTTCCGTGAAGCTATCGTAAAGACTTTCAGGGATTTTTATAAGAAGGACTTTGACCCTAACGACATCCGCAACTCTGTGGTGGCAGCCCTTTCCATCAAAGTGAAAGAACCTATTTTCGAGTCACAGACCAAAACCAAGTTGGGTTCCACCTATATGCGTCCCGGCGGCACCACCATCAGAAACTATGTCAATGACATCGTTTCCAAGTTGTTAGACAAATACCTCCACATGCATTTGGATGTGGCGGATATCATTCTGAAGAAAATCCAGGAATCGGAAAAGGAAAGAAAAGAGATTGCCGGTATCAAGAAACAATCGAAAGAGACACAGAAAAAAGTAAGTTTGCACAACCGCAAACTTCGAGATTGCCGCTATCACTTCAATACCAATGATGCACGTGGAGTGGAGACCACCATCTTCATCACTGAGGGTGACTCCGCCTCCGGCTCCATCACCATGTCGCGTGACGCCAACACCCAAGCTGTTTTCAGCCTGCGAGGAAAACCGTTGAACACTTACAACACCAATAAAAGTGCTCTCTACCGCAACGAAGAATTAAGTCTGCTACAAGCCGCTTTGAACATTGAAGATGGTTTGGACGGATTACGTTACAACAACATCGTTATTGCCACCGATGCCGATGCCGACGGTATGCACATCCGTATTTTGATGCTAACCTTCTTTTTGCAATATTTCCCCGACTTGGTCAAGGCCGGACATGTATATATCCTCGAAACCCCTCTTTTCAGGGTCAGAAACAAGCAGCAGACGCACTATTGCTATTCGGATGAGAAAAAGGCCGAGGCTATCAAGAAATGCGGCGCAAAGGCAGAAATAACCCGTTTTAAAGGTTTAGGCGAGATTTCTCCCCAGGAGTTCAAAAATTTCATCGGTAAAAACATCCGTTTGGAACCGGTGGTGCTTTCAAAAGACGTGGACATACGGCACCTGCTGGATTATTTCATGGGCAAAAACACCAGCGAGAGAACCCAGTTTGTGATGGATAATCTGAGGGAGGAGATTGATTTAGTCGCGAATTAGAAGACGTTAAGTCATTCGCTACGCTCATTCATTAAGGCGTTAAGACGTGGAGACATGCACTTCGTGCATTCGTTAAGACGATAAGAAATTCCGCCTCCCCGAACGAGTGAAGCGAGTGTCTCCACGTCTCTACGTATAACCGTTAAAAGTAATACCCTACAGTGGCCTGAAGATTAAGGTTGCGCTGGCTGTAGCCTCTTACACCAGCTTCTTCCCACTCTTTGGTATTGGCGGAGTTGATCACACCAAAATCTGCGGCGACACCAATATAAAACCTATTCAGTTCAAAACCGGCGGCTACGGTAAAACCAAAGTCACAGCGATGGAACGGGTGCGAGTCAAAATCGGTCTTGTATTTCTCCACTTGACCATTCTTCTGAGTTACATAATAGCATATCTCCTCGTTCTTGTAAAAATTGGCCTTTCCACGAATATCCAAAGACTCTCCCGTATATTGATTGATAAAAAGTCCATCCAGAACATCCTGTCCCACCATGGCTACACTGAAGTATGGTCCTACTCCAAATACAAAAGCCTTTCGGAAATTGTTTTTGAAGGCTATTCTAAAATTCACCAACACCGGAATTTGTATCAGCTGCATACTCAGTGTCTCATCTGTCTTCAATACAATGGAGTCTGTCAATTCAAATTGTCCCTTTGAGCCCCATCGCTGCAAAGAATAATATATGGCGGGTTGGATGGAAATCACATCCGTGAGGCCTATATCGAAGACAAAACCCGCTCTCACGCCAGGTTTCATCTTGTATCTTTCAGAGTATGAAAACAACGTGGGGATTTTCTGTCCATCACTCTCTATACCATACAAAGTGGAAAAATTAGGTCCTATCCTTAATCCTGCCCTGAAAGTACCTTGACCCTGAGCCATAAGCATGGTGATACTGCAGGAAAACATTAAGAAAATTATGAATATCTTTTTCATATTTGAGGGATTTTTTATGTGCAATTTTTTTGATTATTTGATGGTTGTCTATCGTTTGCAAAGGCGCCCCATGACGCATCTTTGCAAAATTATTTCCTTCTGAAATAAATCTCCATAGGCACACCCGAATAATTCCATCTTTCGCGTATCTGATTCTCCAAGAATCTTTTATAACTGTCTTTCACATACTGTGGAAGATTACAGAAGAAGGCGAATGCCGGAAAAGAGGTTTTCAGCTGGGTCACATATTTGATTCTGATAACCTTGTCTTTATTCATGGGCGGAGGGGTCTGGTTGATGATAGGCAACATGACATCGTTCAACTCTGAGGTGCTGATTTTTCGGCTGCGATTCTTATGCACTTCAATAGCTGTTTCCAGCACCTTGTAAATACGCTGTTTGTTAATGACCGAAGTGAAAATGATGGGCACATCAGTAAAAGGGGCGATGCGCTGGCGCACCAAATCCTCATACTGTTTATGGGTTTTGTTGTCTTTCTCCACCAAATCCCACTTGTTCATCACCACAACAATACCTTTTCGGTTGCGGGCCGCCAAACTGAATATATTAAGATCCTGAGCGTCAAAACCTTGCGAAGCGTCGCACATCAAAATGCACACATCGCTGTTCTCAATAGCCCTGATAGTACGCATTACCGAATAAAACTCAAGATCCTCTTCCACCTTTTTTTTCTTGCGCAAACCGGCGGTGTCAATCAGATAAAAGTCGAAACCGAAACCGGTATATCTGGTAAAAATGGAGTCACGAGTGGTTCCTGCGATAGGAGTGACGATATGTCGTTCATATCCTAAGAAAGTGTTGATAATGGATGATTTACCCACATTCGGTTTACCCACGATTGTTATTTTCGGCAAGTCTTCCAATTGTACATTCTCCTCTTTGGAGAAATGCTTCACCACTTCATCCAGCAAGTCGCCAGTTCCACTTCCCGAAACCGCTGAAATGGGGAAGATATTTTCCATTCCCAAAGCATAAAACTCCGTGTAGTCCAAATAATTGGAAGGACTGTCTATTTTATTCACCGCCAAATAAAACGGTTTTTTTGATTTTCGGAGCATTTGGGCCACTTCTTCGTCCAATGGGGTAAGACCTTCACGACCATCGACCAACAACACTATCACATCCGACTCATCGATAGCCAAAGCTGCCTGTTTTCGGATTTCACTCTCGAAAATATCATCGGAACCCACCACATAGCCGCCGGTGTCGATAACGGAAAACTCATAACCGCACCAGTCAGCCTTGCCGTAATTGCGGTCACGGGTAACACCGGACACAGAATCAACGATAGCCTCCTTGGTTTGCGTTAAGCGGTTGAACAAGGTGGATTTGCCCACATTCGGGCGGCCTACAAGGGATAAGATGTTGCTCATGGTTGTTTATTTATTGATTTATCGTTTATACGGTGAGGCGTTAAGGCGTCAAGTCATTCGCTGCACTCATTCGCTATGGCGTCAAGGCGTTAAGTCACTCGCTGCGCTCGCTCGGGGAGTCGTTCACTGCGTTCACTCGGGGAGACACTCGCTGCGCTCGCTCGGGGAGTCGTTCACTACGTTCATTCGGTTATACAATACCATCTTCACGCCTCCACGAATGCACGAAGTGCATGTCTCCACGTCTTAACGTCTCTAAAGAACATTCGCTAGTTGCTCTTTCAGTTTCTCCACCTCGTCTTTCATGCGTACCACAATCTGCTGTATATTGAAATCGTTACATTTGGAGCCGGTTGTATTCACTTCGCGTCCGATTTCCTGGACGATAAAACCTAATTTTTTCCCTTGCGACTGAGCCTCGTTCATTGTGTCCATAAAATAGGAGCAATGTTTACGCAGACGCACTTTTTCTTCTGTAATATCCAGTTTTTCAAGATAGAAGATAATTTCCTGTTCCAGACGATTGTTATCATACTGCACTGGAAGTTCTGACAAGGAAGAGACAAATTTGTTTCGGATGGTGACGATACGGTTTTCCTCAAAGGGAGTTATTTCATCCACCATACTGTCTATCAATTTGATACGCTTGGCAAAATCGCTTGCCAAATGGCTTCCTTCCTCCTTTCGGAAACTGATAACCTTTTGACAAGTTTCTTCCAGTGCGGTCATCACATCATTTTTTACAAGCTCTGACAACTCTTCTTTTGATGAGGTGATGACATCCGGAAGGCGCAGCACCTGGCAAAAAATATCGCTTTCAATGGGATTTTCAAGCTCCTTGGACAAATTGACCAGTTGTTCATAATAAGTTTTTGCCAGTTCGATATCAACAGCCACTTGTGGTTTTTCCGCTTTTTCCAAGTAAATAGAAACCTCTATTTTTCCCCTTTGCAGATTGGTGGCGATACAATTTCTTACTTCATTTTCCAGTTCACGGAACAAGGGAGACAAGCGGACAGTCAGGTCCAATTGTTTGCTGTTCAAGGTTCTGATTTCGATATTGACAGACTTGCCTTCTGTTTGAAAGGTAGTTTTGCCGAAACCCGTCATGGATTGTATCATAGCACTGTATTTTTATAAAAAAAGGGCGACTGAAAGGCCACCCTTTTATGCAAATCTTTATACTGAGTTTTATTTATTCATTTCGGATTTTTTTCCTGTAGCATAGTTGATTTTCAAGGCGTTGTTCTGACGCAGCTCGTTTTTGATGGTATTCACATAACGCATCTGCACATCCTTGTCAACTTTCAGGGAGAAGGTCAGCTTATTCTTGTCTTCCTCGCTTCTTGATTCCTTTTCGGTACCGATAAAGTCACGGACATCGGCGGCCAGATCTTCAGCTTTGATGGTCTGGTCGTTCAGCTGTACGGAAACCTTTCCAGGAGGAAGGGTATTCTCGTTTTTGCTGATAGGTGCACCGATATAGATGTTGGCCACCAGAGACTTCTTTTCCAGTTTTTGGATTTCTGTAGCTTTTGGCGGCTGGAATTTCACCTTCAGCGTTGCCTCACGCATAGTGGTAATCACCATGAAGAAGAACAAGAACATAAAGATAATATCAGACATGGAACCCATATTCAGTTCCGGAGTCTCCTTTTTTTCTTCTTTTCTAAATCTTGCCATAACTTATTCTGTTTTACCGTAATCGATTGGCGGTGCTTCAGAGATATTCATCGGGACTGCCTTTTGAATAGATTTTTGGAGAGCGGTATCCAGAACATCGTATTTCTTACCGAAATAGTTGGTGGCAACTTTGTCACGGAGTTCATTTACAGCTCTCTGCAATTCATTCTGCACCTGAACGTACATATTATAAGTGGTACCTTGGTCATTGGTCAAAGAGATAACGCCTTGAGAAACGGCATACTCGCCCATGTTGTCGATTTCGACATATTTTTTTTCTGGTTTATGCGGGTCATTATTAGCATTTTCCAGAAACTCCATAGCGGTTTGTTTCAGCTGGGAGATGTCGATTTGTTCTCCGTTGACGGAAACCAAGTCTTGGAAGTTCACCACCACCGTCATCACATTACGCTGGTTGATATCGACTTTTTGTTCCTTGGCGTCTTTCTCTTTTGGGGGCGGCAGACGACGGGGGATACCCTGTTCTGTATTGATTGATGAGGTCAACAAGAAGAATGTCAGCAGCAAGAAAGAGATGTCTGCCGACGATCCTGTATTAATTCCTGGAGCTTTTCTTGCCATTTTATTTTCTGTTTTTTATTGCATTGGAAATTGCCGAGTAAATCACAGCACAGATAGCACCGAAGAATGTCACATACAAAACGAACATTCCCATGCCGATGCGTTTAACTGTTTGCGGAGTCAATTGCATCTTGATAGCCGACGGTGTCATTTCTGAAGAGGCGAAAACATATCCCAAGATGATGACAACAGCGAATAAAGCGATAACCAAAATAATCTTATAGGAAGATTTGATATTGGTAACGATAGCTTTAAGTGCGAAAATCAGCAAGAGCGCGATATTGATGAAGAACAGCACGTATGCCAGCACCAAGATCACGTTCAGCAGTTTTCCGTTGGATTTATACTGTTTCACCTCATCTTGCAGGGTTGACAGGTCTTCTGCCTTTTTGTTTTCTGAAACGATATCGTTAACGGCTGCTGCCTGGTTTACGATGGAATTATAAGCTTTGTTGTATGATTTCTCTTTGATAAAATCCTGTTTGATAACATTATATTCGCTTTCAAGTTGAGAAATATACTTGTCCAGTCCTTTGAAATCAGCCACATTGTTGAATCCATCGATATAAGCCTGGGGATTTTCGGCCTTAGCGAACAAGGATTTGGAATGATTGGCGAAATTGGCTTGGTATTCGGGGAAAGTTTCTTCTGTCAGCTCTTGCAATTCCACGATATAAGTATAAAGAATATCTTTTTGGAGTTGATGAGCTTTCAGGTTATCAGAAAGAGTCATGCCTTCGGTGCGGTACTGGTCCACAAAGGCGGGGAGACTTTCAGGGGTGGTGGCTTCAAATGCCGCAATCATTTCCGGATTGACTTCATTCACGCGCTGTACCTCACTGTATTTGTCCAACTTGTCCTGGTTAAAGGACGCAGCGAACCAAACTGCAAAGAGGCAAGCCACGATGGCCACTACAAATATTATTATTTTTACAATATTCTTCATAATAAAGAGTTGTTTTGAAATAGAAAACTCAATTATTTAACTTTGTTTTTCACCAGAATATCCATGAAGGAGATGGTGGCGTTTTCCATGTCGTTAACGATGGAGTCGATTTTTGACAGGATGTAGTTGTAGAAAATCTGAAGGATGATAGCGGTGATCAAACCGAACACGGTAGTCAACAAAGCCACTTTCATACCACCAGCAACAATGGTCGGAGAGATATCACCTGCACGTTCGATATCATCGAATGCGTTTACCATACCGACAACAGTACCCATAAATCCGAGTGACGGAGCCAGGGCGAGGAACAAGCCAATCCAGCTGAGGTTGGTTTCCAGACGGCCCATCTGAACGGCGCCGTATGATTCAACTGATTTTTCTACTGATTCCAGACCCTCATCGTAGCGGTCCAAACCCTGATAGAACACTGAAGCCAAGGGGCCTTTGGTGTTGCGGCAAAGTTCTTTTGCCTTTTCAATGCCACCGGTTTGGATAGCGTCTTCCACTTTCTTCAATAACTTATCGGAATTGACAGAGGCCAGGTTCAAGTAGAATACTCTTTCGATAACCAATGCCAAACCTAAAATCAAACAGATCAACACAGGGGTCATCCACAATGCACCACCCTGGATGTATTTTTCTTTCAAAACATAATGTAAACCTTGCTGAGGAGTCTCGTCAGCATCTTCCATCAAAACTGCCTGTTCTGCGGGAGCTTCTTCAGTTACTGCTTCCTCTGTTTGAGCAGAATTGTCAGTTTTCTGTTCATTTTGTGCAAACGCCATGTTTGCCATACCGAAGGTCAAAAAACCTGCAACGGTCAATAAAGCGATCAGTTTTTTCATATTGATACTACTTGTTTAATTAATGATTTTTGATTATTTTTCTTTTCTTATCTTATTGATTATAAACATCCTAAAAAGAGCGGAGAGAAAGGGATTCGAACCCTTGAAACGCTTTCGGCGTTTACACACTTTCCAGGCGTGCGCCTTCGACCACTCGGCCATCTCTCCATTTTTATTTTGAGCGTGTAAAATTACAAAAAAAACTTCATATCCAAACATCTTTGCAATAGTTTTTTTCCTATTTTTTACTTCTTTATTTTAATTGTTTGATAATCAGTTGTTTAACTTGTATCCTTTATTATTGTTAACTTTTTTTAGAAAAAAATTAGAAAAAAATTTTTCTTTTTTGATTTTTGTATAAATTATTGGCGTACTTTTGCATTACTTTTTGTACAAAAGCAAAAAGGGAAAAAAAATTTTTAAAAACTTGAAAAACAACGTATTATTAACCTAAATTTTTTTATTATGAAAAAAGTATTAGTATTAGCATTGGTTGCAATTTTCGCATTGAGCTTGTCATCTTGCGGAAAGAAAGAAAAAACAAACACTGAAAAAATCACAACCGCTAAGGGTTGGGTTTTGAAAGCTGCTACCGTTACTCCTGCTGCTGGCGACTATGGTACAAACTGGTATGAAAATTATTTGTATGAATGGGATCGCGACGATATCATTGTTTTCAATGCCAATGGTAGTTTCGTAATTAAACCCGGTTCCAAACTTCCCGAAGCTGATAAAGATGGTTATGCTGAAGAAAAAGCTTCTACTTGGGCTTTCAACTCAGACGAAACCAAAGTTAAAATGCAGATCCCATTTTTCATGGATCTCAGCGACGATCCCGCACGTACCTTCAACGCTCAGTTTGAAGAACCCGAAATCAGCTCTCTGACTGAAACCGAAATGGTTCTGATTTACAAAGCCAACATGGATTTCGCAAAAGGTACTGAACACACTTGGACTTTAACTTATCAGGCTGTAAAATAATTCATAACACATAAATCTTAAAAAACAAAACAATGAAAAAATTATTTTTAGTTTTATTGGCTGG
>CACXXY010000073.1 GCA_902771655.1 uncultured Bacteroidota bacterium | reverse complement strand
ATCATCCATTACAAAGGCGAAAGCACCAAGAAAAGCAGCGTGAACTATGTCTATGTGTTTTACAATGCCATGCGAATTTTCGCCAACAAGCATTTCTCGCAGAAAAACGCCAAGCTCTTCAACTGGCTCATCACGCTGGCCATCTGGTTCAGGGCCTCATTGGCACTGTTG
Source organism: uncultured Bacteroidota bacterium (assembly GCA_902771655.1). Classification (GTDB taxonomy): domain Bacteria; phylum Bacteroidota; class Bacteroidia; order Bacteroidales; family WCHB1-69; genus RUG11690. The sequence goes on along the minus strand of CACXXY010000073.1, from coordinate 14,874 downwards.
AGCCGCCTGTTCCAAGCCATACTGTTGCCTATCATTGACTTTGTGGCCATTTATGGCGGCATGTATGCGTTATCCATGTACTGGGACATCAACATCCTCAGTGCCCGGAACAGCAGTTTTCCACCCATCTACCGAAGGGTTTTCATTCCTTTGTACATTCTGATATGGATTGTTTCAATGGCCTGCTGCGGCAGCTATAAAAAGCCTGTCACCGCCGCCAAATCCAACAAAGGCATACTCATCGGCACAATTATAATTCTGCTGATATATGCCTTATTGCCAGAAACTTACCGCTTTTCAAGAGCGGTCACTGTCCTCGGAGCCATGTGGACCATGCTGATAGTCAACCTGATACGCTATATCATGCGCAAATGCAACATCGGCAGCACCCTGTTCGGTGGCAAGGACAAACGCCGCATTGCCGTGATTGGCCAAAGCGAGGAAACCGCACGTGTAGCCGCCCTGGTGCGCGTGGTAAACAAAAAATGCGATTTCATCGGTGTTGTCCACAGTGAAAATAATCTGGCTGAAGAGGCAACAGAACAAAACAACTTCCAGCAGCTTGGCCAACTCAACCAATTGCGTGATATCATCTCGATTTACCATATCAATGAGGTGGTTTTCTGCTCCAAAGACATTCCTGCTGACAATATCATCACTTTGATGACGGAATTGCAGGACTGCCAAGTGGAGTACAAGATTGCCCCTGAGGAAAGTGAATCCATCATCGGCAGCAACAGCATCAACACCTACGATGAGATTTATGGCGTGCATGTCAACAGCATCAGCAAAGCCAGCAACCGCCGCAAGAAACGCGCATTCGACCTTATCAGCTCCATTCTCTTGCTGTTATTCCTCTGGATTGACATCTGGTTTGTCAGCAAAAAGACTCAGTTCATCCGCAATATTTTTGCCGTAATGACGGGCAAAAAAAGCTGGATTGGCTGTCAGCCATTAACAGGCGAAGAACCGCTACCCGAACTGCGTCCAGGGGTGCTCTACCCTTCCGACGCCTTTACTTTCAGCCAGACAGATCCAAACCTTATCCACAAGGTCAATGTCATGTACATGCAGGATTATTCCTTACTGACGGACTTCAACATCATGTACCGTGGTTTCAAGCATTTAGGAAGATAGAAGATGAACAAACAGATACTGCGGTTAGCCCTACCCAACATCATCACCAACATCACTGTGCCTTTGTTAGGCATGGTGGACATTGCCATTGTCGGCCATATCGGCAATGCGAGCCATATCGGGGCCATTGCCATCGGCACCATGATTTTCAACCTGATATACTGGAATTTCGGTTTCTTGCGTATGGGCACAAGCGGACTCACCGCCCAAGCATACGGTGCCGAGGACTGGGATGAGACCATGCGCATCATGGTCAGAGGCTTGGCTATCGCGGTCAGTGTTGCCCTGTTGCTCATTCTGCTGCAATACCCCATTGCCAGACTGTGCGAATTATGGATTGACAGCAGCGAAAATGTCATGCAATTAGCCATTCTTTACTTCCACATCCGCATTTGGGCAGCCCCAGCCACCTTGGGCTTATATGTGCTGAAAGGCTGGTTTATCGGCATGCAGAACTCTCAGACCCCCATGTGGATTGCCATCATCATGAACATCATCAATATTGTTTTCAGTTTGCTGTTTGTGATTGTTTGGAAGATGGGCATCACAGGCGTGGCATTAGGAACAGTCATGGCCCAATACTCCGGACTACTGATGGCTATCGCACTCTGGTTCAAGCAATACGGTCATTTCCGTTCACGCATCGACCTGCGCGGCAGTTTGCATATTGATGCCATGAAACGCTTTTTCAAGGTCAACGGCGACATTTTCCTGCGCACCTTATGTTTGGTAGCCGTTTTCACCTTTATTCCCGCCATTTCCGCTTCTATGGGAGACCAGATACTGGCTGCCAACACCCTGCTCATGCAATTATTCACCTTGTTTTCCTACATTATGGATGGTTTTGCTTATGCAGGAGAGTCCTTGGTAGGAAGATACACAGGAGCGAAAGACGAGCCGATGTTGCGGAAATCCGTACGCTATCTGCTCCGTTGGGGAATGATTATAACCTTGTTATTTACAATTATTTACTATTTCTGTGGAGAATATATTTTAGCCATACTCACCAGCGACCGGCCAGTGATTGACACCGCCATGGAATACATGACCTGGACGATACTGGTGCCCATCACTGGCTTCAGTGCATTCCTCTTCGATGGCATATATATTGGGGCCACAGCTTCCAAGTCGATGCGCAACATCATGTTTGTGGCCACCGCGGCCTTTTTCTTCGGCTACTATGCCCTTGCCCCACGATTGGGCAACGACGGTTTATGGATTGCCTTCCTCATCTTCCTCACCCTCCGCGGCGGCCTTATGTGGCTGTGGAACGGGAAGGTGATAAGGGTATGAAATTTTACTTCACGATCCTTGTGCCGCAGGCGGGGTTGTCGAGCTGGCCAGCTTCGGTGATGATGCACTCGCGGCCACCATGCTCAATGTAATAGATGGCGGCACGTACCTTCGGAGCCATGGAGCCTTCGGTGAAATGACCCTCAGCCAGATATTGCTTGGCCTCGGCTACCGTAATCACATCCAAAGCTTTCTCATTTTCTTTCTTGAAATTGATATAAACTTTAGGCACGTCAGTCAGGATATAGAACTCATCGGCACCGATTTCAGAGGCGGTCAATGCGGAAGCCAAGTCCTTGTCAATCACAGCTTCCACGCCACGCATCATGCCGTTTTCTTCCACCACAGGAATACCGCCGCCACCAACAGTCACTACCACATTACCTTGGTCTGCCAACTGCTTAACCACTTCAATATTAGTCACTTTCAAGGGTTTCGGTGAGGCCACCACCTTGCGCCAGCCATTGCCTTTGGGGTCTTCCTTGAAGATGGAACCGGTAGCTTCTGCATACTCATCTGCTTCTTCGCGACTGTAATAAGGTCCAACGGGCTTGGTAGGGTTGATGAACATGGGATCATCTTTGTCAACCACCACACTGGTAACCAAGGTAACCACATTGCGTTGGATATGCTCTTGGGCAAACACATTTCTGAAGCCCTGTTCAATCAGGTAACCGATAGAGCCCTGTGTTTCAGACACACAGAAATCCATGGGCATGGGCTCGAGGTCGAACACCTGCTTGCCAGCCTCATGCTGCAGCATCACATTGCCCACCTGCGGGCCATTACCGTGACCGATAACAATATTATATCCCTGTTTAACGATATTGATGAGTGAGCGACAAGTATTTGTCACATTGTCTATTTGTTCTTTGTAAGTTCCCTTTTGTTTACTTCTGAGCAAGGCATTGCCGCCGAAAGCTACAACTGCAAGTTTTGACATGTCTTGTATTTTGTTTTTTTATTTTACTTGATTTTTCTGAGAAAAGAAAATCAATGAGGACGGATGTCATTCGCCCTCATCGATTGTTTCAGTATGTTATTTTTCAATTACCAGATATGTGCTCTTTCTTCAGGAGCCACATACATTTTGTCACCAGGTTTGATATTGAATGCTTCGATAAAGCCGTCGATATGGGGCAGTGTGGCATTCACACGATATTTGCCCAATGAGTGCGGATCCTCCATCGTACGGCGAACGATTTCCTCATCGCGGATATTGTTGGCCCATACATTGGCGTATGCCAAGAAGAAGCGCTGGTTGGCGGTGAAGCCGTCCATTTCCTCTTGGATACCACCTTCGGCTTTTGCCTTCTGCAATGCTTGATAAGAGATATTCAGACCACCATTGTCAGCGATGTTCTCACCGAGGGTAAACTGACCGTTGGCAAACAGACCTGGAGCCACCTCAATATTGTTGAAATAGTCAACCAAAACTTGTGCACGTTGGGTGAAATTGACACCGTCCTCCTCGGTCCACCAATTGGCCAAGTTGCCCATCTTGTCATAGTTGCGGCCCTGGTCGTCGAAACCGTGGGTCATCTCATGACCGATCACCACACCGATAGCGCCGTAATTGGCGGCATCATCAGCATTCATATCGAAGAAAGGAGGCTGAAGAATACCTGCGGGGAAGCAAATCTCGTTGGTAGTAGGATTGTAATATGCGTTAACTGTCTGCGGAGTCATCTGCCATTCGGTCGGGTCAACGGGTTTGCCGATTTTTGACATCTGATATTCGTTCTCAAAGCGACGGGCACGCACCACATTGGCATAATAGCTGTCGTTCTTGATTTCCAGTTTGCTATAGTCTCTCCATTTGTCAGGGTAACCGATTTTCACAATAATGGCATCCAGTTTCTCTTTGGCACGCATTTTGGTGGAATCGCTCATCCAGCTGGCATTCTGAATACGCTCACCCAAAGACAGTTTCAAGTTGTCAACAAGTTTCAGCATACGCTCTTTGGCGGCAGCGGGGAAGTACTTCTCCACATACAGCTGGCCGACAGCTTCGCCGAGGCATCCGTCAACAGTGCCCACAACACGCTTCCAGCGAGGTTTGTTTTCCTCTTTGCCTGACAGCACTTTACCATAGAAGTTGAAGCTGGCGTCAACAAAATCATGGCTCAGGTATGAAGCGGCGGCATCAATCACCTGCCAAGCCAAATAAGCCTTGATGGTATTCAAGTCGGTATTTCTCAATATCTGACTCAGGGAAGAGATATAATCCACTTGTCCCACATTCACACTTTCCAGGCTACCCAAACCTTGGGCTTTCAAATACTCTTTCACATCGATAGCCGGAAGCATATTCTGAAGTTGGTCAATGGTTCTGATGTTATGGGTTTTGAAAGGATCACGCATGGTATTTTTATCCATAAACTTCTCAGCCATAGCGGTTTCGAGTTTCAACACCGCATTTGCCAATTCAGCTTCTTGGCCTTCCATATTCACCATTTTGCCGTAGCCGGAGAGCTTGAACATCTCCGTCATCATCTCCACATATTTGTCACGTGTATTCTGTTGTGAGGCCTGCAGATAATAATCGCGGTCGCCAATACCGAGGCCGCTCTGCCACAGCCAGGCGATATTCATGCTACTGTTATCAGGGTCGGCCTCGCCGAAGATGCCTAAGAAAGGATTCAGGCCATTGAGGCTCATGTCTGCCAGCATGGCTGTCAGTCCTTTCAAGTCCTTCATATCGGCAATAGTTTTCAACTCAGCCTGAATAGGTTCAGCCCCTTGTTCGTCGATAGTCACACTGTCCATACCCATATTGTAGAGGTCTCCAATTTTCTGTGCCACAGTACCATTTTCATTCTTCTGGGCAGCGGTTTCAGTAATGATTTCCTTCAACTGAAGCTGGTTGTTTTCACCCAGCACGTCGAAGCTGCCGAAACGGGAGTATTCGGGTTTCAGCGGGTTGTTTTTCATCCAGCCGCCACAAGCAAACTGGTAGAAATCGTCATTTGGAGAAGCGGTAGTATCCAAATTCGCGAGGTCAATACCCGATGTGAGAGCCACCTCTTCAGTTTTTTGTTTGGATTTGCAACTGCTTGCAAGACAGAAAATCGCACAAATCATAAGCGGAACAATAACTTTTTTCATTTGTAAAATTTTATGAGTCAATATTTTAATTTGTTTTTCTGTGAAAAATTTAGGAGTGCAAATATACAAAAAATAATTAGCAAATTAGTTAATGTGCAAATTAGCAAATGAGAAAAAAGTATTAGGGGAGGGACTCACAATTCACAATTCACAATGCATAATGCACAATGCATAACCTTTCTAACCGTCCTAACCATTCTAACCCTGCAACCATATAACAAAAAAAATTTCACTTTACTTGCATTCATATTGAATTTTTTTTTATAATTTTGCATTTTGAAATAAAATGTACTAAATGGGAAAGAAAGTTTTATTTATTACGCCGGAGATTTATCCCTATATGGAGGAGAATTACATCTCCCACCTTTGCCGTTATCTGCCGCAAGGTATTCAGGAAAAGGAGAACGAAATTCGCACCTTCATGCCCAAATATGGCTGTGTTAACGAGAGAAAGAACCTGTTGCACGAGGTCATTCGCCTGTCGGGACAGAATATCATCATCGAGGATACCGACCATCCTTTGATCATCAAGGTTGCCTCTTTGCAAGCGGTGAGGATGCAGATATATTTCATCGACAGCGAGGATTTCTTCAAGCGTAAGACTGTCTTCCGCGATGAGGACGGCAAATTTTTCGACGACAACGACTCTCGCGCCATTTTCTTCGCCAAAGGAGTGATTGAGACGGTCAGAAAGCTCGGTTGGGCCCCTGACATCATCCATTGTCATGGCTGGATTACCGCCTTGGTTCCCATTTTCATCAAGACTTGCTACAAAGACAACCCGCTGTTCCAGGATATGAAGATGGTTTTCTCGGTATATAACGATCAGTTCAGTGAGAAATTTTCCTCCGACTTCGCCAAGAAACTAAGATTGACAGGTATTCCCAAAGAGCACACCACCAAATTCAGGACTCCCGGTTATGAATCACTCATCAAGAGTGCCCTTGACTTCTCCGAAGGTGCGGTCATCGCCCATCCAGAGGTCAAGAAGACCATACAGACATACATCAGCAAAAGCGGCAAGCCCATGATAACACATCCCGAAGGGGACAATTATGTGGATCTATATGACAACTTTTACGATCAACTTTTAGCCAACTAAACCAACCTGCAATGACTCCCACAAAAAAAGCCGCATGTTTATTGTTGCTTATTGTTTGTCTCATTTCGTGCAAAAAAGAATATAATGCCATCGGACTCAATCTGCAAGACGAGTTATTAGGAACCACGAGAGACACAACAAGTATTACCGCCTATTCCGTCTTATACGACACCCTGAGCACCACCAACTTGTCCACCCAGCTTCTGGGAGAGTTGCGCGACCCCATTTTCGGCAAGACTACAGCCTCGGTTTATTCCCAATTTCTAAGTTCCGGCTCCACCCCCTCCTTCGGAGAGAATCCGGTCATAGACTCCATTGTGCTTACCTTGCAGACCGCAGGTTTTTATGGTGACACATCCGCCGCCATGCGCTTCGAGGTGTATGAGCTGACAGATGAACTGGAAAGCGGGACAACATACTACAACTACAGCACTTCAGGCCACAGCGACGACAATCTGCTCAACAATCCGGAAACAAGCTATTACATAAGACCCAATACTGCCATTACCCTCAATGGCGAAGTGTTGTCCCCACATGTGCGTATCCGCCTGACACCAGAATTTGGCCAACATCTGATAGACGAGAGTGACGACTGGCTGACCGATGCGGCCATTCTGGCCGAATTCAAAGGCTTATTCATCCAAGCGACCTCCACACACCCCACCGGCTGCCTGTTTTCAACAAACATGACCAGCTCTTTAACAGGACTGGTTTTGTATTATCACAACACATCCGGCAACGGGTTAAGCTACTCTTTCCGTCCGTCCGAATCAGGGGTCACATACAACAACTACAATCACTTCGGCTATGCCGACGCCTGTCAGGATTTAAGAAGACAAATCATTGACAATGACAACAGCAATATCAGCAAGTTATACCTGCAAGCCATGTGCGGTGTAAGGGCTAAAATTAACCTGCCCTATATCCGCCAGAAATTCGCGTCATTGGACAACAGGGTTGTCATCAACCGGGCCGAGCTGGTTATCAGCAACTACTACCCTTCCGAATCCATATTCACCAACCCCTCAAGTCTTTCCATCCAAGGAGTAAAGAATGATGGTTCCTTGTATTACATCCCCGATGACGATATGGTGAGCGGTGATGGCTTTTTCGGTGGGACATACAACTCCACCACAGGCGAGTACCGGATACGAATCACACAATACATACAACAACTCATATTAAATCAAGGAAACTTTGCCAACTATTTCTACCTGACCATCAAAGGCTCCGGCACACATGCCAGCCGTCTCGTGTTCCACAGCAGCACCCCCGAGGCGGGATACGAGGGAAAGCAGTTGAGGGTGGAGATTGCTTATACGACTTATTAGGTAGAAGGTGGGAGGTGGAAGAATTCACAATTCACAATTCACAATTCACAATTCACAATTCACAATTCACAATTCAACACTACCCCCTATTCCCTAACACCTAACCCCTAGAATATTGCGGTGAAACCGCAAGCCACTCATAGGATAAAGACGAAAAAACAACATAAAAACAATGTCAGAAAAAATCAAAGGAAAAATCTCACAGATTATTGGAGCTGTAGTTGACGTACAGTTCAGTGAAGGCACCAAGCTGCCCAACATCTACGATGCATTGGAGGTTATGCGCCCCAATGGTGAAAAACTCATTCTGGAGTGTGAACAAGATATTGGTGAGGACACCATGCGTTGCATTGCCATGGACTCTACCGACGGTTTGCGCCGAGGCATGGAGGTTATATCCACGGGACGAATGATAAGCATGCCCACCGGCAACATCAACGGACGTCTGCTTAACGTGATTGGCGAGTCCATTGACGGCATCGACAAGCTGGAATCAAAGGAACGCAAAGACATCCACCGCGATCCTCCCACATTCGAGAATCTGTCAACCTCTCAGGAAGTGCTCTATACCGGCATCAAGGTCATCGACCTCATCGAACCCTACGCCAAGGGTGGTAAGATCGGACTTTTCGGTGGCGCCGGCGTAGGCAAGACCGTGTTAATCATGGAGATGATCAACAATATCGCAAAAAAATACTCAGGTATGTCAGTATTCGCCGGTGTTGGTGAGCGTACCCGTGAAGGTAATGACCTGCTCCGCGAAATGATAGAATCCGGCGTTATCCGCTATGGCGAGGAATTCAAGAAAAGCATGGAAGCCGGCGGCTGGGACTTGAGCAAAGTCGATAAAGAAGAATTGGCCAAATCACAGGCCACCCTTGTTTTTGGCCAGATGAACGAACCCCCTGGAGCACGTGCCCGTGTGGCTCTGTCCGGTCTGACCGTGGCCGAATACTACCGTGACGGCGATGAGCAGTCTGGCGGCAAGGACATTCTGTTCTTCGTCGATAACATCTTCCGTTTCACCCAGGCTGGCTCCGAAGTATCCGCTTTGCTGGGCCGTATGCCGTCAGCAGTAGGGTACCAGCCGACATTAGCCACTGAGATGGGTGTACTGCAAGAGCGTATCACCTCTACCAAGAGAGGTTCAATCACTTCAGTACAAGCTATTTACGTACCCGCAGACGACTTGACCGACCCTGCACCTGCCACCACCTTCTCGCACTTGGATGCCCAGACTGTGTTGAGCAGAAAAATCGCCTCCCTCGGTATTTATCCCGCTGTTGACCCCTTGGATTCAACCTCTCGTATTCTTACCCCCGACATTGTTGGCGAGGAACACTATAACACCGCCCAGCGCGTGAAAGAGACCCTGCAGCGATACACCGAATTGCAAGATATTATCGCCATCCTCGGTATGGAAGAACTCTCAGAGGAAGACCGCAAGGTGGTCCACCGCGCACGACGTGTGCAACGTTTCATGTCGCAGCCTTTCCACGTGGCCGAACAGTTTACAGGCCTCCAGGGCAAGTTTGTCAACATCGAAGATACCATCAAGGGCTTCAACATGATTCTGAACGGTGACTTGGACTATCTGCCTGAAACCGCTTTCAACCTTGTGGGAACCATTGAGGAAGCCATTGAAAAGGGTGAGAAAGAATTGGCACAAACCGCAAAATAACAGCCATGAAGTTAGATATCACCACTCCCGACAAGCAATTATTCTCCGGAGAAGCCAGTCTGGTGCAAATGCCCGGTTTGGATGGTCTCTTCGAAGTGTTGGAGAACCATGCCCCTCTTGTGGCTGCCCTGAGGCAAGGGAAAATCAAGGTCCAACTCAGCGATGGCCAAACGGAATACTACGATATCAATGGAGGAACTGTAGAAGTTCTCAAAAATAACATATTAGTTTTAGCAGAATAAGTTATGAAAACAATTCGTCTTTTCATCATTGCCGCTATCCTGCTCGTGATAGCAAGTGTCAACCCGCTTTTCGGGCAGAAGCTCAAACCGGAAGCCGTTCCCGATGATGTTAAACAAACCATGGAATTTGAATATCCCAATGTCAAAATCACATTTTGGGAGCTAAACGATAATGTGTATGTTGCCAATTTCAAGGAGGACAACTCACCTGGCAAATGCTACATCAAGAAAAACGGACAATGGGAAAAGACCGTTTATCCCGTTCCCAAAACAGAACTCCCCTCTGCCATCACTGACTATGTGAAGAACAACTATGCCAACTACTCCATTGCGGTTTCCCAACTGCAGGAAATGCCCAATGTGCGCATCCATTATTACATTGAAGCCAAGCCCGAAGGCGTCGGTTATGAATCGTCAAAACTGACTTTCAACGAAGTGGGAACTCTGCTTGAGCGCAAAGACCCTGCCAACTTCAACATGGAAGCCAAGTCTGTTGTGGACAAGACAGCCACCGCCAGTGTGCCTGCAAAGCCCGCTGCCAGCGACAAAAATGCCAGTACCACAACGAGCAAAACCACCAACGCCAAACCCAGTGCCCCAGCCAACAAGCCAAGCACAACAGCTTCCAATAGCAACAGCAAGACTACCACGAGCAGCAACACCAAGCCACTCCCGACAAGCCCAAGACAGACACTCCCAAAAACTCATCTACCGCTGAGAAACAGAATGAAAGCAAACCGGTTAGCAAGCCTGCCGCCACCAACTCCGCAAAACCTGTATCCATCTCCAACAATGGCAAGACTGAGAATAGAGACGTGGCCTCTACCGGCAAGAAGGGTGAAGACAAGACAGTTTATGACGAAAGAGGAAACAAAGCCATCAATCCCAACGACGTTCCAACTCCGGTAAAAACCTCATTCTCCAAGAAAGTGCAACGTCCTGAAGAACTCAACTGGTTCAAAGTGGACACTTTCTATGTCGCCAATTGCATTATCCATGAGCAGAAAAACGAATTTTTCTACTCACGAAACGGTGTATGGAACAAAACCTATACGGTTATACCTGAGACCTCTGTGGGCGGCAACATGTCAAAACATCTGCAAACCTATTACAAAGGCTATCGCTTCAAAAACGCCATCAAAGAGACCCGTGCCGACAAGAAAGACATTGTCATGGTGGAAATCTACGAGAAAAACAACTATAAACAGAAATTGGTGACCACCCTCTTTTTCGACAAGACTGGCAAGCTGATCAACACGGTCGATCCCAACTATGAGCTGGATGGGCAGACCAAAGAAAGCGCCGAAGACCAATCATTAGAGAAATACTACGAGAAGATGAACATGTCGAACAAGGCCGAAGGAGATAACAATATTCCCAAAGATGTCATGAACGCGTTCAAGGCCAAATATCCACATGCAAACGGAGTAAAATGGACAGAGACCGAAACAGGAGACTATTCAGCATCCTATTACGGCACCAGAGGCAAGGAAATTTGTATCATCAACAGCTATGGTGTCATCACCGAAACCATGACCATGGGTAACCCCGATAACCTGTTGAGCAGCATTTCAGCCTACATCAAACAGAATCACAAGAGCTGCAAGATGGTGGAATACTATGCTGTCAAGAAGCTGGTGGAGAAAAAGAACTTCTACAAAGTAATCATCGCCGACAAGAAAACAAAGGTGGAACAGGAACTCTGGTTCACCACCTCGGGGAAAATTGTAGAATAACACACAGACTCTTAATAAAAAAGGGTGGAGCTCTGCCCCACCCTTTTTCATAATACCACTAACCATTTAACAATATCAATGAATTACATCGAAATCAAAATTCACTTCTCCTCCGCAGAACCATGGAAAGAGATTTTCAGTTCCTTTTTAGCCGATGCCGGCTGCGAAAGCTTCATGGACGGAGAGACTGACAACGACCTTCTTTGCTACATTCCTACTAACTTATACGACGCCGACAACATCAAAAACATATTGGAAAACCATGGTTTGGACGTGGAAATCGAGTATGAGACACAGGAGATTGAGCAACAAGACTGGAATGCCGTATGGGAATCCAATTACACTCCTGTACTGATTGCCGACCGCTGCTATATCAGAGCTCCCTTCCATCCCGAAATGAAAGGTGTGGAATATGAGATTCTGATTGAGCCCAAAATGTCTTTTGGAACGGCACACCATGAGACCACTTCGCAGATGATTGAATATCTGTTGGAAGAAGATCTGAAGGATAAAAGTGTCTTGGACATGGGTGCGGGGACAGGTGTTTTGGCCATACTCGCCCATAAACGCGGGGCTCATCCAGTAACCGCCATCGACAACGATGAATGGGCTTACAACAACAATCTGGAGAATATCGCCCGCAACAACTGCGAGGATATGGAGGTTATTTTAGGTGATGCCTCCGCACTCAAAGGACGCAAGTTTGAAGTCATCATCGCCAATATCAACCGCAACATACTGGTCAACGATATGCCCGCCTACGCTGAGGCCCTGCTTCCTGGCGGAACCATTTTCTTCAGTGGTTTCTATGAAGACAATGACTTGGATATCATCAAGCAACGCGCTGCCGAATTCGGCATTGAATACCAGTCGCACAAAGCAAAAAACAGATGGTGCGCGATGAAAGCACACAAAAAATAGGTTTCAAGGATCAGGGATCAGGGGTCAGGGGTCAGGGATCAGAATTTATATACTGATTCTATTAACTATTAACTATTAACTAACCACTAACCACTGACCACTAACCACTAACCACTAACCACTAACCACTGACCACTAACCACTAACCACTGACCACTGACCACTGACCACTGACCACTGACCACTAACCACTGACCACTGACCACTAATTCAATTAGCACATTAAGACCATGAAAAAGCGTATCCTTTTTATAATTGGCATTTTAATACTCACAGCTTGGGGGCTTCAGGCACAACGTTTCACCTCTTTCACAGAGAATCCTGCATACACCATTGAGGAGGTGAAGACCTACTTGGAAACAGTTCCCAAAGAAAGACAGAAAGAGGCTGACGCACTCCTGAAACGTTTCACCGAGTTTTGGAACAGCCCCTGGATGGACGATGAGTCACAGGATATTTTCATAGAAGTTGCCAACAAGATGCTCAAGAAAAGAATGAGACCTTTCCCTCATTTTCAGTCTTACGTGGAGGCATACGCGGCCTTTATGAACAGTCCATACGCAGGAGAGCTTGACACCTGGTCTAAAATCGTTCAATTTCATTTCAATGAAGAGACCACCCTGTTCAAGGATAAAATGCAGATATACACCGACTTTTTCAGCCGGAACTTACTATACAACAGCGCCAACTCCCGCTGGACAGTGTATGGGGATGCCGAGAATATCGGTTTTGACAAAGAGCCCTATATCCGTTTTGCTGACATTGATTTGGTGGGCAGTTCCGCACATGACAGTCTGACCATCATATCCGCACAAGGTGATTATTTTCCCTCCTCATTGATTTTCAAAGGCAAAAAAGGCGGGGTTTCTTGGGACAGGGCCGGCTTGGGTGCGGAAATCAATGCGAAGGTAGTCAACTACACCGTTGACGTGCGTTTCCCGAAATTCACAGCCAACGACGCCACCCTCAACTATCCGAAATATTTCAGCAAACCCATAAAAGGTATATTGGAAGAGAAAGCGGCCTTGGCCACCAGCGAGGAGAAAGCCACCTACCCCCGTTTCCGCAGTAACGACGAGCATATCGTCATCAACGAAATATACAAAAATGTTGACTATATCGGTGGTTTCGAATTGCGTGGCAGTTCCATTCAGGGGTACTCGGAAGGCGATGTGCTTTCGCAGATCTATGTCAAAAAAGACGGCAAGCCCATTGTCAAGGTCTATTCCAGAAACTTTTTGTTCCGCCCTGGCAATGTGCTGGCAGAAGATGCCAGTGTCCGCATCGTCATTGACGAGGACTCCATCTATCATCCCGCCGCCAACTTCAAATACAACGAAGTCACCAAAGAAGTGCTGATTTCCAGACCAAAACAAGGCGTTGGCAGAACGCCCTTCTTCGACTCCTATCATAAGATGGATATCACCGCAGAATCCATCTCCTGGAAAACCGATGAGGAACGTATTGAAATCAAGCCCATTGTAGGCTTAACCAGTGAAAGTCCAGCTTATTTCGAGTCACAGAACTTCTTCGACCCCACCATCATGCGTAAAATATGGGGCTACAACGAGGTGAATCCCCTATTCACCCTTTGGGAGCTGTTCAAAGTCAACAAATACGAGCCTTTGCACCTGCACGAAGTGGTGTCTTGGTTCAAAAAATCAGAGATTGACATCAAAGCCATGATGATTGACTTTGCCGCACGTGGCTTTATCGAATATGACATTACCAACGACAAAATCATCTACCGTAAGAAAATCTCGCAATACCTCAACAATGATGTACGCCAGAAAGACTACGACAACATCATCTTGGAATCCAAGACACATTATGCTTCATACGACCTGGTCAGCAAGGATTTACGCGTAACGGGCTGCGAATTTTTCGTACTCAGCGACGCACAGATTGTCAATGTTTATCCTGCAGGAGAGAATGTTACGGTGAAGAAAAACCGTGACATGGTCTTTTCTGGCAGGATTGTGGCGGGTCTTTTTGACTTCGTCACCCACAATTGTCAGTTCAATTACGACAAATTCCAAGTCGATATGAATGTGATTGACTCCATGATTATGTATGTGCCCGACGAACATGGTCCCGTCAACATGTATGGCGAGCACAAATTGCGAAAGATTCAGAGCCCTATTGAAGAATTATCGGGCACCTTGTTTATCGACGTTCCTGGAAACAAATCAGGCACTGTTGACTATCCTGACTATCCTATTTTTGAGGCACGCAAAGGTGGTAAAGTTTATTATGACAAACCTCAGGTGTTGGGTGGCGTATATAACCGTGACAGATTCTACTACGCTGTTGACCTCTTCCG
>CACXXY010000072.1 GCA_902771655.1 uncultured Bacteroidota bacterium | reverse complement strand
CAAGCCCTATCTGCGAGGAAAAGCACCCGCGCCGCTCCTGTCCGACTGGCGCAACGAGGTCATGCGTCAGCCGGAGCCGGAGGCGCGGGAGCTGGCCTTAACCGCCGAGCTGATCACTGAGGGCAGCTTGAATGTATTCGCCCACGCCTCGGACGTGGATATGGGCAACCGGATCATCGTCCTTGACCTCTACGAAATGGGCGACTCCCTGCGTAAGACGGCACTTGTGGTCACGCTGGAGGCCATTCAAAACCGCGTCATGGAAAACCGGAAGCGGGGCAAGTTTACCTGGGTATTCATAGACGAGGTGTATCTGTATTTCAAGTACCATTACTCTGCGGAAGTCTTGTACAAGGCATGGAAGCGTTTTCGCAAGTACGGCGGTATTCTGACGGCGGCCACACAGAACGTGGAGGAATGTCTGACCTCTGACACGGCGCGTCTCATGTTCGCAAACTCCGAGTTCCTCATGCTGTTCAATCAGGCCGCCACCGACCGGGCGGAGCTGTCCGCGCTCCTGCATATTTCCGATACACAAATGGGCTATGTGACGGATGTTGAGCCGGGACATGGCCTCATGCGGGTATCCGGCGCAGTGATCCCGTTTGACTGTACGATCCCGCAGGACACCGAGCTATACCGGCTGATGAATACCACACCGGGACGCGGCTGATATGGAGCGCAACAAAGCAAAAGAGGCCGGACACAAAAAAGCCATCCGGGAGAAAGCCAATGCGGTGAAGGACAGGCCGCCCCGGAAAGCGCCGACTAAAGAGGCCATCAAGCAAGCAGGCCGATACCACGCGATAGAGACGACGAAAAAGCAGCTCTCCGAGGCACAGCAGGCCATAGCACCCGAACAGGGCCAGCAGCCCTATACCGCTGTTGACAAGGTGGAGGACTATGCAGGCAGCATAGTCAACGAGGCTGTCCAGTTGCCCGTTTCCACTTTGGAGCGAAGCGGACGGGACGCAAAGAAAAATGCGTTTCACCGTGAAACGCAAAAAGCATCGGCATCGTCGCTGAAGAAACCTTCCCCCAAGTATCTGATGCGGCGTGAAGCGGTTAAGAAATACAAGCGGAAGCATCAGGCCGAAAAGCAAACTTCGTTTCACCATGAAACGCAATTTGAGCCGGATGAGGCGGAGAAATCCGCTGAACGCACAAAAGAGCAAATGCGGCGCTCCTATGTGCGGAAGGTCCGAGAGCAGACGGATTACCCCTCTTCGGAGAAAGACGCCGACACTCAGCTGTTCAGCAGGGAATCTTTTGCTCACAGCCCAAAGCGCCGTGAGAAGATAGCTCCAGCTCGGCATACGACGAGCACGGCAGCACAACCTAACCCCATTCGATCCACGGGGCAGCGCCAGACGGCGCTGCCCCGTAACACTTCCGCTGCCGCCACACCAAAAGCGCAGATCATCAAGGAGCAGGGACGTAGGTATGCTCGCAACCAGGCAATCCAAGAGATCAAGACCAACACGGCGAAAAGCCTGTCCGGGAAAGCGGCAAAGGCCAGCGGAGACTTCTTCAAAAGGCTGGGCGCAGCGGTCACAAAAGCCGTTACGCCCAGCCGGGAAACCCTATTATACGCAGCCGGGGCTCTTGTACTAATCCTCGTTCCCTTTGTGGTCATTATGGGCGTGGCCTCCATGTTGACGAGCAGCGGAGAGGGGCGAAGCGCCTACATCCCCATCAGCGCAGAAGTGGAGGCTTACCGCCCACTTATCCGGCTCTACGCTGCCCAGCACGGTATTCCCGAATAGAAAGCGGATACAACACCCGGTATCCTCATGCGCCGAACAGCATCACCGATCCCGAATACTCCATCGATGTGGGCGTACATACTCTGGCCGATGTACTAAACATGGCAGGCGTGGAAAGCCCGATAGACCTTGACCGTATCTCTCTTGCTCTACAGGGCTACAACTTCGGCCCCGGCTATATCTCTTGGGCGCTGGCCAACTATGGCGGTTATTCCGAGTTGAATGCCATCGAGTTTTCCGACATGATGGCTGCCCGCATCGGATCGGCTGGATATGGCGATAAAGCCTATGTGTCCCATGTTCTCCGCTACTATCCCATCGGACGATCCTTCATGGGCGAGGGCAACGCCGCAATGGTAGCCGTGGCGCAGTCACAGATCGGCAATGTCGGCGGCGCTCCCTATTGGAGCTGGTGGGGCTTGGACTACCGTGTAGAGTGGTGCGCGATCTTCGTGAGCTGGTGCGCCGATCAGTGCGGTTACCTGGACATAGGGGTGCTGCCAAAAACAGCTGGCGTGCGTCCCTATGTGGACTGGTTCAGAGACCGCGGCCAATGGCAAGGGCGTGATTATGAGCCAAGCCCCGGCGACATCATCTTTTTCGATTGGGAGAGCGACGGCCTGGCCGATCACGTCGGCATCGTGGAGAAAGTGGAAAACGGACTTATTTACACCGTGGAAGGCAACTCTGGGGATGTTTGCGCGGAACGGCGCTATTCTCTCAACACGCCCCCAATTTACGGATTCGGACAGCCATTATACTAGACAGAGGCAAAAGAGAGAGCCAAGTTTATTATTTCTTGGCTCTCATATGTATGTTGTTTGCTAAAAAAATTAGCAAGCATCATGAAACAACGACTGGATTCCTTTTAGGTGAATCCGAGAAACAAACCGGACACACATCTTGTGTTAAAACATTCTGGAACTCTAGGCGAGGGCTTTCCTGTTTCACTCCATGCCATGTAAGTTTTCGCAATTCGTTCGGGTAATTCGGGGAATAAAAAGCGCCTTGAGCTCCAATTGCAGCACAGCATAGCTGAGAATACTTCATGCCTCGATTGAGCATATTCGAAATTTCATCAATATCCGAAAGCCTGTCAAGTGAAAGCGCATTTCGATCCGTGAAGAGTTCTGACAAAAAACCAGCAGTAAGCCAATCGCCGGCGCCAGAAGAATCAATCACCGGTCCGCTGAAAGCAGATGGAAGAGTTGTCCACGAAGACATATCACCGCTTTTTTTCCGATATGAGAACGAAAGCCCTCTAGCTCCATCAGTTGAGATAATAAGCTTGATCTTTCTGCATTCTGTACGGATCTTCTCTACAACACCAGCAGGAATTCGGTCTTTTGAGAACTTAAGGATATCCGCCATCGCAGAACTCTCAATCAGTCCCTTTAGATTTCTTGCGGAGTTAGGTTCATAAATAGCAACTCCGCCTTGTGAACTGACCAAATCCATCAAATGCCGAATTCCAGAAGAAGTTCGATCGCAGTAGAATACATTGATGTCTTGAATTTGATCCTCAATAGTTTGAACTTCAGAGATAGAAGGAAGCTTTAAACTCAGTATTTTTTTCCCGCAACAGGGGCATGTGGTGTAAAAACTATGTTCAAAATCCGATAGAGTTTCGATAATTCGAGGAGCACTGGATCTAGACTGTTTATAGAATATTTCCTTTACTCCTAGCGAAGCTAATGTGTTAGATAGAAAAAGCTCAGAGGTTCCAGAGTACTTCTCGCGTATTACAGTGCAATCGTAACCGATCTGGGCTAATACTGAGATTACGTTTGCGCAAGAGCCTCCATTCATGATAATAGTCGAGCTGCTGTTTCGTACAACATCTACACATATTAATCCAGCGCCAAGTATTCTAATGCTGTTATTCATAGTAAGCACCCATAGTATATTATATTAAACTGCCAAACAAATAAGATTGTTTTGAATTGTTTCATTATCAATCTTTTTGATTGTATATCCTTTGTTGCTTATACCAAGAATACTAGCATTATATCCTTGAGTTTTCAAGTCAAAAGCTGCAAGAAGCATCCCAATTGTCATAAGCTTACTTGTTATGGCAGAAAAAACAAATTTGCATTCGCCTAATGGTTTCAAGGCATTTGCATAGCTTTCGGATGCCTCATAAAGACTCTTGCTGATAAGAAGCGGGTTCATCTCTGATGCGTATATGATATTCTTTTTGTCAACTCTCCAGACATCAAATAGCCGTCTTGAATACTCAGATAGTATATCGTCTGCTCTTCGCACATTGACAGACGGAAATGGCACCACGGGACATATTTCATCTATTTCTTGTGAATGACTTTTTAAATACATGTAGTATTTGTCTAAGTAATTAAGGTTCTTCTCGCCTATAATTGGGTACCATATCAACACTCCATCAATACCATCAGACGGACTGGTGTAGCCTTGTATTTCGTGAGCAGACTCCTCTGCTTGCGTGGGTTCAATACGCATGTCTGTGCTGTAGTTTTCGCTAGCAATAATATATATTCGCTGATTGGGAGCGCTGCACTTAAAAAGGGTGTTGATCATACAAAGGTAAATTGCTTGTGGTAATGCGCTTACATCAATAATAATATCTGAGTACGAGCCAAGGACCTTTTCTGAATGCTTAATTATTTTGCTTGCATTAATTTCACCTACAAAACGATATCGTCCATCTTCACCTGACTGCACTCCATCATCCTGCCAAAATGAAATGTGCTTTTCTTCAGTTTGTGTATCAGGTAGGTTGGCTATGATCTGGTCTAATACTGCTTCATTTTCAGAAGCTTTTCGTAATAACTCTTTTGAGGGAGAATCGATCCCCTCGTCCAAAAATACTTTCCAAATATCAAAGGGAAGACGACAGTCCGAGAACCGCCGGATTCCTTCACACATTCGCTCATCAAAACCCATTCCTAAGATGTACAGATACCTATTGCTTGCTTTTGCGTTTTCCACAAACCACTTTGTGAGGTCTTCACCGTTGATAATTTGGCGTTCAAACCTTGTTCTCACTCAGATTCACCCCCAGAATAGTCAGGATAATGCTGAATAAATGTTTTGTTTGAATCCAAACAGATGTGCGTAAACAATTCCTTGCCGCAGGATTTCCAGCCACCATATGCTAAGGGCAAATTGAAGAAGGTGCAAATCCACCTATTAAGATAAAAAACTACGACATTTTCGTCTTTGCTACCCTGCTTAATTTCTAGCTTTCGCAACAAATTGTTTGATACGCACTGCGAAAGAATACTCTTTATTTCGCTGTTCTCTTTTACGAGTTCGCCAAATAGATCTGCTTTAATTCCTATGCCTGTAAATGTTCCTCCAGAATATGACGCAGTGCCATAATCTCTTGTAATTATTCCAACTCTTGCAATGTTAAGGAGAAAACTCTGTATCCTTTCTGAATTATAAAAATTTACACTTAATTCTTCCCACTTCTTTTTTGCGACATTATGAACAATTCTGTCTTGCTCCGCTGCAGATACTATTACTGCAACATTTTTTTTGGCTCTGTAACGATATGAGAGCCTTCTTTCGAATATTGCGCCAGAAAAAGATAGAAATTGATATACATTATTGAATGCTAACGAATACAATTTTTGCATGCCGAAATAAAAAGGCAAGTCGTTTTCAATACACAAATAGTACCGAGCAATTGCGCGCAGGGAATTGTCCTTGATTGCCTTAGTCAATTCATCTTCTGAAGGCGCCAGGAAAAAAGCCTCTAATGTGAGTTGTTGATGGTTCAGTTTTCTGTCAATAAAAATTTTTGCTGTTCGATAGGTTATAGCTAAGTCAATCAGTGTTTGACTTTGGCTTTTCAATTTTTCGATCTCCTCAGGGAGCAAATAAGTAGTCAAAAAATTCTCTAGCTTTAAACTGGCGTTTTCGAGCTTGTTCTTGCATTCTTTGTCTCGTTCCCAGTCAATCGACTCTGCGATACATGACTGAAAAGTCGTTACAGTAATATCTTGGGCGGCCTTTGCACGTCTGTCAGCAATTGTTTGAAACGCTTTATCTGTTTTTGATGACTTTTGATAGTAATCTTCAAAACGACGAGTTAGATAATCTCGACCGTAAGTTCCATCTAAGCCAAGTACTTCTTTATCGTCTAAGCCATATGTCCGCTGGGCCAACCAGACTCCAACTCGAGCTCTAACAACAAATAAACTCTCGCGCAAAGCCTGCTTCTGATGTTGAGTTAATCTGTGTATATCATCAAACAAAAATAATGTCTTTTCTGCAAAAGGTAATCCATTAAACCTAAGATTATTTGCTTCAAATAGTTGAATTACAGACAAGTAATTATGGATGAAATGGATTGCTCGGAGATCTCCTAGATCATTCAGTTCCTCACAAATTAGGTTTTCTTCGCGGCAGGCCCACTCATAATAGTCTTTGCCTGTCCAATTACTCTTGAATTCCCCACTCAATTCTTCTGGAATCTCGGCAAAGGTAATGAGACTAAGGGCATCGATGTTTGCATGGTTGAACTCAAGAATTGATTTTAGAGCCTCTTTTAACACCCGGACATTTAACAGCGAAAAGAAAGCTTGTTTTCTTTTACCATTATCGTAAATATCATCGATTACCTCATAATTCCGTGCAAGAGAAATATTGATCCCTAATAACCTGTTTTTTCCTCCCTTAATTATGTTTAATTGTTCTAAAAGGGTATAACAATCGAAGTATTCTTCTTTCGATTGCACGATTGTTTCCAAAACCCCAGGAGAAAAGAAATGAAAAGTTGAAGATTTGCCGCCGCCAAGTGCAGAAGAGAAGAATACCGTTTTACTGAACATTTCTTCAGTAATGAACGTTTCCCCCTCATCATTGGTTTTGCTGATATGAGACTCGTCAAATAATGACAAGAATGTTTGATTCGAGTCAATCATTTCTGAATACAATGAATTAAACGGGTTTTTCGGTAGCATTTTTATCTCACATCCTTGTGTCTAGTCACTCTAGGAAACAGGGCATTTTCACCAGCCCAAATTACAGGAAAAGAATTGTTTGGCGTATTGTGATATATTACTAGTGCCAAACCACAGCCATCAAATCCCAGATGAGGATTGGTCATATCTCCTTTTTTATAATGAGAATCTGCAATTATCTCTTTGTTATCATTGAAGTGTTTTCTAAAGATAGCATCCTCTTGGGGCGACAGTTGAACATGCGAAACCTTTTGAATGCAGTGAATATCAATTTCGTAATTCCTGTCTCCGCAATAATCTTTGATGTAGTCATGGAGTCTGTTAATGGCCTTATCTGTAGCGAGGTACAGAACTAAGTGAATCTTTGCTTTACTACTAGCATCCAAGATTTTCTTGTTCTCTAAGTCGCTAATAGCCTTGAAAACCTTCCCTGCCCACCTCTTTCCTTCTTTGCGCAAATAACTCACACCGCTAGCAGAAAAATCATCAAGAAGGAAAATATGCTCAAATCTGTCTTGAAAAAGACCTAAAACCTTTTTTTCTGGATCCTTTTTATTTACGCGGCTATCCATTTTACTCAGCATTTCTGTGCTCTTTATTTGCGAAATGGAATAGTCGACGCATACTTGATCGTGATCAAGCCTCGCAACCCGTCGAAAAACATCTATCCTTGCTCCATCGCTCAATGCGAAAAAAGCAGATTTATCCTTAATAATCTCTATGATCAAGTCTTTTAGAGGTTCTTTGGAAGGATAATCTCGAAGGATTTCTTCTGTTTGAGACTTAAAAATAGGTAAAACGATCTCCGGGTAAACAGTTTCTATTAATCGATGCATTTCAGCAGTAGAGATAAAGGTAAGGTTACGCAATAGGAATTGCAGTATGATTTCTCGCTCTTCCCCTTCCTCAAACTGGTTAAGCCATGCGCAGAGATGCTCGACAAACCTACTCCCCGGACGATATTGCTGGTACTCGTCGTATTTCAACTCGGCAAAATTGTCAATCAAATTACTATAACGCTCTATGTCTTCTGGAGACCAGTTTAGCGTTGCTGCCAGCAAGCGTTGAGCCAATTCTTTTTGCATACAGTTTATCTCCCATTTCTTAAGCTACTCAGATATTAAAAAAGACTTTTTGAAATGCAATCCCTTTTTCTGTATGAGCATTTTATCAAAAAGTTCTTTCGTTGCTGCAGGGCCGGATAAGCCCAGCGAAGAAATGTTCCAGCAATTTAGCAGTGACATCGACACATGGTTGACGCTGAGGGAAAAACAAGAATCAAGCAATTCATAGTCATTACCGAATTCATCCCCTGAGTCACCAATACAAAGGATATCTCCGCCAGTTTTTTGTGACATAAAATCAACAGCAGTTTTTTTAGAGACGTGCGAAGAAACAATATCAATGGAATGGTCTGATCGAAAAAGCTTCACCTCAGAAAAACTATCTCGAAGTAGCATCGAAGCAATGGTGTTGTATATTGGATCTAACGCATTGGCACTTCCCTCAAAAGTAAGGCAATCGTTCCGCAGAGAAGCCATATGCTGGCTTTTCGGAAGGGACTTGGTTGTGAAATCAAAGATTTTCTGTAGCAGGGGATTAATACGATCAGAAGTATGCGTCAGTTCTTGTTCCAATGGAAGAACGGTTGCACCATTATAGTATGCAATATAGATGTCGCTTGCATATTCAACAGGGATTAATTGTAGTAGTTGTTCACGGATAGATTTCCCACGACCTGTTGCAAAACATATTTTAACTCCATGCGCTAAGAACGAACAGATAGAATCTATACAGCTTCGGTAAGTGTCATCATCCATACTGTTGTTAGCAATTACTGTGTTATCATAGTCCAAAACTATGCCAGAAAAATATGCGCTAGAAAGCTTTTCCAAATATTCTTTTGCTGCATTTTCAATTGTTACTAGATCTTCACTTTGTGCAGCAAACGCTTTTCTCTTTGCCATGCGTTTTATAATATTGCTATCCAAAGCTCCGTTTGCTTCTGCTTCAGCTGATAACCGATAATTAATCCTATACAGCTGGCTTCCGAAGCGAGGAACTCCAGGCCTTCCAGGGTCGATACCCTTGAGTTCTCCAAGTTGTTGCACAAGAAGGAATACATAGAAAAGCAAATCCAAAGTCGCACTAATTTCAGTTTGATTTGTCAACAAGATACAGGAGAAAACTGTCTTTGGTAAGATTTTAGTAGTCTTTCTTGCAAGCTCATATTCATCCTGTGTAACAAAGCAAATGACAGAAGTGTTGGGATTTTTAGCTATCCAGTGATGCCTTCCGTGAGCAAAATTGCGTAAATCAGCAGGCAGTACATGAATTAACCCCGCCTCAGTACATTTTGATTCGAAGTCGGAAACAACGGGGAGTGTCCATCGACCACCTAAAGCAATAATAGAATCCGCAAAAAGACATGTTAAAGCTTCTTCTGGTAAAACAGGCATAACAAAAGGCGCTGATTCTGTTGGAGACAATAGTTTTTTAAGCATCATTACTGCGCAAACAGTTGAATTAACTGCCAAAAAACCATCATGACCATTCGGAAGAGAAAGCTCAATGAAGTTTTTATCTTTGTACTTGTTCTTTGCTAATTCAATTAGTTTGCTGTTTTCTGATAAACAAATAATAAAACTGCTGTTTGCCTCCATTCGCCTGCAGAAGTCGTACGCGTTGACGATATCGGGATTACCTCCACTTGCAGAAAAAAACACAATATTTTCTTTGTGTATGCCCCTAGAGAATCCCATTAACTCATATGGTGTAACCACCTGAGCAAAGCCGCCCAAATGATTTATTACCAGTGCGCATGTCTGGGCAACTGCTAAAGAACCACCAGATCCAACGACAAGAAACGGGGAAGCGATATGATTCAAAATATACTGTTCAAAATCATGCACATCTATATCTCGCGAATACTCATAAGTTTTCGCGAGCTCTTTCATTTCAACGTTAAACGGTTTTCCCATTTCAGCCTCCATTTATCGGGTAATAGCATCTCAACACTTTTGCAAATGACTAGTACATAGAGAATACAAATACACTAAAGAGTTCCATTACGGTTCAGTTAAGAAAAAACTCACCTTTTATACTGTAGCAATAAGCAAATAAATAATACTGTTCAAATAGTCTTAAAATTTCTCATGTGCCCCTTAAGACGTGTGAAATGCTCCTCCCATGTAGGTTGTCCATTGTGCTTTCATTACGTGATGAAGTAAGAGTTCAATTGTACTGCGTCACATGGGATGCAATAACCATTCCTGTTTCGCAATAATTTCGATCGGTAGTCTTCGCCCTCGAAGACTTCAACTTGACAGCAAAATAATCAGTCTTTTCCTTTCAGATACTCCCAAGCTGTCTTTGCGTTGATATAATCCGTCTTATGACTCATAATCTGTGATACTTCCTGGAGGGCTTCTTCTTCTGTTTTGAATGCTTTCATAGAGATGTACATGGGTTTTGTGTCCGAATCTCCATACAGTATTCTAACAGTATCTTCACCTGGAATAATCTCCTTTGCAACTGCATTAATGGCTGCGCAAACAGAGAAGAGCTTAATTGCCACACCAAAGAGATCGTACTCTATCGTTCCAGTGAATCTAATAAACAACTCGCTGCCAAGGATAGGTTCTTCATTTTTTACGAATCGCGCGCTGTCAGTAGACGTTAGTTTCATATTTGTCCTTAACGCTTTCTCTTTGCAAACCAGAATGAAGAGATCATTAATATCGGACACGTCTTCTTTCGAAACAGATATAAGCGCATCAGGCGAAAAATGGATGTCAAGGCTTTCTTCGATGCTGGATAGCCGGTCAAAGAGGGTTCCTAAAGATGTAAAATGGTTAACTACATCAGTTAGTCTTAAAATCGCCCCATCATCGGTAGTTCCTTGACCTGTCGTAATAATACTGGATAAAAGTGCAGCAGCAGTTTTTAATCCCACAGATACATCCTTAACTGTTTGTGCTCGTTCATAGTGCTTAGTAAATGATACTGTAACTGTGCGATAATCATGTTTTGAAAACGATAAAGACAAGGGAACGACAGAATCTGGCCCTGTTTCCAAAATTACTTTGTCCTGCAGTTTCCTTCGTAATAGAATTATACTTTTTTTATTGCCATCTACCTCTACTTCAAAAGGAACAGGATCAGAGGATGGAAAAACAATGAACTTGCTTATTTTTTCCTGCTTTCTCAGCGGATAAGATAAATCTCTCGCAGCGATATTTGTGGTAACAGATTCGACACCTTCAACGGTGACTGCTTTTCCTTCCTCCCCTACTCTTCTTAATGCATTTTCAAATTTTTTTTTCGCTTCTTGATCCTTAAAGCAAACAGTCCCTTGATACCGCACTTCATCCTTTGAGAATACGGACTTCAGCAGATTTGGCATTTTACCAGTCCTTTCTGATCTCATTCAATACGAGGATTTTGCTGATGAGAATGCTTTTTTGCAAAGACGCACTCTCATCCTCGTGAAATTGACTGTCGGGCAGATCTGTAATTGTGTTAATAAGACTTATTCTGGAAGTGCCATCCGGAACGACTAAGTACCGAATATCATCGTAATCAAAATCCAACCACAGTTGTCTGCAATCCTCCTTTTCCAGTCGCTCATTTATTTCAAAGGACAGTTGAAAAAAACCAGGATTCGCCTCTATACATTTATATGGATAATTAGCCAAAATATCGTGGGGAGGTACATATCGCCATTCACATTCATCGCGAAAATTTTTAATTATTTCCACTGTTACAGGAGAGCCGTCTCTACTGATATATTGCCTTTGCATTATTCCACGTAATGGCTTGCAAAAAGCGATGCGATTGAGGATATCTCGTGCTGTTACTTCAGGAATATCCTCAGCTGATAATGCGGCCCTAAAAGCATCTGAAAAGCATTGTGTGCATCTGGATTTTGGATTGAAATACTGAATGGGTTGTAACCCTTTGTTCTCTCCCCATCCTTTAGAAAAGGCAATTGCATAATGTCCATAAAAATCAAAGTGTGTAGAACGTTTTTCGATCTCTTCTTTTTCGCTCTGGCTCAAAGAATCAAATGATTCACCTACTCCATGAACTGGAACACTTTCTGCCAATTGATGAAACGGAATATCGCAGAAGCACTTCTGCATCACCAACGCATCAGTGAATTTTTCAGTTTCATTGCCCAGCTCAAGGTAATCTATCTTTTCTAAACAATAACGAGG
The DNA here is from genome assembly GCA_902771655.1 of uncultured Bacteroidota bacterium. GTDB lineage: Bacteria > Bacteroidota > Bacteroidia > Bacteroidales > WCHB1-69 > RUG11690. The sequence goes on along the minus strand of CACXXY010000072.1, from coordinate 13,503 downwards.
CACCAGAGCACGGCGCAGAAGAGCCTGTTGCAGATAGAGTTCCTTGCTCACAAAATGGAATAAGCTATTCGAGCTCTGCGCATAATCCTCTACCGGAGTGTATCTATCATCCATATTGTTTCACCTTTTCTGAACATGATAACAAGGAAGTAAGCCTCGAATCTCTCAGAGGGAAGCTCCCGTCACTAATAATTATAATAAATAATGATTAGAAAATCAATCATTTTAATCGGAGCAGGAACACAACAGCAGTGACATTCTAATGAGCAATTATTCACGCTTTCCTTCCCATTCAGAAGCGTCATTCCATCATGTGGTGTAACATTTGATTGGCAATATCATCGCATTTTTCCCTATTTCAAAGTTCGCAGGCATACTTCTGGGGAATGCACCGGCTGGTCGAAGTCCTCATAATACAGGGTCTGAGAAGGTAACCCTTATCCATCTTCCCAGAACTAGTATTTGAAGGAGGTAAGCCGTTTCATCTCAAAATGAATAAGCTCATTGTTATGCGAATTAATGAAGATTCTTTATCATAGTTCCCTAGCACCGATATGGCTGTTGTAATCTTCCAAGCAGTCTTTCGGTTCGGCTGATTATGTATCCATGTGAACTGACCTTTTTGGCAACTGAACAAGATATCTAGAGGCTGATGAATAAGAAAGGGTAAAAGACTCTTCTGGAATTCCAATATGAGAGCCAAATTCTTGATTTGTCTCTATGTTGTAGTTGACTATCTCCCTATTGTGTGATATTTATATAATATATTAATATTTTTGGGGGTGGGTAATATGTCCGGCTATACTACAAAGATGTCCATTGATTTGATTGATGAGATTTGCAATTCTCCTTCCGGTTATACAAAGAGTATGATTCAGCAAGCGCTTAATGATGCAAATACTCATTACGAACATGGAAATGTTTCTAAAGCATGGTATGACAGTGTCTGTAGAATTCTGAACAGCTATCTTTAACTGCCCTCTATGGCACTATGCAGAAAAACTAAAAAGCTTATATCAGGATGGGTGATGTTGATGGAATTCTTACATTTCCCATCCAATTTTTTACTATTGCCTTTTCCGAAATGATAACAGTGTTTCTGTTACAATACTCCTCAGTGTCCAGTTCAAAGCATCTACGTGAACGACTTGAGATAGAAGCTACATCAATCTTGTGTGTGCTATATCAATCCGTTTCACCGTGAAACGCATTTACTGCTTTTCCTGGCCTATCTTTCGTTGCCCTATTCTATATCAAAACATCCCGTGGACGTTTTTTGTTCACGGGATGCTGACGATAGGGATTCAATTAAGCTGAGATCTGTTGAGACAAAAGCTACGACCCCTTGTCTCGTGATCCGGCCTTCATCGTCGTAGTCGTAGACATAGGCAAACTTCTCCCGGAACAGCTGTGCGCCGTCGAAGTAGCTTTCATTGGCATTATAATCGTAAAGGAAGGAAAATTCAACCGTGTCATAGGCCCCGCTGGCCCTTACGCTGCCAGAAAGGAACTGCCACTCCGGGCAGAGCGTGTTGGCCTCCAGCAGCTTGCTGTCCACCTCCGTGCTGCCGTTCAGCAGCCGCACCCGGATGCCGCAGTGTCGTTCCAGGGTGCTGTCGGGGGTGTTCTTGTTGCTCAGCGACACGCTGCCGGACTTCGACACGCTGCCGGACTTCACCCAGGCGCCGAAGGAATAGTCGTCCCCCAGGCCGCCGCTGACGGAGAGGGTCTGGGTGTAGCTCTTGGCCGTATCGTACCCGCCCTCCAGCTTCAGGACCGAATTGTCCAGCTGGAGCTTGGGCGCAGTGCTGTCGTTCGGATCGGTGGCGATGCCGTCCCCGGTCTCCAGGCCGGTCCCGGTCCAGTGGGCGGCACTGTCCATGTCCGTGTTCTGCAGCAGATTGTAGCGGCTGGCCGCCTCCGCCTGCTCCAGCTGCAGCTCCGCGGCGCTGCCGCTGCCGGAGATCGTCAGGCTATTCAACCCGTCGGGGACGGCGAGGGTGACCTCCGTCCGCTCCGTGCCAAAAAACACCCCGAGGACGTTTGCCCTCGGGGTGCCGTGCTTTGGATTCCGTTGTGCCGGGTCAGGCAAGACAAAAGCTACGTCCCCTTGTCTTCACAAAAGGTACGTCCCCTTGTCTTATTCTCGAGGCTTACCCCTTCTTTTTTCGCATTAACCGTCCGCTGTCCCACCACTCGCATTCATCCTACTCGCTCCAGCACAATAACCCGGTATTGCTTATCGAAGTAATAGTCTCTCTCGATTTTCAAGGTGAGCTTTTGCTCGGTACATTTGAATGTTCCGTCCAAAATATCGTTGTCATCCATGATCGTGTCATGAACCGGTATCTTATAAAGATAGAAGCGCGGCCACGTGGGAGCAATTCCGCATCTTATTTCGACCCTTTGGGATTCCAGCAGCATATATCCCTCCAGTTGTTGGTCTTCGTTCAGCCGCAGATAGATAAATGGCTCCTCGCTCTGCCATTCACTCCCTGAAAAATCATACGGGGTTGTCCTTTTGATTGAACGGTCCATAGGCCATGCACAAGCAGAAAGCGACAGTAGGACAAACAAGCACAATAGCAGCGCAAAGCTTTTTTGTAGTCTGAAGAGCCAAGAGGGTTTTATCGTCATGCGCTCTCCTTTCCGTGATAGTCTAATGGTATTCCCTTATTGCATAGGGATGTAATATGCCCTATACAAATTGATGTAATGCCATGTGTTCTTCGGTATGTAGTTAAAAATGCTCAGGTTTGTGGGCTCTCCTGAAAAATTATATGCAGTATAGTTATAACCAGTGCATTCTACTGCTATCGTATGATAGCTGCTGAGAAACGGCATTCCGTTCCAATAACAAAGGATGTAATTACCAGCAGCAGGTCCGTAATAGTCTAGAGCCAATAATTCAGATCTTGAAAGCTGAATGTAATCTATTTCTTTAGATTCTAGAAAGGCCTCTATATCGCTGGGCATGGCGCCCCAATGGCCACCCATCCCCCACCCGCTGAAAGGAGAAGAATTAAAACGGTTTACGAAAAAATCTTTAACAAAATTGAAGGGTTCAGCCTTTCCCAAAGATATCAATGTGTTATAACACGCAATTGCTTCACAGCCCGCATAGCCAATTGTTGAATTACCATACGGGATATTGTTATAAGGGTACGACGACTGACTATTGATCCTTTTATACTGGTTTCCACCTCCGTCATTCACGTTGACCGTATTAACCATCATCATTCCAGAAGGGTCACAAGATGCTACAGAAGAATTGTTGCAATATGCGAACATATTACAACCGACGATGCCCTGCCCGGTGCTGGCATAGCCATCCGCATTGATCCACCGACATATCTCAGGATCGTAATAACGGCTGGATACGTAATAGAGTCCCGTCTCTTGGTCGAAATAGTATCCCCTGTAGCGGATCGGGTTGATCTCCGCCATGGAGCCAGTGGCACTCAGCACCTTGCCCCAGGCATCGTAGCGGTATTCTGCCACACTGGCGCCGCTAGCATCTACGATCCCGATGACGTCGCCCTGGAGGTTCTTACGGTAGAAGTACTCCGCCTGGGTGCTGCCGGAAACGTAGGTGAAGCCGACGATCTCACCCCTGGCGTCATGATGGAAGTACAGCGCGTAGCTGTCCGCGATCTCCGCCACAAGGGTGCTGCCCCGGTAGACATAGCGGTGCGTGTCGCTGCCGACAGTCTTCTCCGTGCGCAAACCGGACTCGTTGTAGACGAAGCTCAGACTGGTGGTGCCGTCGCTTGCCGCTGCCAGCTGCCGTCCGCCCTGCCAGGTGAAGAGCCAGCCCCGGTAAGACAGGGGATTGCCGATGTCGTCATGGGTGATCGGGCTGCCGTTGTACGCCGTCAGCAGATCGGGCCAATCCGCGTCCCCGTAGGTGTAGGTCACCGTGGAGAGGGGCGTGCTGCCGACTACGCCGTTTTCAAAGCTGTACTCCGTCTTGCTGAGGATGTTGCCGCCCAGATCGTAGCTGTAGTTCCAGGCTTTCTCCTCAAGCTCACTCTTTTCCCAAACCAGCTCGTTCAGCGCATCATACTCGTAGTAGATGGTGACAGTGATGGTCGTGGTGACTCCACCGCTGCTGTTATTGGCTTGCGTTCCGCTGTACAGACCTGCGTCCGGAGTCGGTGTGGGCGGGATCGGCCCCGGGTCGTTGGGGTCCATGGTTTCTATGGGGAAATCTGGAAAGCCTGGAGGAGGCGTGGGAGTCGGTGTGGGAGGCGGAGTCGGCGTGGGCGTGGGCTCCGGGTCCGGCACGGTGACTGTCCAGGGGAAGCTCACGGAGGTGATGTTGCCCCGGCTGTCATAGGTGTAGGTGATGCTCTCGTCCGTAAGCCCGTAGCGATTTCGGACCTCTGCTACCTGCGTCGTGGTCCGCGTCGCGTCCAGATCCAGGAAGCTGTAGTCCGTGGTGAGCACAGCATTGTTGCCGCTGCTCACCGCGCTCTGGCTCAGCCGTCCCAGCCCGTCATACGTGAAGCTCTCCAGCACGCTGCCGTAGCTGCTCTGCGTGGGCTGTTTGTCTCCGTTGTAGCTGTTGGCGTAGGTGAAGCTCTGCCCGTTGACCGTCTCCACCAGCTCCGTCACCTGGTCGTTGCTGTCATAGGTCCAGCGGAACTCGTGCTGGTGGTTGGCGGCATCCGTCTCCCAGACCCGGATCAGGCGATCCGTAGCGTCGTAGTAGTAACGCTCCGTGTTCAGCAGTGTCCGGCTCGTGACCTCGCCGTTTGCCACGGTGGTGCTGTACTGCTCTACCCGGGCCAGCGCGCCCTTGCTGTTGTAGAAGTACCGGAACTCCGTACCGGACCCGTCCTTCACGGTCCAGCGGGCCGTCAGATCGTCAAACTCGCTGTATTCGTAGGCCCAGCCGTCTCTGTCGTCTTCGTCGGGGTCATCGTCCGCGCGGCCGTACATCTGCCGCGCCAGCGTCCAGGTCCCCGGGTTGTAGCTGTTCTCCACCAGGGTATAGGCGCTGCCCACCTGAACAGTCGCCAGCAGCTCCGCCGTGCCGTATGCCAGCGTGTAGTCCGTGGAAGTATTCGCCGTGTTGGTATGGCTCAGGCCCGTCAGCAGCTCGTCGCTGTACGTGTTGGTGATGGCGCTGCTGCCCGTCTGGCTGCTCACCGGACGGCGCCGACTGTCGTAGGTATTGCTCGTCACGGTGTTTGCCGGATCGGTGACGCTCATCACCAGGGAGAGCTCCGTGTCGTTGGTGTAGCTCACCGTCTGGCCGTCGTTGCCCGTGACACTGGCGCTCATGTTCCCGTCCGCGGTGTAGGTCATGGAGCTGGTCAGACTCTTTTCGCCGCTGCCGGAGATCGTCGTCCCCGTGGGGTTGCCGTAGCTATCGTAGCTGTAGCTGCTGGTTACCCCCGTGTCGCTGACGGCGTGGTCCAGCAGGCCGCTGCTCGTGTAGCTGTAGCTGTACTCCGCCCCGCCGGGCAGGGTGATGGAGGTGATGTCCGAGGTGTTCCCCCGGTAGGTATAGGTGGTTTCCCTCCCCTCCAGGTCCGTGATCTTGTCCACACGGCCTTCATCGTCATAGTGGTAGACGTAGGCAAACTTCTCCCGGAACAGCTGCGCCCCGTCGAAGTAGCTCTCATTTGCATTATAATCGTAAAGGAAGGAAAATTCAACTGTATCATAAGCGCCGCTGGCCCGCAGACTGCCGGAAAGGAACTGCCACTCCGGACAGAGCGTGTTTGCCTCCAGCAGCTTGCTGTCCACCTCCGTGCTGCCGTTCAGCAGCCGCACCCGGATCCCGCAGTGCCGTTCCAGAGTGCTGTCGGGGGTCGACACGCTGCCGGACTTCACCCAGGCGCCGAAGGAATAGTCGTCCCCCAGGCCGCCGCTGACGGAGAGGGTCTGGGTGTAGCTCTTGGCCGTATCGTATCCGCCCTCCAGCTTCAGAACCGAATCGTCCAGCTGGAGCTTGGGCGCTGTGCTGTCGTCCGGATCGGTGCTGATGCCGTCCCCGGCCCCCAGGCCGGTCCCGGTCCAGTGGGCGGCGCTGTCCATGTCCGTGTTCTGCAGCAGATTGTAGCGGCTGGCCGCCTCCGCCTGCTCCAGCTGCAGCTCATCGGCGCTGCCGCTGCCGGAGATCGTCAGGCTATTCAACCCGTCGGGGACGGCGATGGTGACCTCCGTCCGCTCCGTGCCGCTGACAGAGGTGGCGCTCTGGCTGACAGTCCCCGCGCTCATGCTCAGGCTTTCGCCCGCTGCCGTGACGCCGGAGAGGCTGTACGTCTCACCGCCTTGGACGCTGACGGTCCTGGTCCAGTTCGCGCCGCTTTCCGCCCGCTGCTCCAGCAGGTTCACCACCGTGTCCTGCAGACGGGAGCTGTGGGTCATCTGGTTGGCCCGGCCGCTGCTGCCGTCGTTCGAGGCAAAGGTCCCGTACAGGGCCTGCCCCTTCTGGTTATACACGGAAACCGTGTTGCCCAGGCTGTTGAATTCATAGGCGCACCAGCGGCCCATGTTGTCCGTCACGGTGCTGATGTGGTCGCCGTACAGCATGTTCACGCTGTTGACCAGGGTCTCTCCGTCATAGGACGCGAGCTCGGTGACGCTGGCGGGGCTGCCCTCGTAGGAGAGGGCAAGCTTGTTGCGGCTGCCGTCGCTGCGCTGGATATCCACCGCCTCCGTCAAGCAGTTGTTGAGATAGGTGTAATCGATGGACGTCCCGTCGGGATAATCCACGCCCCGCATGGCATAGTTCCAATATCTGTAGTTGACCCGTTCGATGGGCGTCGTACCGGTTCCCATGTAGGTCACCGAGACGCACACCGTGTAGGCGTAGCCAAATTCGTAGACGCGTCCGGCCCCATCCGTGACCCGCGCGATGCGGAGATCCTCGCTTTCGCTGTCCCGGTATTCAATGCTGAGGGTGTTGGACAGCTTGTCTGTCATCGAGATCAGACGCCCGAACCGGTCAAAGCCCAACTGGTTGCCGTCCCGGTCCGTGATCGTGTAGCTATAGCTGCCGACATTCAGCGTATAGCCCAGGCCGTTTTCATCGGTCCACTTGCTCTCCTCATCGTCATAGGTGAAGTAGATCCGGGTCCCGTCGCCGTCGATCCACTTGTAATAATATACGCCGGCCAGTCTTACCAGTTCGAGATACTGGGAATAGCAGCAGCGCCAGCCCCTGCCGTAGCCGATGTTGGTGTTGCCGTCGTTCTGGTTGTAGGTAAAGGTGATGTTGGCGGGCATGCGGCTGCCGGAGTAGCCCATGTCCGTGCGGCTCAGCACTAGGTTGCCCGTGAAGTTGTTCACCGAGGCCGTCCCGGCCCGCCCCGCACTGGCGCTGGTATAGTCCCAATAGCTCTCCAGACCCGTGGTGTTGCGGTAGTTGATGAACAGCATGGGCCATTTGGCGGTACCGTGGCAGTCCGCGGAGTAGAAGATCGCCTCATGCTGTTCTGTTCCGTCCTCCGATGGGGAGATCAGCATAACGCCCTGATTTGCCAGGCTTCCCTTGTTCGAGGCACCGCCGTTGTACCAGCGCTGCACCGCGCTGGTCACGTCCCAGAACCAGTATTTTTCGTGGTTGGAGTCAAGCATCTCCGGGCCAACATATTGGAAATCCAGCACCTCATCCTCATGCCCCGGCTGATACATCCATTTTACGCTCTGGGAGTACCAGTTGCTCGTGATGGCGTGGGCCTCTACCAGGATCGGTTCGGCATAATTGCGATTCGTATTGCCCATAACACGCTGTACCGCATTGACAATGACGTCTCCGCTCTCCAGCTCGGGGAGCTGCCCGTATTTGATGAGCGCGCGCCGCCGCGTGTTCGGATCGCCCTGAGTGCCCACCAAGAGATAGCCGTCCATACCGTAATTGAGGTAACTCGTAAGTTGATCCACGTAGGAATCCAAAATGTAGTTGGTGTCAACGTCGTTCGTGATGGTGGGATCCAGCACCACTGGCCACACGCGTTCTTCGCTCTCCAGCCACTCCCGCTCCGGCGTATAGCGCAGGAGGTAGCAGCCCTCGCCCAACTCCTCCAGCTCCACGGCGACCTTGCCCTCGCCCTTATCCGCGGCGTCCATCAGGAAGGGGGCCTGGAAAACAAACGCGGTCTCGTCCTCTGCAAGAAAGCGGATCTCGCCGTCCTCCGTCATTTCGGCGCGCAGGCCCTCGGCCCGGATCTCGTAGGAGAGCTGCTCCGGGACAAGGCCAAGTTCAGGGAAGGTGATCGCTTCCTTCAGCGACTGCCCGCTCACCTCGTATCGCAGCTCCGCCCCGGGCAGCGCTTCCGGGTAACGTACTGTGCTGTAGTAATGCACAAAAATGGCCTTCGAGAGAGGATCGTCCCCGGGAGCGTCTTCTTCCTCCACAAGGGATTCGCTCGCCTGTGTCCCCGCAAGACGAAAATACAGCTCATGTCCGCTGTCCGAAACCCCAAACCAACTTTCCTCTTGCAGAGTCACCGGCAGCAACACGCCGAAGCGGTTTTGCCGATTGTGATACAGCAGTTCTCCCGCATCCCAAAGAGGCTCCTGCTCTTCATCCGAGGGGAAAGCCGCCTCCTGCGCAAGGAGCTTTTCCGCCTCCACCGCTTCCAGCCGGTTGTCGACCTCGATCCAGCTCCCGCTCTCCTCGAAATGAATCGCCATAGGGTAGGTAGCGGCGAGCATACTGCCGTCCGACATACGGAATTGCTTGATGTTTGCTTCTCGTTTGCTGTCGTCTTCCCCAACAGGGACGGCGTCTGCCGCCTCCTGCACTTCTTCTTTCCCCGTTTCGGCTGCGTCGTCGGCCCAGGCGCGTACAGTCTGCGTCGGCATCAGCTGCAGCAGCATGACCAAAACCAGCAGCAGCGAAAGCAGGGATTTTCCGATTTTTCTCATGTTTGTCTCCTTTCTGCGTCCCAATTTCCTCGCGCATGTCCGAAATGATCTTTTTCGGAAAATACGCTTATGCTGTTGTCTTAAAAAGACATATCCAGAGGAAAGAAAAGGAGGAGCACTTTTCTCCTCAGGCTGTCTTTATAAGACAAACGCAGTATAGCACAGTAAAATTGTCTTGTCAAGACACTTTTCTTTTGGGCCATTTTCTGCTGCTTCGGTATGGATTCTTTCCCTTCCTACTCTTCTGCTCCCTGAAAACACGATTCGATAGCCATGAGAACACAGAAAAAGCAACCCGCCTTTTTGTGAAGCGGGTTGCCAAATATGTTTGTTCCTTCCTTAGGGAACAAGAGCGAAATCCGAAGCCTTAATAATCAGTCTTTTCCCTTCAAATATTCCCAAGCTGTCTTTGCGTCGATATAATCCGTCTTATGACTCATAATCTGTGATGCTTCCTGGCGGGCTTCTTCTTCTGTTTTAAAAGCTTTCATGGAAATGTACATCGGTTTGCTATCAGAATCCCCATACAGTACCCTAACGGTATCTTCTGCTGGAATTATCTCCTTCACAACCGCATTCACGGCTGCACAAACAGAGAAGAGCTTAATTGCCTCACCAAAGAGATCGTACTCTATCGTCCCAGTGAATCTGATAAACAACTCGCTGCCAATAATAGGTTCCTCATTTATTACGATTCTGGCGCTGTCGGTAGATGTTAGCTTCATACTTGTCCTTAGTGCTTTCTCTTCGCAAACCAGGATAAAGAGATCATTAATCTCGGATACGTCTTCTTTCGAAACAGATAGAAGTGCATCAGGCGAAAAATGGATTGCAAGCCTTTCCTCGATACTGGACAACCGGTCGCAAAGGTTCCCTATCGTTGTAAAATGGTTCACAACATCAGATAGCGATAAAATCGTCCCATCATTGGTTGATCCTTTCCCCTTCTTAAAAAATCTCAATAGAAGAGCGGCAGTCTTTTTCAGTCCCTCAGAGATATCTTTTACCGTCTTTGCTCGTTCAAAATGCTTTGCGAATGTAATAGATGCATAATCATACACGTTAAAATCTTTACAGAGTTCTAGCTACTGAGCAAAACTCTCCTTTTCAAACAGACAGGCTCTGGCTTCATAGTCTACATATTGAACACTCGCTAGTTTGCAGATAATACTTAATAATATGTTTTGGTTGACTGCCCCTGAAAAAGAGCAAATCCATATGTAATCTGCCAGTTTTCCTTTGAGATTGTTTGGAATCGTGCCCGTTTTATATCTCTAAAACAAGCGTTTCTGATGCAAGGAAACTGTTAAAACGGTTTCAAGAGGTGATTTCCTCATATCACCGTTAAGTTGCACGAAGTCTTTGTTTTCTAGAGATACAGTATATTGAGATGATATTAATTGTTGCAAGTAAAAAGTTCGGCAAAGGAAAAACAACGCTAAGACCAATTTCATTAATGAGCTTTATCGACAAAAAAACAGAGCAAAAACATGCAAGGAAAACAATCATAATGGAAGTCAACAATAATGCTGTTTTTTTCCCAGAAGAGAACATTGACTTAGCAGCATGTTTGGTGAGAATAAAGGAGAGAGTTGTGAGCACGACAAAACCCATCATTGATAATACCAACTTAACAATTGGTTTTTTTCCATGAACTTGTTCCATCTTTTCAAAAGAAGAAGAGGATATCGAGTATTCTCCGACTTCTGAGGATGATACTATTGCCTGCAGACTATAATAGGCATCATCGAAACTATCTGAAGGGACTTTTATTTTTCCACTCGTTTTGTTCGCATAGTGTATTTTTTGCGTAATATACTCACCTTCTGATCCTGGCGTGTAGGAAAAAACAAAAGACGGCATAACAATGCAACTATCTAAATCAATATATAATGAAGAATAATTGATTACACTATCTTCACGTAGAAAACCAATTACGTGAAAAGTGAAGGGGGAGAACAAGTACTTAGCAGAGAATGAATCCCCAATTCTAAATGTATCTTTATAATTCCATCCCATAATTACAGGAATACCTGTTGAACATGAGAAGTCCTCTTCGTTAAAAAGACGTCCAGATGATAACGCGAAATCAAAATCTGTCTGAACGTTTCTGCTTATCTGAACGCAATGAGCATGACTGCTTCCAACAACGAACTGTTGTTGATACACATCGAAGAACCGGTTGTTGCTTAACGAGCAATCCAAGTGCTGTTGGTATATTTCGTAGTATTCGAAGGGAAGCGATGTTAACTGAGTGTAAATGTCCATAAAATGATCGAGGGTTTCAGGTTGGTTATTGAGAGCTAATGGATTTGCCTCGTGCTGTACCCCAAAGAAAACATTGCCATGGTCAAAAGAGAGATTTGAATTATCAAGATGGTGAAGGTATAAAAAGCCAAGCGAGACATTAAAAAGGGTAAATGAAATTGAAAGCAATGCAATAAGAATAAGTATTTTGACAGCTTTGGTTGTCCTTCTCAATTGTCACACGTCCTTATATGGTTATATGGTCTATCGCAATAAGATGGCCAACTTCAGGGCATTTTAATTATGGGTATTTGTTCTGACCTGATTCTTGATTATTAGAGAAAACTGTATATCATGTCGATTGGAACGGGGGATGAGATGCTGAAGAGTCGGTGACAGCAGCACCTATCTTCGCCTTTTGCCTCACGCACAATTAACAAAAACCGAGCCCGATTACGGGCTTAATCCCTTACCTGACCAGCAGGGGAAAAAGTCAGGTACAATTTCTGTTTCGGCATCTCTATTACCACGTGAATAAGAAAGTGTTTTAGCTGCATGGTGCGAAAGAAGGTCGATAATCAACGTGCTGTCTATGAACAAGTATGCTTTTTTAGCCTAAATGAAAAGCTAACAATACAGAGCAGGCCATTTGATGTCTTTGCCGAATACAATGTCATCAAATGGCCTGGTTAAATGTGTGCCGTTCGAGATGCAGCTTAAGACGCAGTTCCGTAGAATACTCTCTGCACTCTATAGAATGTGTTGGATACATGAACTAGGCTGCCATAGGCCCAGACTTTTCCATCCCCCCACACTCTACCTGAGTCCCCAATGTTATTGCTGGCTGTTCCAAAAAAGGTTCTTGTATAATGATGAGTTTGAAGCAATGTGTCTCCGTCATACTCTGCAGACACGCCAACCGCTTGGCAGAAATCATTGTACTCTTGGCTAAACTGGACACGCCCGGATACTACCCATGTTGTATCTCTTGTCAGAGAAGATCTCCCTGTAGCATATACCGAACTGTGGCTGTTGAAGTATGAAGGATCTTTTACGGCTTCTTCTAGAGGAATGTCAACCCTTTCAATTATGACAGGAATGCTGGGAAGAGTACTGTCTTCGCTGAGATAGTCATTATCAGGGGGTGTACAGTTCAAATCTAAAACGGTTGTATTAGGAACTGAGTTTACGCTTAGTAAAGTAACCAGCAGCAGAGCAAGAATGCGATACCTCATAAAAACAAATCCTTTCCGAATAAATAATGGGAAAATGCGAGAAGAGAGTAACGGTTCTCTTCTGGTTGTTTAGAGCATATTTCTGCTCTTAGCAGGATGAAAAATGATCTTCCCCAAAAATACAAAAGTGCAAATATGTAGTTTGTGGTGATATGATGCCTGTGTCCCGTTTCAAAAAGATATTTATACCTTTTTGGGAATCTGACGCTTTGGCCGCATGGGTTGATAGAGTAATGTTCCACAACCGGGTGGCCATTCAGGGATGTCTTTTTGGATCATGGCTTTTGCAACTTTCTGGATGATGGCCTTCTTTTTGCTTCGTTCTGTTTTCATTCATAATGCCTCCTTTAATTGTTTCAATGTCTAATAGTAATGCTGTCATTATATTTCCCAACGCTATACCGTTTCCGAGAGCTGGTAATCCCGAGAGAAAAAGAATTGGTGTAAGTAATGTTAAAACGGTTATCCTTATTCTTGCGCTTGTATGAGTAGCTAAATGCAGCAACTATTCTATTCTTTTCATACGTCTATCTTCCTCTCGATCAGAAGCAAAAGATTGGTCAAAATAATTATAGCATAGCAGGCTAGGTAGAACAGGGGACAACTCTAAACGGTGTGATCTAACGGATAATTCTCAGGTGCTTTCGAATATCAAAAAACACCCTACGGCGATTGATCGTCCATGGGTGTCGCGCTAATGACTCAATTTGCCGTATCATGTAAGGCAAAAGCTACGTTCTCTTGCCCCAAAACTCGACAGTGGGTGTCAGCACGAACTGTCCCCCGTTGACAATCTCGATTGACCATTCTTTTACTCATTTCCTGGAACTTTCCGCTCCTCTGTTTTGTCCATTCCACAAAAATCGGCAAAGGTAACACATATTTTTCAAGTTCCTCTCAAAATTTTCCGGAGCTTGTTACAGGCAGAATCACATTAGAAAAGCAAAATGAATATCAGCAGTATGTATAAACAATTCTTTATCATAGTTCCCTAGCACCGATATGGCTGTTGTAATATTGAAGAAGGAGCTAATCAGTTTCACCATGAAACGAATAAGCACTTTCTCTTGCGAACAATGGCAAATTAAAAAAGGGCTTCATCGAAAACACCCCATGGGGTGCCGCTTTATGGATT
>CACXXY010000071.1 GCA_902771655.1 uncultured Bacteroidota bacterium | reverse complement strand
GGAACTTATTCGTATTCAATGGTTTGCGATAAAGCGTTCTTTGAATTGTCCGAGATATCTGAACTGGAGGATGGTTTGTTGAATTTGCAGATTGAGATGGACAAAAGTGAGAAAATGTTGGATTTGAAGTTCCATTTTGCCGGTGAGGTGACCGCTCCGTGCGACCGTTGTCTTGATCCGGTGAACATTCCGATGGACTTTACAGAGCAGCTCATTGTGAACTTGGTACCGGAAGTGGAGGATGATTTTGAAAACGATGAGAATATCTGGATGGTGGATGAAAACATTTATGAGCTGGACTTGTTCCACTTCATTTATGAAACCATCTGTTTGGCTCTGCCTCATAGAATAGTGCATCCTGATGATGAGAACGGCAATTCAACATGTAATCCTGAGGTTTTGAAGAAGTTGGAGAGCATGTCGCAGACGGAAAAACCTCAGGAAATCGATGAACGCTGGGCCGCTTTGAAAGACCTTAAATTAGATTAATACATAAAAATAATAAAGTTATGCCGAATCCGAAAAGAAGACATTCTCAAACGAGAAGAGACAAGAGAAGAGCAAACGATTTCATGACTCCTCCTCAGTTCACCACTTGCAGTCATTGTGGTGCTGCTGTTCTGCCTCACCGTATTTGTCCCGAATGTGGATACTACAGAGGAAAACAGGCTATTGAAGTGGAAGGTGCCGCTCAATAGTAGAAAGTCAAAATTAATCGTATAATCAAATTTAGATGGTATAAATTTTTATATCATCTTTTCTTGTTTTAAAACCATGGAACTGATTTTTGCCACTCATAATCAGCATAAAACAGAAGAAGTCAGAGAAATTGCCGCTTCCGCCTTCCAAATAAAAAACCTGAAAGATATTGGCTGTTTTGAGGAAATTCCAGAAACAGCGGATACCTTACAAGGCAATGCTTTGCAAAAGGCCCGTTATGTGCATGAGCATTACCATGTTGATTGTTTTGCCGATGATACCGGATTGGAGGTGGAGGCCCTTGACGGACGTCCAGGCGTGTATTCCGCGCGTTTTGCCGGCGAGCATTGTTCATATCAGGATAATGTGGACAAGCTACTCAAGGAAATGGAAGGTAAAAACAATCGCAAGGCCTGTTTCAAAACCGTTGTGGCTCTTATTTTAAATGACAAGGAATATCTTTTCGAGGGTAGGGTAGATGGTGTAATAATTGAAAACCAAAGGGGTACATCAGGTTTTGGCTATGATCCTGTTTTCTTGCCCGAGGGCTTTGAGCAGACTTTTGCGGAGATGGGCGAAGAAGAAAAAAACAGCATCAGTCACAGGGGCAGGGCTATGAGAAAAATGATAGAATTTTTGAAATAAGAACTGTTCAACAAATTTAAACTTTTTTTATTTGTAGTGTCGAATAATAAATGTATCTTTGCAGCGTTTTTATTTGGAAACAAAAACAAAGAAAAATAATTCACATAGTAATAACTAAAAACAAAAAAAAATGAAAGCATTAAAAATTTTAGGCATTGCATTATTAGCATGCAGTATGGTGTTCGTTTCTTGTAAAAAAGACAATCCGAAACCTGATGACCAAAATAAGCAATACACGATTACTGTTAAAGTCAATGATGAGGCTATGGGTATGGCAACAGGTGGTGGAACATACGCAGCAAATACATCAGTAACTTTGAAAGCATTTGAAAATCAAGGTTATCGCTTCGTGAAATGGCAGGATGGCAATACTTCAAATCCTCGTACTATTACTGTTACCAAAGATGAAACTTATACTGCCGTTTTTGAGGCAATACCTGCAGGTGTTTATGTAGAATTTGGCCCCGATCAGTGGAAAGCAGGAGAATTTCTTGTCGATGCTCAAACTTATGCAGGTTACGGAAAATTATTTATTTTCGTCTTTAAAACCACATCTCAGGATACTTACCCTCAATTTCAAGGTATTATCCCCAATACAGTGGGTACGACAACTCAGAGTGCAGATAATGACCGACTCCTTTATGTGGGTAGCGCAAGTGAAGTTGATGCAGAAGGTCATGTTCAGTGGTCAACAAGCAATTTGGAAACAATAATCAATGCAATAGATTTGAATGCTCATACTATCACTGCTATTCAAACCGCAAACTTTACCAATAGTGTTACTTCAGAATCGAGAGATTTGAAAATCACTTATCAGAATGCGGAGTGGATTCCTGCTACAGTACAAACCAAAGGAGCTCTTATTAAATACTAATTTTGAAAGCAATTTAAAAATAAAGAAGAGGTTGATAAGCCAGCCTCTTCTTTTTTTATTATGAAAAAAGGAATCATATTATTATTGTTGTCGCTTGTTCTTCTTTCATGTCATCGGGAAGAAAAAAAAGCTGAAGAAACCGCGTATGCCTATTTAAGCGCCTTGGCCAATTATAAGGTGGAAGAGGCTGAGGTTTATGCGACAAGCGAAACCCGGGAAACCACTTTGGCTCTGTCAAAACAATTATTGGCAATGGTTGACACTTCTTACATCATTTCGGATACTCCCGCTGAAATCAACATTCAAGAACTGGTCATCCATGATGACACATTGGCCACAGTAAAATATGTGAAAAACACACCATTGAAACACAATATGCAAGGAGAATTGCAGTTGGTTAAGAGAGATAATCAATGGCAGGTTCATGATATGCTGAAGTAATTCCAATGGCGATATACTTGTTGCCTTGGTGCATTTTACTTAAAAAAATCGCGTATCTTTCCTCTGTATTTTTTCGGACGCACGCGGTGCGTTCCTACAAAAAATTTATTTGTCTGTGTGTAATTCGGGAAATTTATGTAAATTTGTACTTTGTTTTTCATAAAACCACTTTTTGATGATGAAAGCATTGAAATTTATGGGATTAGCCCTTTTGGCTTGTTCTCTTTTATTTGTATCTTGCAAGAAAACAAAGCAATATACCATCACTGTTAAAGTTAACGATGCCGCCATGGGTTCCGCCACGGGAGGTGGTGTTTTTGACGAAAAATCAACCATTACGCTAACAGCCACGGCCAACCCTAACTTCAAATTTGTGCAATGGGATGATGGCAATACAGATAATCCTCGTACCGTGACGGTCACTGGCGACGCCACCTATACGGCGGTTTTTTCCTTTGATGGCGATGAACCTGCAGAGGATGGTGTGTTCGTGACTTTGGGTGCAGACAGCTGGAAGGTGACTTCATTCCAAGCGGATGCGCAGTCTTTGCCCGGAAAAATCAGAGTATGGCTATATAAGTCCACTGAAACGGAATATCCTCAGTTTCAAGGTTGGATGGACGCTCACTTCGGCGAAAATGTGGCTGCGGATCTCTTGTATATGGCTAATGAAAATGATGTGGATGCTAATTTTTATCCGAATTGGGAATCCAAAGACATGACCACAAGTATCGTGTCGATAGATTTGAATGCCCATACCATTACAGCAATCCAAACAGGCAAGATGTATAACAGAAGCACTTCTGAAGAAGTTTTTATGCGTGTTAACTATAAGAATGCAACGTGGGAAGTGACCCCGGAACCATCAAAAAGATGGAAATCGGGTTTTTAGTAAACCTCCATCCATAGGTATTCGTTGCCGCAATATTCCAAAAACTTAATCAAATCTTCTCTTTTGATAATCAGCGAAGCTGTGTTGATACACGGATGAAAACTGAGTTTCTCGGCTTGCTGTAAGGTCTGGTCGAGAAAAACTGTTACATGGTGCTCTGTATCGTTAATGAGCCCGAAGGGGGTGACAGAGCCCGGTTTCACACCGAGATATTTGTCCATACGGGCTTCGGAGGCAAAGCTCAATTTTCCTTGATGTAATTGTTTTTCAATATCGTGAATGGCCATATCTCGGTCACAATTTAATATGACCAGATAATGCCGGTTTCCTTTATGGTTGCGGAAAAACAGATTCTTGCAATGCTGTGCATCGTGGCCCGCCCAGTATTGTTTGGCTATCTCAATGGTTGGTGCTGGTGGGTGCTCGATATATTCGTATGAAATATGAAGCTCGTCTAACAGCTGGTATAGTTTCGGGTCTCCGTTCATTTTTTCTTCCTCTTTCGCAAAATATCAAAAATAATGGTCAGCACATTCATGTTGATGGGGATGTTGCTTACGAAATTCTTGACAAAACGGCCGGTTTTGGGCACGAAACTCCAGAAACCATAGATTTCGTCCCAGTCCTTTTCCACTGATTTTTCTTGTTTTTCAATCAGTTTCTTGACATAATTTTTTTCACGTTCGAGGTCCTTAAGACTCGAAATGCTACTGTAGCTGGAAACTCGTTTGTTAATCATGGACATCCTCCTTCATGATTTCTATGTCATTAAAAGGCTCCTTTGCGGCGTTTTTTGGGGAAGATTCGATGATATCCGCATCAATCTCCTCGTCGTCTGAAAGCTCGCTTTCTTTGCTGAAGATAATAGAGCTCATCTTCTTGATGATGGGGTTGAGCATGAGTTTTTTGCGGAATAGCAGCAACAAAAGGAATAGAACGACAAAAATACCGCTCATAATCAGCAGACTGTATATCATACTGCCAGTAGCGTTTTTCAGCCATAACACAAGAATTATGGCCAAAAAGATGAGCACGGTCACCAGTAGCATTACCCCGGCGATGATGACGATAAGGTAAGAGACAAACTGCGAGAGGGTACCGACAGCGTTCAATTTGAACAGCTGCAGGTATAACTCTCCGTATTCTTTAGCATTTTTGGCGATGCTTTTGTAAGCATCCTTATCGTCATTGTTATTTTTGAAAAAATCGAAAAACATACCTTAAACTTCTTCCGTAGTGTTGGGTTCATCGTCGATAATGACTTCCTGATCCTTCTTGAGGTTTAATTTTTCCTTGATGGAATCAATGAATTCATCCAACTGCTCTTTGCTCAGTTTGACACCTTTTTCTTCCAGTTTGGCTTTGATTTTATCACGGGTTTCGTCACCGCTTTCAGGAGCTAATAAAAGAGCGATAATGGCGCCGAGGAAGGCACCGCCTAAGAAGGTAATTAATTGTGAAGCTTTCATGACTTTTATTTTTTGAAATTACACTGCAAAGATAGTAAAATTTGGCAAATTAGCAAATTAGTTAATTAGCAAATTATACAATAAAAAAAATCCGTAAATTTGCATTTTCAAACTAAGAATACCATGAGAATCATGAATGGGGCGGCTTTGGCCCGCAAAATCAGATCGGTGCTGACCATTGAAATAGAGTTCTGCAAGAACAAATATGGTCGCTCACCCAAGCTATCCGTTATTTTGGTAGGGAATGATCCTGCCAGCATGACATACGTGAAAAGCAAGGGAAAGGCTTGCAATGAAATCGGAATTGAGAGCGACTTACATTTTCTTCCGTTTTCCACTTCTCAGGATGAGCTGTTGGCATTGATACGGCAATTGAATGAGGATGATAGCGTGGATGGTATTCTGGTACAGCTTCCTGTTCCGAAGCATATTGATAAAAATGTGATTCTCAGTGCGATAGACTATCATAAGGATGTGGATGGACTGCATCCGATGAATGTGGGACTACTGAACACGGCGGGTGATTGCATTATTCCTTGTACTCCCAAAGGCATTCTGTCGTTGCTGAAGTCCGAGGGTATTGAAATTGCAGGCAAACATGCGGTGGTGATTGGCCGCAGCAATCTGGTAGGCAAGCCAATGGCCCAGCTGATGTTGCGAGAGAACGCCTCGGTGACGGTTTGCCACAGCAAGACTCGCGATTTACCTTATCTCACTCGTCAAGGAGAAATTCTGATTGTTGCCATCGGCTGTCCAAATTTGATAAATGCCGATATGATCAAACCGGGTGCCGTAGTGGTGGATGTGGGCATCAACAGTGTTGACAACAAGCTGGTGGGTGATGTCTATAACAGTATCGATGTGTCGAGTATCGAGAAAAAAGCGGCGGCCATTACGCCCGTTCCTGGCGGTGTCGGTCCCATGACGATTGCCTCTTTGTTAGAGAATACCTTTGAGATTTATAAACGCAGGATGAAAGTTGCATTATAGGTGTCAGGTTACAGGGGACAGGGTACAGAATTCAAAGTTCAGAATACAAAATTCAATATCACAACCCCGCCCTTCGGGCACCCCTTCTATAGAAGGGGAATTTAAACTCCCCTCGAGCGAAGCGAGACTCCCCTTTGGACGAAGTCCACTCCCCTTGAGTACGAAGTGCGAGACTCCCCTTTAAAATTCATCGGCTACTTCCACCCATTTGTACACTTTATCCCCGCGGCGCACCAGCTCTTTGGTAGCGATGGAGCAATACACGCCTTTTTCAGCTTTTTCGCAGGGTTTCAGGTCCACACGGATTTCTTGCAGGGTATCTTCGTAAACTCCAGTAGTGGGACCAGTAATCAGGATATTGTCGCCTAGTTTGAGTTCATCGGTTTCTATCAGGATTTCAGCCACACCGATATTGGTATAGTAATTGGTGATTTTGCCGATATGGGTTTTAACGCGGGTGGCTTGTGAGCCATAGCGCTCTGACCATTCGCCCATGGTGCGGCCTAAATAGTAGCCATCCCAAAAGCCTCGGTTGAAAACACTGCGCAATCGTTCCATCCATTGTGCGACTTTATCTTGCGTATAGCTTCCCTCTTCAATAGCTTTCAATGCCTCATGGTAGCATTCCGTCACCATTTTAACATACTCGGCGGAACGTCCGCGACCTTCAATCTTGAGAATAGTTACTCCCGCTTTGATGATTTTGTCCAGGAAACCTATGGTACACAGGTCTTTAGGCGACATAATATACTTTCCATCCACTTCCAGTTCCAAATCGCTTTCGGTATCTTTGACTGTATATTTGCGGCGGCAGAGTTGCAGGCAGGCCCCGCGGTTGGCGGAAAAGCCCATATTGTCGAGGCTAAGGTAGCATTTGCCAGAGACAGCCATGCAAAGAGCGCCGTGTATAAACATCTCAATTTGAATCAGTTGTCCCGAAGGTCCACAGATATTTTCTTCTCGTATGGCTTGGCAAATTTCTGCGGCTTGGGCGAGGCTCACTTCACGTGCCAGCACCATGACATCGGCAAATTGGGCAAAGAAGCGCACCGCTGCGATATTGGTAATGTTGCACTGGGTGGAAATATGCACTTCCATGCCGATTTTGCGGCAATACTGGATAACGGCCCAGTCGGAGGCGATAATGGCTGAGACCTTGCATTTTTGGGCTAAATCAACCAGTTTTACCACTTCGTCCACCTCATTGTTATATACAACTGTGTTGACAGTCAAATAGGAGCGTACATTATGCTCCCTGCATATTTGTGTGATCTGTTGCAAGTCGTCATAGTCGAAGTTGGCGGCGGAGCGTGAGCGCATGTTCATTTTGCCCACTCCGAAATACACAGAGCCTGCACCCGCTTGGATGGCGGCCATCAGCGACTCGTACGAGCCCACGGGGGACATGATTTCGATACTCATGGTTATTATTAGTTGAAAGTAGTAAGTTGAAAACTGAAAGATAATAAGGAATACAGGGTAATTACAGCTTGTCTTCTGTTAGTTTTCAACTTTCAGTTTTCAGTTTTCAGTTTATCTTGTTCAGGAAAGATACGTTTATAGAAAATCAGTGCCAGCACAATTCCCACGGTCACGCAGCTGTCCGCAAGGTTGAAGATGGCGGGGAAAAAGTATTCTCCACCCCATAGGGGAAACCAATCCGGCATGACAAACAGGGGGAAATAGAACATGTCCACCACTTTACCGAACAGCACAGGTGCATAGCCTCCACCATCGGGGAAGAGGGTGGCTACGGAGAGGGGAGTGCTTTCGCTGAAAATGACACCATAGAACAGTGAATCAATGATATTGCCCACAGCACCTGTGATAATCAAAGACAGGACCGAGACCACAATCCAGTCGGCTTTATCTTTCTTAATCAAACGAATCAGGTAGTATATAAGAAAGCCCACAATAACAACACGACCTATGGTCAGCAATAACTTGCCGATATTCTGGCCAAAAGACATACCGAATGCCATACCTTCATTCTCGATGAAATAAAGGTAAAACCAGTTTCCGAGAACGGGAATATGTTCACCCAAAGCCATGTGAGTCTTGACCCAAATTTTCAGAATTTGGTCTAAGACGATGAACAGAACGACAATGCAGGTGGAGAGGAGGAAGAGTTTGGAACTTTTTTTCACGGAGAATTATTTATTCTGATTCATCTTTGCTTCATAGCTTAAGGTTGCATGAGGCACAATTTTGAGACGTTCTTTCGGGATGAGTTTACCCGTGACGCGGCAGATGCCATAGGTTTTGTTCTCAATACGGATGAGGGCTGCTTCCAGATTCTTGATGTATTTTTCCAGACGGGCTGCCAGTTGTCCGTTTTCCTCTTTTGACAATACTATGTTGCCTTCTTCCAGGTTTTTGAAGGTGGGAGCGGTGTCCATTGTGTCATTTCCGGCATTACTGTATGCCTCTAAATAGGAAGCCAGGTTCTCTTTGGCTTCTGCTATCTTGCCTTCAATCAATTCTTTAAATTCAGCCAATTCCTCGTCTGAATATCTTACCATTGTTTTTCCTGACATATTCTTATTTATTTTAGGTGATTAATTATTCTGCAAAGATACAAAATTTTTCAATTAGAAAATTAGCAAATTAGCAAATGTGCTAATTTATAAATTCAACAAATTATGTATTTAACTCTTCAGTTAAAAAACAGTTTAATACATTTGCTAATTAACAAATTAACCAATTTGCTAATTCATTGGCACATTAGCACATTAACTAATTAGCACATTAAATTTCAGCTCCGTCGAAGCAGTAAGTGCAAAGGCGGTCTTTCGGCAGGCCAATAGCCTTGGCAATGGTGCTCAGTTTGTTGAATTTCAGGGAATCGACACCCAGATGCTGTCTGATTTTCTCAACCATATTGGCATATTGCGGGGTGGTTTCGTCCATGTATAAATGCAGGTTCTTTTTGCTGTCGCCTTCCAGTTCCTCAATCACACGGCGTGAAATCAATTCCATTTCTGACTTGGAAGCCGAGAAGTTGATGAACTTGCAGCCATACAACAGTGGTGGGCAGCTAATGCGGATATGCACCTCTTTGGCACCGTATTCATAAAGTTTGCGTACATTGTCACGCAACTGGGTGCCACGTACGATGGAGTCGTCGCAGAAAACAGCGCGTTTGCCTTTCAGAATAGCGGCGTTGGGCAGCAGTTTCATCTTGGCCACATGCTCGCGGGTTTCCTGGTTGACAGGCATAAAGCTACGTGACCAGGTGGGAGTGTATTTGATGATGCCTCGCTGGTAAGGAATACCTTTTCCAGTGGCGTAACCCAGGGCCATGCCGATGCCGGAGTCGGGGATGGCTGAGACAAAATCGGCTTCAACATCATCCTCTTTTCCCATTTCATAGCCTCCTTGATAACGCATTTGCTCAATGCTGATGCCTTCGTATGACGAGGAGGGGAAACCATAGTAGATCCATAAGAAGGAGCATATTTGCATTTGAGAGTTGGGTGCCAGCAATTGTGTGTATCCATCAGCGGTTACCTTTATGATCTCGCCCGGACCGACATAATGTTCGGTATGGTAATCCAGATTGTCGAAGCTATGGCAATCGAATGCTACAGCATAACCCTCATGGTTTTTGCCGACGATAGCGGGAGTGCGGCCCAGGAAGTCACGGGCGACAATCAAGCCATCATTAGTTAGAATCAGCATTGTGCAGGAACCTTGGACTTTGCGGTAAACATTCTGGATGCCATCCACAAAATCTTTGCCTTGTGTAATCAGTAGCGCAACCAATTCGGTAGGGTTGGTGCTTCCGGAGCTCAGCTCAGTGAACTGTTGGTTTAGACTCAGACATTCTGCCTCCAGTTCCGCCAAGTTGTTGATTTTGCCTACAGTGACAATGGCAAAGCGGCCCAAGTGCGAGTTCACCACAATGGGTTGGGCATCCGTATCACTTATTACGCCGATGCCATGCGTGCCCTTGAATTTCGGCAGACTGTCGCTGAACTTTGTACGGAAATAAGTGTTTTCGATGTTGTGAATGGAGCGGAAGAAGTTTTCCCCTTCCATAGTGGCCATGCCGGCGCGTTTTGCTCCAAGGTGTGAATGGTAGTCTATACCATAAAATAAATCAGCTGCGCATTCCTTGTGTGATGCGACACCGAAGAATCCTCCCATAATAAATTGAAAATAAAAAGGTTATCCATTCTGCTACTACCCTATAAGGAAGGCGCAAATTTACAAAAAATTTTGTTTTATTGAATGGCAAAATAGGATATTTTTGTATTTTTGCAGCTTCAATTTTGATAATGAAAAAGTTACCAGACAATTTAGCGATTCGGATAATCTTCAACGTTTTGGCGTATTTGTTGCTGATTCCTTTTGTCTTTGTTGTTTTTCGCTATATTCCCAATGCCCATTGGCCTTTGAATTTGGACAGGGTGCTGTTGTTTTTGGCTTTGGTGGCATTGATAACTTTTGTGCTACGGAAACAAAAAATCATTGTAGCCACGCTTTGGTTGCTGGTTTTTGGTATTTTAACAGTGGGATCGCTGAGCAATGGCTATGGTTTCCGTTTGGCATACAAGGATTTCAAGGAAATGGCTTTTGGCATTTTTACCGAGCCGGAGCCTGAAAGTACACCTCGTGACTTGCGTCCTTTTCCACATAAGACCAAATACATTCAGGCGGTGGATTATTATAATCCGGATGTGCGGAATTATGCGGTTTCTTTAACAGCAGACGATAGTCTGAAGAAATATATTACCGATTATCATGAATATCGTCGTTTAATCCAGTGTTTTGCGGTATTCCGTGACATTAATAAACGTTGGAATTATGTGAATGACCCTCTTGGGCAAGAGTATTTGGTGAAGGCCAGTGAAAATTTGGGTGTTTTTTCAGGCGACTGCGA
>CACXXY010000070.1 GCA_902771655.1 uncultured Bacteroidota bacterium | reverse complement strand
GTGGTGAAGACCGTGACCAATGAGGATGTGACTGTGGAAGACCTTGGTGGTGCCTCCATCCACTCCTCAAAATCAGGTGTGGCTCATTTCGCCGTTGACACCGAAGAGGAAGGTATCGCCCTGCTGCGCGAACTGATGGCCTATCTGCCCTCCAACAACATGGAAGAGCCCCCCGCCATCCCCTGCGACGACCCCATCAATCGACTGGACGACGCTTTGAACGCCATCATCCCCGACAATCCCAACAAGCCTTACGATGTGAAGGAAGTCATCAATGGTATCGTGGATAACGGAAAGTTCCTGGAAATCCAACCTAACTACGCTCCCAACATCATCATCGGTTTTGCCCGTTTCAACGGCATGTCAGTGGGTATCGTGGCCAACCAGCCCAAGTATCTGGCCGGTGTGTTGGATATCAACGCTTCCAGAAAAGGCGCACGTTTCGTCCGTTTCTGCGACGCCTTCAACATTCCGTTGGTTACCCTCGTTGACGTTCCCGGCTTCCTGCCTGGCACAGCTCAGGAATACGGCGGCATCATCCTGCACGGTGCCAAGTTGCTGTACGCTTACGGCGAATGCACCGTTCCAAAAGTTACCGTCATCCTGCGTAAGAACTATGGTGGCGCCTACTGCGTGATGAGCTCCAAGCACCTCCGCGGCGACATCAACTACGCATGGCCAACCGCCGAAATCGCCGTTATGGGCGGCAAGGGCGCTGTGGAAATCCTCATGGGCAAGGAAATCAAAGCTATCGAGGATCCTCAGAAACAGGCCGAATTCATCGCCGAAAAAGAAGCCGAATACAGAGACGCTTTCGCCAATCCGTATGTGGCTGCCAAGTATGGCTATATCGACGATGTTATCGAACCGCGTAACACCCGTTTCCGTGTTATCAGAGCTCTGGAATCCCTGCGCAACAAACGCTTGGAGAACCCCGCTAAAAAACATGATAACCTGCCACTGTAAAATTGATAATTGACAATTGATAATTGACAATTTCATTTTCAATTCAAAGTTCAAAATTCATAGAAAAAAGATTACATATGAATATAAAATACAGAATATTAGCACTTTGTATCGTTTTATTAGGCAGTGTCAGCTTGTTTGGACAGCAGGTTACCGACTTGCGTCTCAACGAGATGCTGGTTGTCAACGATTCAAACTATGTTGATGAATACGGACGTCATGTGCCCTGGATTGAGATTTTCAACACCTCCTACAACCAGGTTAACATTGCCGGTTGCTACCTGACTGATGATACCACAGGTTTGTCAGTAGGTGATGCCAGCAGATGGTACCGTATTCCCACCACCGACCCTACGACCTGGATTCCCCAGAGAAGTTCGAAGGTATTCTTCTTGGATAATTCCCCGTTATACGGCACTTATCATACCAACATCGACCCCAACACATCAGCCAACCACTATGTGGCCTTGATCAACTCCAATGGCAAGACGCTGATCGACATTTTCGTATATCCCGAAGCTCTGCTCACCTCGGCACAATCTTACGGTTGCTACGACGACGGTATCAACACCAAGGTTGAAAACGGCAAGAAAGTCAAGAATATGGGCATGCTCCCCTACGCCACCCCAGGTTCTGTCAACAAAGTACAGACTGGAGCCACCAAGTCAGAGCACTTGCAGAAGAGCGACCCACATGGTATCGGTCTGGCAGTCATCTCCATCAGCGTGGTGTTCGCCGCTCTGATTATGATTTTCCTCATGCTGAAAATCTTCGGCTACACAGCTACACGCAAAGACCGCAAGGCCAAGAAAGAGCAAGCAGCCGATGTTCCGGCGGCCACCGCCAATGTTCCCGCCAACGAAGTGGGTCCCACTGGCGAGGAATTAGCAGCCATCACCTTGGCTCTGCATCTGTTCTTCAACAGCCAGCATGACGAGGAAAGTGAGATAATCACCATCGACATGCCGTCAAAGCACTATTCACCATGGTCACAGAAGAATCTGGTCATGAAAAAAGTCGTAAGACGCAGATAAACGGAATTTTTAATCAAAACAAGAAGAAAGAAATGAAAACCTATAAATTTACGATTAACGGCAACAAATACACCGTTGACATCAACAACATCGAAGACGGCAAGGCAGCAGTGGAAGTGAACCGCACTCCCTATACCGTTGAGTTAGAGATGGAAGACCTCAAGGTTCCCCAACCGAAAGTGGTGAAAGTGGCAGCTCCCGTTGTGCCTCAAGCCGCAGCTCCCAAGGCAACCGTGGCGCAGGCTCCGGCCGCTCCGACCAGTGGCGCCACCATCAAGTCTCCGCTTCCAGGCGTTGTGCTTGATGTATTCGTTCACGAAGGCGACGCTGTCAAAGCCGGCCAGCATGTGATGATGCTCGAAGCCATGAAGATGGAGAATAACATTGACGCTCCGAAAGATGGCGTTATCAAACAGATCAGAGCCCGTAAAGGCGATTCTGTCATGGAAGGTGATGTACTCATCGTTTTAGAATAATTATCAATCATTGTAAAATCAATAAAACTATAGAATAATGAAGGAATTTTTTATAGAAGGTCTGCAACAGTTCTTCAATTACTCCGGTTTCGCCAATTGCGAATGGGGTAACCTGATTATGATTGTTGTCGGTCTGATCTTCATCACCCTCGCCATCACGAAGGAGTATGAACCCATGCTGCTGATTCCTATCGGTTTCGGTATCATTTTGGGTAACATTCCTTTCACCGACGGTTTGCAGGTGGGTGTATATGAGAACGGTTCCGTGCTCAACTACCTGTATTTCGGTGTGTTGAAAGGTGTATATCCTCCGCTGATTTTCCTTGGCATCGGTGCCATGACCGACTTCTCCGCCTTGATTTCCAACCCGAAGCTGATTTTGATTGGTGCGGCAGCCCAGTGCGGTATCTTCGCCGCCTACGCCGCCTCTCTGGCCTTAGGATTCACCCCCATGGAAGCCGGTGCTATCGGTATCATCGGTGGTGCCGATGGTCCTACCGCCATCTTCATCTCCTCCAAGCTGGCTCCCAGCTTGATGGGTGCTATCGCCATCTCGGCTTATTCCTACATGGCCCTGGTGCCGGTAATCCAGCCGCCTATCATGCGACTGCTCACGACCCCGAAGGAACGCCTCATCAGAATGCGTCCCCCAAGAGCGGTCAGCCACAGAGAGAAAGTGATGTTCCCCCTCTTGTGCATCCTCTTAACCGCATTCCTCGTTCCTACAGGTCTTCCCTTGTTAGGTATGCTCTTCTTCGGTAACCTGCTGAAAGAAAGCTCCGTGACCAAACGTCTGGCCAACACCGCTTCCAACGCATTGATTGATATCGTAACAATCCTTATCGGTCTCACCGTAGGTTGCTCCACCCAAGCCAGCACCTTCCTGAAAGTGGAATCCATCCTCATCTTTGTGTTGGGTGCTTTCTCTTTCGTGATCGCTACCGCTTGCGGTGTGCTGTTCGTCAAACTTTTCAACTTGTTCCTGAAAGAAGGCAACAAGATCAATCCATTGATTGGTAACTCCGGTGTATCCGCCGTTCCTGACAGTGCCCGTGTTTCCAATGTGGAAGGTTTGAAATACGATAAGACCAACTTCCTGCTGATGCACGCCATGGGTCCGAATGTGGCCGGTGTAATCGGTAGTGCGGTGGCCGCAGGTATCCTGTTGAGCTTCCTGTACTAAAAAGTTGAAAACTGAAAACTGAAAGTTTAAAGTTGGAAGTTAAACATTGAAATATAAGAAGGCATCTCGTGGAGATGCCTTTTTTTGTTTTAAAAAGATTCATGTGTCAACACTTCGTTTTCACACTCGTAGGGACAATGAATTGTATTCCCAACTGCCCTTGCAAACTGTCCTGAAATCCGGACATCAAGCCTATAATTATCAATTTTTAGCTTACAGTTTTCAATTTTCAGTTTTCAGCTTTCAGTTTTCAACTTACGGATGATACAGCAAAGCGCAGCGGTCAATGATGGCATTGGCAAGTTCAAAACCCAAGTCACAAGATTTTTTGTATCTCGTTCCATCATAGCCCATAGATAGATGCAGGGCATCGTAGCCGTTTACAATTGCCGTCAACAATTTATGGTCTCGCATGCTGGCGGCATTTTTATACTTCTCTATAGATGGGCGTCCTTTGCCCTCGCGTACGTGCAAAACGGCGTCAAGCGCAATCAAGCAACCCTTCCAGAGAATGTCACCTGCCGTTTTCACATACTTTTTGTCCGTGTACGATTTGGTTTCGGGATCATAAACGGCCTTCACAATGGTCTCTTCCGCATTGGCCACATACCTGCGGGCCTCTTCAATAGGATTTTTCTTTTCTTTACTTTTCATCATTCATTCGTGGTTTAATTTGATGGCAAAGATACAACAAGAATCCCAATATTTCAACGATATGGAGATTTTTTTTGCCGCTACATATCAATGAATTAGAAATAAAAGATTTGTATTTTCAATAATTTATAGTAAATTATTCGGAATATTTTCGTATTTTTACAACAAACAAAATGAACAAAAAAACATACCACACGACAACAGAGTGCAACACAAAATTCAGAAGACAATGATAAATTTCAGATTCTCAATACTCCAGTGTTTGCGAATGCACTCAACCACCTTCTCCGCACCGTTGAATTTGTGCTAAGTAATATAGTAACGCGCAAAAGAGGAATAAAAAAATTTAAAAACACTGTAGCCGTATGGCTTTTTAGTCTTTCTGTTCCCTTACCTTGGATTCCCGGTACCAGTACATGGTCTTGCCAAAGGCAGCAACGCCCCAATAACCGCGAACTTTCAGGCGCTTGTCATCAACAATACTCATGTATGTGCTGAAAGTACCTGCTTTACCAGGATATTTCATCGTACCATTCTGATACTCTTTCTTCTCGGCATTATAACGCAAGGTGGTCAAAAAAACCAATCCTAAAAATTTCTTTTTCTTGGGATTCTCCACCCATACCACCTTCCCTTCATAATCGCCATTTGCAGCTCTGTAGATTTCCACTTGGGAGCCTTCCTTGGAAAATGGGTCAACCATGTGAAAGATGCCACAAATAGCATCGGGATTCTGGGCAAAAACGCTCATGCTCAAAAGAGCGAGAAATAAAGTGAATAGTGCTTTTTTCATGATGGTTTCAGGTTATAGGGATTAGAAATGCTCAATTCACAATTCACAATGCACAATGCACAATGCAGAATCTAAAACCCATTATTCATTATTAATTATTCATTATTAATTGTTAACTAGAACGAGGTGGTAACTGAGAGTCCCATGCCGTAAGATGCAGGAACAGAACGGCAGACGCCTCCCACACAGAGAATGCCTTCGCGAGTCTTACCGAAGTTCAAGGCTATACGGGTGGTGTGCCATACAAAAGCGGCAGACACATTGTAGTAATGTATGCGCTGACCTTTGTCTGAATTGCCATAATTCCATTGGTCGCCCACTGAAATAAACCAATTGGGACTAATGGAATACTCCAACATGCCATACAGCCAACTGCCTTTGTCTTCTTTGGTATAAAGATGTTGCAACTCCAAGCGTAATGCATGTTTGGTATTGATTTTGCAAGTCAAATCCGAAGAAACCAAATGACCCTGCATAATACCACCATGACCTTGCATCACATCCATATTATATGTGATATAATTGTATGCCAAGATCAGCTTCCAGCGCTTGTCAAAGCGATGACTGAATTCAATACCCACATCCTGATACAACAATTTTTTGCCGAATTTAAAGAAACCTGATTTATAGCCTTCCGTACCCGACATAGTGCCTAACGAGTCAGCCATTGGCACCGAAGCACGGTCTATGTCGTGAAAACGCGAGAAATTGAAAGTGATGTCGGTGCCATATTTGCCGCCCAACTTGGTCTTTTTCGGAATCTGATAATTCACCTGCAACTGCGCGCCAATCTGTCCGTTGGGCTGACTGGCATAGCTGTAGTTGCTGATTAACTGGTAGGCATACTGACGGTTGATAGCCGGAATGCAATTGACAGCCAACACCGGTGTTTTAGCCAAGGCCAAGCGCTGCGAGCGAAAATCCATGTTGTCGGAACGGATAAACGAGGCCGACACACCCAAGCCTTTCATCGAATAGGTGGCAGACAGGAATAAAGCATTGCCTTTCTTATAAATGTAGCCATTGGTAGCATTGGGATCGTTGACTTTCTGCGCGAACTCAGCCTCAAAACGGAAACCTTCGTAGCCAAAATTCAAGCGGGTGCTCCAACAAGCCACATTGGCGGGAATCTTACCAGCAGGGATAATACCAACGGCTTGCTCACCTCCAGGATAAATATCAATATAAATATCGTTTTCAGATTTTTCATATTTGCTTACGAAACTTCCACCGATAGTAGCGGTAAAACCTTTTTCTGAAATGACAGGGAAAATGTCCCCAAAAGCGAATTCTCCATCAATACCGCGGACAAAATCCCTACGTTTCACATAATCAAAATCAAAGTTATTACGCATAATTCCCCATACACCCTTGATGGTAATACCTCTATAGGGGGTCAGCCTGATACGGGCGCCAAGCAGGCTGTTGTCAATGCCCAACTGACGTTCCTCATACGAACGCAGCGTAAAGCCATTGCCAAACTGCTCATAAAAAGTACCGGCTGTCACCTGTATGATTTTATGCTTATAATCAAAATAATAGCGTGTCAAACCCTGGCCTTTATAATTGATTTTCTCGAAATCTATCAATGGAAAAGAGTAAAACTCGTACTGTGCACCCACAGTAAAACCGCCATTGTTATACATCAGGCTAAGATAGGTATTGGCACGCACTTTCGAATCGACAGGTTCCGCACCAATCAACGAATCCGGGATATAATACATGCCGTTAAAGCCAAATTCCCCACTGATTTTGCCGTTTCCCACCACATGCTGGGCGTAAGAAAATGTTACACAAAAAACGAACAAAAGGGAAACAGCAATTCTCCGAAATAAACCTTTATCCATATATCTATAAATTACTTCCTAAATCACACAAAATGCGCCACAAAATACAATGTCAAAAAATCTATTGATATTAAAGCCCTGACGGGCTATATACCTTCTACCTTCCACCTACCTCCTATTTAACGAGTTTCAACAATTCCTGATAAACCTCCTCTTCAGAACCGGGAGCGTAAGAAGTATGCTGCCAAACAATCTCGCCATTGCCGTTAAGGATACACAAATACGGCACATCAGGGACATTCATGGCACGCTTGAAATCCCAGTTAGGATCCTGTAACACCTCATAATCCCAGCCTTTGCCGTTGACAAAAGGAGCCACACGGGCAGCGGTTTTGGAATCATCGATGGAGATGGCATACAACTTCACACCGGTTTCTTCTACCCAATCGTCATACACATCGGCGATGGCCAACAACTCGGCAACACAAGGTTTGCACCAAGTGGCCCACAAGCTGATGATAATGGGTTTGCCATCATTCTTAATGTCTGCTGTATTGAAAGTTGTACCATTCAAGGTCTTAATATCCACAGCGGGAAGTTTGGGATACTGTTTGGGTTTCTCCTGTCCTTCTTGAGCACAAACAATTGAAAAAGAAATAATTAAGCCAACAATAAGGATGAGTTTTTTCATATTTTTTTGTTTGGATTTTTAATTGATTATAAAGTACAAAGATACAATTTTTATTAAAATGTTTAAATAGGTTATGAATTTTGAATTTTGTATTCTGAATTATTTTCAATTCTTAATTTATACAGCCAAGAAACACCCACCAACGCCAACACTATCGCCACGCCCAAAATATACTGCCAAGCATGGACATCCGAGAACTGCATATTTTCCACATCAATACCACGACGCAAGAAAATGAAATCAGAAATAATGCTCCAGCTATTGTGTAAGAAATGCGCGATAATAGGCAACCAAAGTGAGCCACTCCAATAAAACAGGTAACCCAAATAAGCGCCAATCAGCATGCGAGGAATAAAACCGGAAATCTGGAAGTGTATCGCACTGAAAACAAATGCGGTAATCCAGATAGCCCAATGCGGGCTTTTTGTCCATTTATGCAAGAACTGCTGGATGGTACCCCTGAACAATAACTCTTCCCCTACTGCAGGCAACATCGCCATCACGAAAAGGTTGACGAACAATATACCGATTCTGGGGTCATGCGCCATTAAATTCACCAACTCCTGGTTTTGCTCATCCATACGACGCATCCAGTTCTCCAGCCCGGCCAATGACGCTGGCAATTTCCAACCCGAGTTCCACTCAGCCAGAGCTAACACAATGGGCAAAATCACTAAGGACATCACCAGCACAATATTGACCATACTGTACTTCGGACCTTTGTTCATCTGGTTATAGCTAAAGAAATTATTCTCTGAAAGATAACTGAATAACAAAGCCGGGAACACAAAAGTACCCACTGAGCCGAAGGACTGGATAATACGATAATATGCTGCCTGATTGCTTGCTTCCGCCGGCGTGCCGAGACCATAAAATATGCTGGCGACAAATACGCCCAACACCGAAGCGACTATCATGCAGCCTACAATCAGAGCCAAGAAGATAACAATTTGCACAAAACGGTTTTTCCCCTCAAAAAAGGGGATTCTTGCGGGTGGAAAAGGGTTGGATTCCATCAATTAACAATTAACAATTAATAATTAATAATTAACAGAAACTCAGAAATTTATTTCAGGAAGGCTATGATATCGCCTTTCTGCACTTTCTGTCCCTGTTTCACAACAACCTCTATCAGTTTACCGCTATACAAAGCAGGAACTTCTTGTAAGCCATAGAAAGCGTTGATCCAGCATACTGGTTCACCTTCTTTAAAAGCAGTACCTAATGGCTTGCTCATCGATGGCTCGTTCACAGACAGCTCCCAAATCACAACACCGTCGGTATTGGCTACCACCTGTTTGGCTTCATGTTCCTTAGCCAACACACGGTCTATAATCTCCTGCTTCTTCACTTCCGGAGCTTTTATTTCCTTGATAACCACCTGGATATTAGACTTTTTCTTTGCTTCTTCCAGTTCAGCCTCAAACTTCTGTTTAGCCACGCCTGAACGGTAATCCAAATACTGGCGTTCATGCATAGCATACTCAAACAGTTCCTCATCATCCTGGCCTCTGTCCCAACCCTGTTCTTCCATCAGCTTAATGTATTTCGGCAGTTCATCAGGATAGTTATCCTGCGGCACGCCTGTATAGAATTCATAGCCGTTTTGTTTGGCCAAATCAATAATTTCAGGAGCCAAGGTACCTGGCAGCTGACCAGTCTTGCCCAAAATCATATCCCAGGTGTTTTTATCCATTTGCGAGAAACGCGGCTTGCCCTGCGCCATCTGCATAATGTTCATCAAAGCTATATTCTTAACATACTGACTGAAAGGTGTTACCAATGGCGGATTACCAACCTTAGGCCATACATACTGCACTTCCTGGAACATCTGCACCAGCAGTTCATCCTCACTCAATTCCTTCTTGCCAGCATTACGCAGGAACATATTAATACCATTCTGGGCACCACGCAAGTCGGCCATCATTGAGCCCATCATGCCGCCAGGAAGACCACAACCCACTAACAGTGAAGTCATTATCTTATTTTTCGGATTGATAAAGTAACCCAAGAAATCGTCCATGAATTTCTGCGTCAACGCACGGGCCTGCATATAGGCGTTCATATTGATTTCAGGCACATCGAAGCCTGCATCCTTCAGCATAGCTTGGATGGTAATGACATCGGGATGCACCATACCCCATGACAACGGTTCCATGGCCACATCGACAATGTCGGCGCCATTTTTGCACACTTCAAGCATAGAGGCAACAGAGAAGCCAGGGCCTGTATGTCCATGGTACTGCACCTTGATATGCGGATATTTTTCTTTGATATTCTTCACCAAACGGCCTAACATCACAGGACGGCCAACACCGGCCATGTCCTTCAAACCGATTTCGTCGCAGCCATATTCCACACACTTGTCCACCACACCCATGTAGTATTCAACGGTATGGATGTCTGAGTATGTAATACTGAGGGCAGCTTGGGAGATCATGCCGGCCTCTTTGGCATATTTGATAGACCATTCAAGGTTGCGATGGTCATTGAGGCCGCAGAAAGAACGGGCGATATCCACACCCTGGGCTTTCTTCACCTTGAACATCAGACGACGTACATCTTTAGGCACCGGATACATACGCAGTCCATTCAGAGCACGCTCCAGCATCTGTGTCTTGATGCCGGCATCGTTGAACGGCTTGCACCACTGGCGCACAGCTTTATTAGGATTCTCACCATAGAGCAAATTCACTTGTTCGGAAGCTCCACCATTGGTTTCCACACGGCTGAAGCATCCCATTTCAATAATCACTGGAGCAATTTCGAGTAATTGATCGACACGAGGCACATACTTTCCTGATGATTGCCACATATCGCGGTAAACAAGACAAAACTCAACTTTCTTCTTTTCCATGTCAATTTATGTTTTTTATCAATTTATTTTATATATAATCTTCTGAATTTCAAAAAAATACAACACAATCTCAACAACTTCAAAAAGATGGCAAAGATAATGAAATTTATTGATATTTTCAAGGCTTTTAGCTTCGATAAAAAAGAAAAAATATCAAAGAAATTTTGTAATTTTGCGTTAGAAATAGAATAGTGCATATTTTTGTAAAATATTAAAAATGAAAAATTTACTTATTACATTCGGGGTGATATCAGGTATTTTTTTCGCATCCTGCACCCAAAAATCCATTTCTAAGAATGCGGAAGAGAAAACGTATGTAGCCACGGAAGACGCCAGCAATTTTGTAGTGATTACGGATATTGTTCCAGACGCCATTCTTGAGATTCGCTATTACAGCACTTACAATTTTGTGGGGGCACGCATAGATGGCTATCTTGAGCCCACCGCATTGCTTACACGCCAAGCTGCCGACAGTCTCAAAGTCGTCAGCGATGAGCTGAAAGCACAAGGATACCGTCTGAAAATTTACGACGCCTACCGTCCGCAGATGGGGGTGGATCATTTCATGCGTTGGGGTGATGACGTCACCGACACGCTGATGAAGCCCTATTTTTACTTCGATTTAGGTTATATTGCTCGCCGCAGCGGTCATTCACGTGGTTCCACCGTTGACCTGACCCTCTTTGACATGACCACAGAGAAGGAAGTGGATATGGGTGGTACTTTTGACTGGTTCGGTTTCGAAAGCCATCCTGATTTTGGTGGCAACCCCGAAACAGGTGAATATACCGGCATTTGCAACAGTCCCTCTGGTCGCACCATCACTGCCGAGCAATTCGAGAACCGCATGATTCTTCGTCGCGCCATGTTGCGCCACGGTTTCAAGCCCTACGACGAGGAATGGTGGCACTTCACGCTGATCAATGAGCCCTACCCTGACACCTATTTCACCTTCCCCGTAAAGCAGCTATAATTTGAAGAAAGATTCCACGAAACGTAACTCATGAAAAAATTCAAAGCCGCCATCATCCTGTTCGCCGCATTTGAGGTTCTCGCTGTGTCATTATGGCTGGCCACAGGCAATTTATTCTTTTTCCTCAATTTTACATACATAGGTATCTGTATAGGGGTTGGAATGGCGCTGTCTGCCGCTGGAAAGAAATATGCCCGCGAGTTTGTCCAGTTCGGCGTTGGGCTCTATATGTTCGTTTTCCTCGGCCTGATTTGCAGGGAGAACATGCAGATAGAGGGTTTCTGGTATTACCTGCTTTCAGGCTTCTTTGGGGCAGGGGTGCTGCATTATGCCGTCGCCAAGATTTTCGGTCCGTTACTGTTCGGTAGGGGCTGGTGCGGCTATTGCTGCTGGACGGCCATGATTCTCGACCTGTTGCCTTACAAAGAGCCGCAAGGGCCACGAAAGAAGCTGGGCTTTATTCGTTACATCATGTTTGCGCTGTCGTTAATCCTTATCCTCCTGTTGTTCCATTTCGGCAAAGCCACCAAACACACCCTATTCGCGCTCTTCCTCATCGGCAATTTGGTCTATTACGTGGTCGGCATCACTTTGGCTGTGCTGTTCAAGGACAACCGCGCATTTTGCAAGTACATCTGTCCCATCACGGTCTTCCTCAAGCCGATGAGCTACTTCTCCTTGCTCCGCATTCGCTGCGACGAAGAGAAATGCATCCATTGTGGCAAGTGTCTAAAAGTCTGCCCGATGGATGTCGAGGTGAACAACGATTCCCGCCAACGCAAAAATGCCACGGAGTGTATTCTATGTAATAAATGCAAGAAGGAATGCCCCGTAAAGGCACTGAAATAGAATATATAGAAGTTCCTGATAACAATAGAAACATGAATAAGTCAAAGCTCATAGCAATTATTTTTTTCTTGGCTCTCATAGCAGGTGCTTGTAAACCAAAAGATGAGGACAGTGGCTCAAAGATGAAGGAATTGGCTGACCAATTTTTTCTTCTTGAGGATACTGTATGGATTGATGATGCGATCTTCATAAGCCCGATCTCAACTTTTGAAATGATAGGGGCGGCTAAATACCAAGGCTTCTATTTCTGTATTTTCCGAGATGAACAAATCTATGAGCATAGGATATGTAAGAATCGGTTATTGGTCTTTCCCGAAGATGGAAAGGAGGTTAAAGAAGTTGATTTGCCCTATGAGAAATACGATTATTATGGAGACTTTTTTGTACGACATGATACGCTTTTCTTAAAGCCCTACCATTGTGAACATGGTTATTATTTTAACATGGAACAATGGAAATGGCAGCCTTTAGAGCTGATTCCTGATGTGATTTATGAGGATAATCAATACAACGTAGCCTATGTAGATATGGGAGAATGGGGAGCCTATACTTGGTTTATGGAAAAGCCTTCTGAAACAAAAGCGAAAGTGAATCAATATATCATGGCCCAATACCTATCGCGCATTATCAAAAAGGACAATGTCTATTATTTCATTCATGGCCATAAGGTGGACACCTTGATTTCTTTGAAAGGAAAGGCACAATTATGTGAAAACGATCATACATACGAGGCTGTTGTCCGTGATGGTTATAAATATTTATATAGCCTTGGTAGTTGGAAAAGCGAAGACTCTTTAACCACTACTCCTGTTCCCACTCTCTTTCAATTCGAAGGTGTTGACGAAGACAATTGGTGGGACGAGAAGGTCTATGATACGCTCTTCCATAATGCTTTTTTGACGGATAATCAGTTGTATTATGTGGTGAACACGAAGGAAAGCAGCTATATTGCGCAATTGAAAGGCGATAAAATACATAATGTGATTGATTTTGGACGAAGATATGATTTCTTCAAATGGTATGGTTCCCGTAGGGGGCTCAATGCAGCCCCGAACCAGTGCTTTATGCTATTCAGGGAGAATGAAAATTCTTATGGTGTGATGGAAATTCAGGACAAGCTGATTCACATTCGTCATATTAAACATAAGCAAGACACTTTGCCCTATATCGGTACAGACAGTATTGAGCCATTGCTGACCTATCTTTTGAATCACTTCGACCACCTGACCTATACTCAGGTAGATGAAATGGAGAAATCCCTACAGGCAACATCATACGGACGGTTTAAGGAACTGGCCAATAAATATTATCCTGATGAATATCAAACGGGGAAGTATAAGCAAATCAAATATTATACGGTAATTGATGATAAACAAATGTTTACAGTGTCTTACTGCGTGAATACAAGCAGTTCTATGGTCAGCGGGGCCTTTTTCGATTGGGATAAAAATCCGAAAAGTGATATATGTTATAATGACTACTATGAACTTGGTTTAGAGAAGCAGAAGACGGAGGAAGTACGGCGGATTCTGACCCGGCTGACAGGCAAGGATCCTGTGAGAAAAGTCGGTGAAAGCACGTATTTACTATGGGAATACCGTAATCTCACCATAAAATTGTATAAAGAAGGCCGGATGGTGATGTATTTGACGGGAGAATAGATTTCTTCGGTCTGGTATCATTTTGAAAAACATCGTTAAAACCATAAACAATGAACACAAAAACAAAAGAGATATACTTGGCGGGAGGCTGCTTCTGGGGAACGGAGCACTTCTTCAAGCAGATTGAGGGTGTTGTGGAAACCGAAGTGGGTTTTGCCAACGGACATACGGAAAATCCCACCTACAAGGAAGTTTACACCGACGAAACGGGCTATGCCGAAACCGTCCGTGTGGGCTATAATCCGGAGGTGGTGAGTCTGGAATTTCTGCTGCGGATGTTCTTCAAGGCCATTGACCCTGTGAGCTTGAACAAGCAGGGACACGACGAGGGGACACGCTACCGTACCGGCATCTACTACACCGATGCCGAAGACCTGCCTGTAATCAACAAAGTATATGCCGAGGAACAGCAGCATTACGACCTTCCGTTAGCCGTAGAGAAACAGCCGCTGGAGAGCTTCTACACCGCTGAGGAGTATCATCAGGACTACCTCGACAAGAATCCCACCGGCTACTGCCACCTGCCCCAATCGCTCTTTGAGTTTGCGAAGACAGCGAAAGATAAAATGAAATGAAGACGAATATAAATCACGATTAATCCTATGAAATCACCTTTTATATCCTTTCGTATTAAGTTTTGTTTCCGCATTATGACGGTACTGTTATTCTTGGCAATAGCAATTCCAGTGCGGGCACAACAGTTCAAGGTGGTGGAAGATACCATACGGATTAACGCTGCCGATTACATAAGTCCTATTTCGGAGTTTACAATGAAATGGTCGGCCAAATACCATGGCTTTTACTTCTGCATTTTCGAGGATCAACAAATCTATGACTTTTGGGTATCGAGGAACCGTTTATTGGTCATTTCTGAAGATGGGAAAGATATTGTGGAGGTGAGTTTGCCCAAAGATTTTCAAGGAAACTCTTATGGTGACCTTTTTGTTCGTCACGACACCCTTTACTTAAGCCCATATCATCTTCGCAATGAACAAGGAGGTTATTATTTTGATATGGATACTTGGCAATGGATACCCGTTGAAGTGGTTTCCAATCTGATATATGATGACGACCTGTACAGTGTCGCTGTTGTTGATGTGGGCGAATGGGGAGCTTACACATGGTTCATTGAAAAGCCTTCCAAACAAAAGAAAAAAACATCTGTTTCCCAATACATTATGTCTGGAAAATTGTCACGTATCATCAAAAAAGACAGTGTCTATTATTTTATCCGGGGCAGCAAGGTGGACACGTTGATTTCTTTGGAAGGGAAGGCACAATTATGTGAATACAATCATACCTACGAGGCTGTTGTCCGTGATGGTTATAAATATCTATATAACCTTGGTAGTTGGGGAAGCGAAGAATCTCTAAGCACCACCCCTGTTCCTACTTTATTCCATTTCACTGGCAGAGAAGACAAGTACAATTTGTGGGACGAAAAAACTTATGACTCCGTGTTTTCAGACGCATTTTTGACTAATGGGGATATTTACTATTTGGTGAATACAAAGGAAAAAACATACATAGCCCAACTTGAAGACGGGAAACTGCTTAACAAGTTTGACTTTGGGCATCGATATCATTTTTTTCAATGGATTGATTGCTATAGGGGTGATAATCCTGCTCCGAACCAATGTTTTGAGCAATTTAAAGAAAACAAAAATTCGTATGGTGTGCTGGAAATCCAAGATACGCTCATTCACATCTGCCATATTATTCATAATCAGGATTCACTGTCCTATATCGGCACGGATAACATCAAACCGTTGCTTCAATTCCTTTTGAATAATCTCGACCATCTGACCCTTTCGCAGATAGACAGTGTGGAGAAGGCATTGCAGGCTACTTGTCAAGGAGAGTTCAGGGAATTAGCCAATGATTATTTCCCGAAAAGCACTCAAACGAACAAATTTGGGAAAATAAGTTACTACACCGTAGTCGATAGCAAAAAGACCTTGTCGGTGGACTATTGTGTGCATAAAAGTGATTCTGTTGTTAGAGGTGTCTTTTTTGAGTGGTTAAAAACCAACTGTTACAATTCCGACACCCGCAGCTCCGGGACAATGGCCAATGTGAAACAAAAGCATACGCAAGTCCGCCAAATCCTGACACGACTGACAGGCAAGGAACCTGTTCAAGCAGGCAAAGAGAGCAAATATTTGATGTGGACATATCACAACATCACGGTTGAACTATACGACAACGGAAGAATGGTTATGTATTTGACGGGAGAATAGAATTCCTTGGTCTTAATGTGCCGAAGGCACAATATCCTATTAACCCCGCACAAGCACGATAGTGCGTGGTGTGGGGTAGTGATAATGAATGTGTGATATGCGTGCGGAAGGCACGCTACAATGATTCCCATAGTAGCGTACCTTTGGCACGCTGTATTACACCATGTGCATCGCCACCCCAAACTGCGGCCTTCGGCCTTGTTAGGGGTTAATAGGATTGCGTGCTTTCAGCACGACTAATCGCTTACATTATTTATAACACACTTATTTCACCAGCCTAAATAAGAAAATATTGCATCAGTAGTAATGATTCATAAGTGATAAAAATAATAAAATCACAAATTTTGTTGTTTATAAACAATAAAATTGTATTTTTGCAAAAAAATTATTGTTTATGGATTTGATTTCAAGAAAATATTATGCCGACAAGGTTGATTCTTGGCTTGGGAAAGGTCAGATAATTGTATTGGTAGGACAACGCCGCATAGGGAAAAGCTTTGTGTTGAAGGATTTTATGCTGCGCCACGAGGTGGAAACTGACACCAATATCATATACATCGACAAGGAAAAGAAAGATTTTGACTTTATCAAGAATTACACTGATCTGAATGATTATATTGACAAGAAATTTGCCAAAGAGAAACATAATTTCATACTTATCGATGAAATTCAGGATATTGAAGAATGGGAACGTTCAGTGAGAAGTTATCGTTCAGAAGATAATACCGATATTATTATCACAGGAAGTAACGCCCGTATGTTGTCATCAGATTTAAGCACCTTATTGTCAGGACGATGTCAAGAAATTCATGTGCATGGATTGTCGTATTCAGAGTTTCTGACTTTTCATGAATTAGAGGACAATGACGATAGTCTGGTTTGCGCCAAATCGGAATTGACAATGAAGAACACGTTCACGACTATCTACAAGGTGTTTTGAATACAGTGGTTCTTAAAGATATCATAGAGCGTCACAATATCCGCAATGTGGCTTTTCTGAACAAATTATTGCAATATCTTGCCGACAATACAGGTAAACCGACCTCTGCTAACAATATTAGCAACTATATGAAAAACATTGGAACGACAGTTTCCACCAATGTAGTTGTTGATTATAGCTCTTATTTTGAAGAAGCCTATTTGGTAAAATGCGTTCAGCGATATGATATTCATGGTAAGAAAATTCTTGAGACAAACGGAAAATACTATTTCGAGGACATTGGCATCAGAAATCTGCTGTCGGGGTTGAACAGGCGGGAAAAAGACATTGAAAAGGTTCTTGAAAATGTAGTATATCAACATCTTACACAACTTAATTTCGATGTGAGAATTGGACAGCTTCAAGCCGACGAGGTTGATTTCGTTTGCACCAAAAACGACATAAAGGTATATGTACAGGTGAGTTATTTAATTGCGACGGAAGAAACCACGGAAAGAGAGTTCGGGACTTTGAGTAAAATCAAGGACAACTATCCTAAATATGTCATTTCGTTATCACCTTT
The DNA here is from genome assembly GCA_902771655.1 of uncultured Bacteroidota bacterium. Lineage (GTDB taxonomy): Bacteria > Bacteroidota > Bacteroidia > Bacteroidales > WCHB1-69 > RUG11690. The sequence goes on along the minus strand of CACXXY010000070.1, from coordinate 5,548 downwards.
AGTCACTCGAAGCAATTATGATGGTATAATTCATCTTGGTCTTAGAGAGTTCTTGAAGAATGGTATATAACAGTACCTAAAGATATAGAATAGATATGAAAAAACTAAAACTTATCGCAGCAATTTTATGCTTGGCACTTGTACTTGGTGCCTGTAAACAGAAAAACGTGGATTTCGGAGTTCATGCAGTTAACGGTAAACGTTGCTTGGAACTCATCACCTTCGAACCGGTTTATGGCATGGAAGAGAATCGTTTGCAGGTGGAAAACGAATATTCGATTGTATGGCCTGACGAAGGTTGCCTAACTCCTGAGTTGGAGCAAGCGTTGATTCGCTTCACTTTTGGAGATACTGCCGCCAAAACTTTGGAGGAAGCGACAGAACTTTTTTTGAAACATACTTGGTTTGAGGAAGATGATGATATTCTTGAAGGAGTCAAATTTCTTAAAACAATTGATTCCATCACTCTGGAACCTTACAATTACGCCCATATCACCAGCACTTGTGACCGCGATGACAACTTGGTAACCTTCTCGGTTTATACAGAAGGCTGTATAGCGTTCGCCGCTCATGGCTATTATGTGATTGATATCATGACCATCGACTTGAATACCAAGCGGATTGTCCATTTGGAAGATTTCATTGACACCACAGAACTTGGAGAAGTGCTGATCCGTGCCCTGGAAGATTTGGTGGTGAACAAGGAAGATGGCAACACCACAGAATGCCTTTTCGAGGAATACAAGGAACGGCTGCCGATGCCCGATTGCTTCTTTATTGACAGTACCCGTTCTGTCATTACTGCAGTATATAACCAATATAGTGTGCAACCCTACGCCTGCGGACCTTTATATGTCAAGATGCCAATTTTCTGGCTCTCCAAACACATTCCCCTCACGCCTTACGCCAAGGAAATCTTCGGTCCCGACGCATCGCTTTAAAAAAATCGTTTTTTAAGCAGGGAAAGACAGCAAAAGATAAGAAAAATCATTAGCTTTTTCTTATTGCAAGGATTATTTTTGTAACTTTGCGTTTGAAATTTATCTAACTTTATCGATTCAAAAATCAGATACATATATGAACAAATTCATCATCACCATCAATAGAGAATGTGGCAGCGGTGGCGGAGAGATTGCCCGGCTGCTGGGTAAAAAAATCGGCGTTAAAGTTTACGACCGTAAAATACTGGACAGTGTAGCCCAGCAATTTGACTTATCAGTTGAGAATATCGAACGTATCAAGGCTCAGAGAGTCACTTGGTGGGATGATTTCTGCCGCTTCTACCAGCAGTTTGGCGCCGTCAGTTCATCCAATGATACACCTCTCGAAGCCACACCGCTGAGTGTCTATCATGCAGAAGCCCGACTGATGCGAGAACTGGCCGCTAAAGAAAGTTGCATTATCATAGGCCGAGCTGGCTTCCATATCTTCCACAACGAGCCCAATGCGGTGCATATCCTCATCATCGCTGAGGATAACGCACGTATCGACCGTATCGCCCGCAAACAGAATCTCAGCAGAGAAGAGGCCGAGAAAGTCATCAAAGATATCGACAACAGACGTGACACCTTTGTCAAAAGCGTCACTGGCAAGTCACGCCTCGATGCCCACAACTATGACCTTGTCATCAACATCACAGGCATGAGTCCCGAGCAGGTGACAGCATTTCTTGCCGACATCATCCGGGAAAAACTCAATTTTCAGAACTGTCAATAAGCACTTTCAACGTTTCCAGTTTCTCATCAAGCTCTCCGAATGTTGACAGATTATCAGTACTGATGGGATCAGAAAAAAACACAAAGATGGTCAAGCTTCAAAAAATTCTCACTCTTTTCATTGGCATCGGTGCAGTGGGCGGTGCTGTGATGATGTGGATAGACCCTATGGGCGTAATGTGGGGCGGTGAACCACTGTTAGAGCTGTTGCGAGCAAAGATGCCCTGGCCGGACATCTTTTTCAACACCTTCATCCCGTCGGGTTTTGTGCTGCTGATTCTGAACGGACTCACACAATTTGTGGCGGCCTTCCTGCTGTTCAAAAAGCATCAGCTCGCTCAATGGGCTGTCCTTGCATGCGGCATTATCCTGATGCTTTGGATTGTACTCGAATGGTGGGTATGGGGCTTCAACGCCATGAGCAACCTCTATTTTATATTAGGATTGGTGGAGGCTGTGGCAGCAGTGATGGAAATCAGGAAGACAAAACGAATTATTTAGATCTGAATTACATGAGAAAACTACGTGAATTTATTGGCTATCTACTTGGCGGACTGCTTTTTGTGATACTGATGCCAACCATCATGTGGCTGGTATCGGGAAGACCCGCTTTGTGGCCTGTCGGTACGGCAAGAGCCATTGTCGCCATCATACTGATGCTCGGTGGGTTGTCACTAAGCATTTGGACCATTGTCTATATGAGACAGCGCGGCAAGGGCAATCCGATGGACGCCTTCGGACATGAAGTGGCACCACGCACACAGCATCTGATGACTGACGGTCCCTACCGCCTTAACCGCAATCCCATGCTCACAGGAACATTGATCTACCTCCTCGGTGCTGTTGTATGGCTGTGGGAACCTATGGCATTGTTTGTACTGGTGCTTTTCTTCTCTATCATGATGACACAGGTTTTTAGCGAGGAACAACGACTTCGGCGCGACTTCGGCGAAGAGTACGAGGCATACTGCCAGCGAACCCGAAGGTTTTAGTATTTTTCTCAGCATATAATTCCCATAAAAAAACGTATTTTTGCAGCCTAAAAAAAATTGAATGCTGGAAACTGAAAGAACACTGCTTCGCCCCTGGCGCGAAAGCGATGCCGAGACGCTATACAAATACGCCTCCGATTCAGAAGTGGGGCCCCGTGCGGGCTGGCCACCGCATAAAAGTGTGGAGGAGAGTCTGGAGATTATCCGCACCGTGTTCAACAGCGACCATATCTGGGCTATAGAGTTGCGGGCAACGGGCGAGCCTATCGGTTGCATAGGATATTACACCCACGGCGAAAGCAACATCAACATCGGCAAGAACGACGTGGAGGCGGGCTACTGGATAGCGAAACCTTACTGGAACCGCGGCTTCTGCACCGAAGCGCTGCGACTGCTGATTGAATACTGCTTCAACGAAAAAGGCTTTCACACCATTTGGAGCGACTACTTCCCCGACAATCCCGCCTCGGGCCGCGTGATGGAGAAATGCGGTTTCCGCGATACTGGCGAGATCAATTACTGCAGCAAACTTCAAATCGGTTCCGAACGACCGGTAAAAATAATGAAATTGGAAAGAAAACTGGCAACAAGAACTAACAATAGTAACAAGATACTTCCTTGAGCAGTCCCAAAGGGACAATACGCACGAAGTGCTAATAACCCCACACAAGCGACGAAGGAGCGCTGTATGGGGACAGGAAACAAGAAACAAAAAAACATCATGGGAAAAGAAATGAAATTTTGTCAAAGCTGCGGAATGCCGCTCACCGATGAAATCCTCGGCACCAACGACGACGGCACAAAAAGCGAAGAATACTGCATCTACTGCTACAAAGACGGCGCCTTCACCGACAACCTAACAATGGAGGAAATGGTGGGGTCTTGTTCCCAATTTGTGGACGAATACAACAAGAACACCGGCCAAAATCTCACCCAAGAGGAACTGAAGTCTATGCTGCGACAGTTTTATCCCACCCTTAAGCGTTGGCAACTGCCCCCCGACCAGCTTCCATCCGCCATCTCGCCCATCAAGCTACAACTTATTGAAGAGGCCAACGCACTCGGCATCAAAGGTTTGCCAAAAATCAAAAACCTCTTCGTACTTCAGGGCTCGTTTATCAACATGGAATACACCATCAACGGCAACAAAGTAAAACTCCTCGATGACAATGCCACCTATTGGGGCACACAAGTGGAAATCGGCCCCAACCGCTGCTTCGGCATCGCTTGCGACGAACATTACATTCTCGTGAGCGAATACGGAAAAGATGGCACTAATCCCGAATTGGTGTCTTTTACACGCAGGTCCCACTAATATTCCATGTTTTGCATTGTTAACGCAACATAACCTCTGTTCCGTATGCCGCATTGTTAACGCAACACCTCCCACATTTTCGTACTTTCACCTCTAAAACCTCAAATCTCCCCTATGGAAGAAAAATCACCGAACAAGAAAACTCGCTGGAAACTTGCCGTAATGATTGCTGTCATCATCCTGCTGGCTACAGGTGGCATTTGGGTATGGTGGGCCTGCTCATCAAGGACCAGCAGTCTGAGAAACGCTCGACATATCGGAGAAGTTCCGACGCCTTTCGCTTACCAAAGAATTGAGGCGCAAGACAAAAGCTATGCCTCCTATCTTCGTTCCCTGCCCTTGAAACCGCAAGGGTGCAAAGTACAGCTTTACACAGGTGGAGATGCCAATTATCAATGGCTTTCGGCAGCAGTGGTGGATATGAAGTTGCTTTCCAACTATGAGCAATGTGCCGACGTGACGATGAGACTCCGGGCTGAGTATTTGTACAAGATGGGACGCTTCAAGGATATTTGCTTTACGGATGTCAACGGACAAAAGATGCAGTATCAGGGAGGTAAGGATAGAAATGCTTTCGAGAGTTATCTGAAAAGAGTATATGGAATGTGCAATACAGCGTCTCTGTACATGGAAACAGTTCCACGCCTTGTTCGGGAAGTCCAGCCAGGCGATGTGCTGGTATATCCGGCTCGAAATGGCCATCAGTATGGCCACGCCATGCTGGTGGTGGACGTGGCACGCACCAAGTCCGGGAAGGTGGCCGTCTTATGTGTGGAAGGCAACACTCCCGCCCGCGAAATGCACCTCCTTCGAAATGTGGCGCACCCTCTCCGCAATCCGTGGTTCATCCTAGATGATGACAGCAGCACCATCCACATCTCCGTCTTCAGCTTTGCTCCTGAAGAATTACGGCACTACTGACTCATGAATATTTTGCGTATTTTTGCCATTTGAAAATATTTTCAATATGAAGAATACCATTTCGTGCAATTCCTCTGGGGCATGCTCATCGGCCTGATCCCATGCCTCCTCGGAGCCGCAATTTACACTTGGCTTTTAACATAAGAATACGGGGCGTTCAATATATTACGTTGCCAATGCAACAATTAACGCCACATTTTTCGTACTTTTACATACTCAATCCAATCCCTGAAAATGAAACAAGAAACCAACCCCGAAGAAACCCCGAGAGCGTACGCCTTCAAGATGTGGCTGAATGCCCCTATGCCAATGGTGACATTGGTAAAAACGATGAATGTTAGCAAGCTGGTGAAAATCAGCAAAAAAAATGGCATAAAGTTTAACACCCTGATGTGCTGGTGCATCGGCAAGGCGGCCACCGCAACCGAGGAGCTCTACCTGCTGCCCGAGGGAGGCAAGTTATTCCGCTACGACCAGATGGCTATCAACGTGGTGGTGCGCAACCGCAAGGGTGGCATCAACTCTTGCGACATCCCCTATACAGAAGACCTCCAGCTGTTCAACCGTGACTATATGGAGCTGACCACCAAGGTTGCCGAGGAGTG